>NZ_DATJCY010000167.1:0-17217 GCF_035577925.1 Gelidibacter sp. | reverse complement strand
AAACCGCTGATGGATATCATCTTAAAAAAGTAAAATTAGACATAGGTTTGCAAACCGAAGATTTTGCTGAAATTTTGAATTCAGAGGCTTTAAAAGACAAAAAAATCATTGTGGACGGCACATATATGTTGCTTAATGAGTCCGAAGGCGGCGAGCATTAACATTAAATAATTAACGAATGACCAGACCTCATAAAGAAAATAACGATCACAGCCATGACCATAACGGTATTTTTGGTCCACGTACAGAATTGTATTTGTCCTTGTTGTGTGGCATATTTCTAGCTATTGGCTTTAGCATCAAGGTTTTTGGTGCTGATTCCCAGTCCATGTGGAATTATATTGTTCCTTTTCTGATCGCCTACGGATTTGGTGGTTATTATATTACGATTGAAGCTTTTTTAAAAATCAAAAAAGGCGAATTTGAAATTGACTTTTTGATGATTGCTGCTGCTGTTGGTGCTGCCTATATTGGGAGTTGGGCCGAAGGCGCATTGTTGTTATTCCTGTTCAGTTTAGGTCATGCTTTGGAAAATTATGCCATGAACAAGGCTAAAAAATCCATTGAAGCCTTACAAGATTTAACGCCTAAGACAGCATTGGTAAAACGAGGCGACCGGATAGAGGAAGTTGGTGTTGAAACTTTAAAATTGAATGATATTATTGTTGTTAAGCCGAATTCAAAAATTGCGGCCGATGGCGTGATCATCACCGGAAATAGCGCCATCAACCAAGCACCAATTACCGGTGAGAGTATGCCCGTTGATAAAACCGCTATAGAATCAGCGGAAAATCTTCCAAACTTCGAGGATATTGATAGCACGAATGTGGTTTATACGGGCACTATTAACGGCGATGGGAGTATTGAAGTTTTGGTTATGAAACTCAGTAAAGATTCTACTGTTGCACGACTAGTCAAAATGGTAAGTGAGGTAGAAACGCACAAATCGCCTACGCAACGAATGACCAAGCAATTTGAAAAATGGTACGTACCAGTGGTTATTGTAGTCGTGACTATTTTATGTTTTGCCTATATGATGGTCGATGAAACCTTCAATGAAAGTTTATATCGCGCCATTACGGTTTTGGTTGCGGCAAGTCCTTGCGCTTTGGCAATTTCAACCCCAAGTGCAGTGTTGAGCGGTATTGCACGCGCTGCCCAAAAAGGTGTATTGATTAAAGGTGGAAAAGCGTTGGAAGATTTGGGGTCTATTTTAACTATCGCTTTTGATAAAACTGGAACGTTGACAGAAGGCAAACCGAGACTCACTAACGTTATTCCAACTGAAAACTATGATGAGCAAAACTTGGCGCGCATTATATTGGAAGTTGAAAGTTTAAGTAATCATCCGCTTGCAAGAGCCATTGCCAATGGTGTGAAATCGCAATACCAAATGGTGTATGAAAATTTGGCTTCACAGGTAAATGCTATTCATGGTAAAGGTATTAGTGCAATTTATGAAGATCAAGTCGTTTTTATTGGTAATGAAAAACTAATGACCGATGAAGGCATGGAAGTTCCAGGTGAATTAAGATCAAAAATGGAGCTACTGTTGCAGGAGGGGCATACTGCCATGTTGGTGGCTCATCGTAATGCAGTAATAGGTTTGGTGAGCGTTATGGACGTTCCTAGAAAAACAGCTGTTCAAACCCTAAAACGATTAAAGGAAATTGGTATTCAGCGTATGGTAATGCTTACTGGCGATCATCAAAATGTAGGCGATTCTATTGCCAAACAAATTGGTTTGACCGAAGCCAAAGGTAATTTATTACCAGAAGATAAGGTGGAAGCTGTAAAAGCACTAATGAAACGCGATGGTAAAATTGCTATGGTAGGAGATGGCGTTAATGATGCGCCAGCCATGGCTTATAGTACAGTTAGTGTGGCGATGGGCGCTGCAGGAAGTGATGTTGCTCTCGAAACTGCAGATGTGGCTTTGATGTCCGATAAAATTGAAATGTTGCCTTTTGCGATTGGTTTGAGCCGAGCTTCCAAGCGCATTATCACCCAGAATATTTGGATCAGTATGGGCGTGGTTGCTTTATTGGTGCCAGCTACTATTTTAGATTTTACCAATATTGGATTGGCCGTAATCTTCCATGAAGGATCAACTTTAGTTGTGGTGCTTAATGCGTTGCGATTGTTGGCTTATGATGAAAAGTAAACGAAAGTTTATTGTTTTACTTTAGATCATTCGCTTTAAACAAAAATTCCAATAGTTCAATTAATTTAGAGCTATTGGAATTTTTAAATTTATAGGGTTTTTACGCTTTTTTGTAATAGCTTACATTTTCATCAACCATGATTTCACGTCAACTTCTTGTTTGATGATCTCACGTAAATCTTCAATTTTTACACGGGTTTGTTCCATCGTATCGCGATGACGAATAGTGACCGTGTTGTTTTCTAAAGTTTCGTGGTCAACCGTAATACAAAAAGGAGTTCCGTTGGCGTCTTGTCTTCTATAACGTCTTCCAACAGCATCTTTGTCATCATAAACAACGTTGAAATCCCATTTTAGGTCGTTCATTATTTGAGTTGCTATTTCTGGCAATCCGTCTTTTTTAACCAACGGGAAAATCGCAGCTTTAACAGGTGCCAATACCGATGGTAATTTTAAAACAGTTCTGGTCGTATTGTTTTCCAATTCTTCTTCTACCAACGAATTTGAAAAAACGGCCAAGAACATACGGTCCAATCCAATTGAAGTTTCTAACACATAAGGGGTGTAGCTTTCATTGGTTTCATGGTCAAAATATTGAAGTTTTTTACCCGAAAATATCTCGTGTTGTTTTAAGTCAAAATCGGTTCGGGAATGGATCCCTTCCAGTTCTTTAAATCCAAACGGGAATTTAAATTCAATATCTGTTGCGGCATCAGCATAATGGGCCAGTTTTTCATGGTCGTGAAAACGGTAATTTTCTTCACCCATTCCTAATGAAAGGTGCCATTTCATTCGCGCTTCTTTCCAATGTTCAAACCATTGTTTTTGAGTGCCCGGCTGAATGAAAAACTGCATTTCCATTTGTTCAAATTCGCGCATTCTAAAGATAAATTGTCTTGCAACAATCTCGTTTCTAAAGGCTTTTCCTATCTGCGCAATCCCGAATGGAATTTTTAATCGTCCTGTTTTCTGAACGTTGAGGAAATTCACAAAAATACCTTGTGCCGTTTCCGGACGTAGGTATAAATCCATCGCATTTTCTGCAGAAGCTCCTAGTTTGGTGCCAAACATTAAGTTGAATTGCTTGACTTCCGTCCAGTTTCTACTTCCTGTTAAAGGATCGGCAATTTGCAGTTCTTCGATTAATGCTTTGACATCGGCAAGATCTTCAGTTTCCAAAGATTTTGCCATACGCGATAAAATGCGTTTGATATCTTCATAATATCCTACAACTCTCGGATTGGTGCTAATAAACTCTTCTTTGTCAAAGGCATCGCCAAAACGCTTAGCTGCTTTTTCAACTTCCTTTTCAATTTTGGCTTCAATTTTAGCGCAATAGTCTTCGATTAAAACATCGGCACGATAGCGTTTTTTTGAATCTTTATTGTCAATTAACGGGTCGTTAAAAGCATCAACGTGGCCCGAAGCCTTCCAAATGGTTGGATGCATGAAAATAGAGGAGTCGATTCCTACAATATTATCATTCATCTGTACCATAGCTTTCCACCAATACTCGCGTAGGTTTTTCTTTAATTCAGCGCCATTTTGGGCATAGTCATACACAGCACTAAGGCCATCATATATTTCACTGCTCTGAAACACGTATCCGTACTCTTTAGCGTGAGATATAACTTTCTTAAATTGATCGTCCTGATTTGTCATGCTACAAAAATAGAAAACCCTTCCAATTAAAGAAACGGTTTATATGAATATATTTTATGGGGTTAGTTTAAGACAATTTGCGTACTTCCGAGTTTATGGTCGTTATGGAACACCGAAATATAATATGTACCTTTTGTAAAGGGTTTCTCGTTTTTTTCTGGTTCTATGGTGGCGCAAATATTAAGATCTTCATTGTTGTAATCAACAAGCTGTTTGTCACTATAAATAAGTAAGGATTTGTCAAATCTAACCGCGTTTTTTTTGCCAATAACGTTGTTTAGTGGATTTAACACTTGAATATATATTTCTTTCATTCCGTTTTTTGCCCATTCATTCTTTGCAAGGGTAAAACATACATCCATGCATTTGGTTTGGGAGGCTTTGGTGGTTTCATTGTCGTGCGTACCCGATTTATAGAACTTTGTATGAAATGAATTTACTGTCATCATGGCTGCTTTTTCAATGGATTTGTTTAAAGATTCATTGGTTTTTAAAAGCGCTGCATTCACTTTTTTCTGATCATCCAAGACCGTATAAGCCATAAATTTTTCGTTTTCCAATTGTCCATTGCGGAGGTTTATGGAATCTATAGCTTTTAAAAGAGAAGTACTTCTTGATTTTTCGGTAATGAGGTTTGATCTAAAGCTTGCCAATGATTCAACATCATTTTCCATGATTCTTATTTTGTCCAAAGCCATTTGAGCTGAGGTTTTAATACTATCCAATTGCTCTGATAACATCTGGTTGGCAACTTTTGTTTTATCATATATCTGAATCATTTTTGATAATTCATTTTCAACAAGTTTGTTTTCTTGTTTTAAAAATTGCTGCTCGGCTTTGATGGATTGGTAAGTTGAAAAACCCAAAACACTAATCGCCGTAATACCAAAAATCAAAGAACCTATAATAATTTTATAATTAAAAAGTTGCGGATGGATTAACATAAATAATTATTGAGGGAATGAGGGATTATTTATTAATTCTGACGAAATTATATATTAAGTTTGTTTAGGTGCCATTAAATCGATAAAAAGATGATAAACTTGTTAAACTTGTTTTTTCCAAAGGTTTGTTTGGCATGTGACAATCATTTGGAAACTAATGAGCTCTTTATTTGCGTGCTTTGCAGATACGAATTGCCGTTGACAAATTTTGGAAGTACCATTGATAATGATGTGACCAAACGTCTTTATGGCCGTGTCCAATTAGAACATGCTTGGGCCTTATTTTGGTTTTCAAAAAAAGGATTGGTCCAGCATCTTATCCATAATCTTAAATATAAAGGCCATGAAGAGGTGGGTGAGTTTTTAGGACAATGGCTTGGTGAGGAACTCATTAAACATGAAGGATTTAGAACGATTGATGTAGTCATCCCTGTTCCACTGCATTCAAAACGGATGCGTCAACGTGGATTTAACCAAGTGCATAAGTTTGGAAAAGAATTGGCAGATGCTTTAAAATGCGATTTTAACACTAAGGTTTTACAGAAAAATAGAGCTACCAAAACACAGGTTTTTAAAGATCGATTGCGGCGTTTAATGACTGATGATTCGGTGTTTTTAGTTGCGGATTTTGAGGTTTTAAAGGGGAAACATATTCTTTTGGTAGATGATATTATTACAACTGGCGCAACTATTGAAACCTGCGCAAAGGCCTTATCCAAAATTGAAGGTGTTAGAATAAGTGTGGCAACTATGGCAATTGCGGAGTAATTTTTCCGTTTTTATCAAATATGTCGTTAATTTGCTGAAATTTCTACGTGCTAATGTTTAGAGCCCATTATAAACTACTTTTTTTTGTCGGCATTCTTGTTCTTCTTGTTAATTGTGCCAACAGAGGCACGCCTTCAGGTGGAGAAAAGGATATGGTGCCACCAAAGATTTTAAGGTCATTACCAGAAAATTATTCTACTAATTTTAATGCTACAGAGGTTAAAATCTATTTTGATGAATATATCAAAATAAAAAATTTGCAAAAACAGCTTATCGTTTCACCGCCCATGGATCCTGCACCAGATATTATGCCCATGGGAAATGCCAGCAAATACATTACTATTAAAATTAATGATACGTTAAGGCCAAATACGACGTATTCCTTTAATTTCGGACAAAGTATTGTTGACAATAATGAAGAAAATCCATTTCCGTATTTTAAATATGTTTTTTCCACAGGATCTTATATCGATTCACTTTCGGTAAAGGGAGCAATTGTGGATGCTGAAAAACGAGAGCCCGAAACCTTTGTGTCCGTGATGTTGTATGAAGTCGATTCTACTTACACAGATTCCACCGTTTATAAAACCAGACCATTGTACGTTACCAATACGCTTGATAGTGTGAGCACGTTTAGTATTGATAATATTAAAGCTGGGAAATACCGTTTGATCGCATTAAAAGATGAAAATGGAAATTTTACCTATGAGCAAAAGTCAGATAAAATAGGATTTTACGATCAGGAAATCACCGTACCAGATGATTCTTCTTTTTATGAAATAAAACTATTTAAGGAAATTGCCGATTTCAATATGGAACGGCCTGTTCAACTCGCCAAACAAAAAATACAATTTGGTTATAGAGGTGATCCAAAATCGGTCAGTATAGAAATGTTGGCGCCAAATAAGCCCAGTGATTTTGAACAGCGTATCGTTAGAGATGCTCAAAAAGACACCTTGTATTATTGGTACAAACCTAATGTAGAATTGGATACCACTTTTTTTGTAGTCAAAAACAAAACTTATACAGATACTTTAAAACACCGTTTTCGGGATTTGAAAGCCGATTCATTAAAAATTACCGCATCGATATCTGGAACCATCAATTATGATGAAGATTTTTCAATTTCAGGAAATATACCATTTGATGCATTAGATTTGGCCAAAGTGAGTATTATGGATAAAGATTCGTTAGCTGTTGATTTTAAATCTGAACTTGATACTCTTAATAATACCTATCGTTTTAAGTTTGATAAAACCGAAGCCAACTCCTATAAAATCCAATTTTTACCAGATGCGCTAACGGATTTCTTCGGAAATGTGAATGACACACTTAATTATTCGGTAAAAACGAGACAATATTCTGAACTGTCGGATGTTCGAGTAAATTTGATTGATGGCGAATACCCGTTAATCGTTCAGTTAACTGATAACAAAGGTGTCGTTAAATACGAGCAATTTGCTGATGAACCGCGAATGTTCGATTTTAGGCACATCGTTCCCGGAACTTATTTCTTGAGAGTAGTTTATGACACCAATGGCAATAGAAAATGGGATACTGGTAACTATCTTAAAAAAATTCAACCAGAACGGATTAGCTACAGACCAGATGCGATAGATGCAAGAACGGGGTGGGATTCTATAGAAGAATTTAGGTTATTGAAAACTGATCCTGATCAGCCAAAAAACTAAATTTATTGCGGTTAAATGTAATGTCTTCTTTGTTAAGCGTTACAATTTCTACAGCTTCCACGCTATAAGGAATACTGTCCATGCGTTCGCCCAAAACATCGTAAACAGCCGAATGTCCTGAATACTCGTGATTATTAGCATCGGTTCCAATGCGGTTAACACCCACGCAATAACTCATGTTTTCAATGGCGCGCGCTCTCAATAAAGTATCCCAAGCCAGCATTCTAACGGTTGGCCAACTGGCAACATAAATAAGAACATCATAATGGTCCGAATTTCTGGACCAAACAGGAAACCTAAGATCATAGCAAACCAAAGGGCAGATTTTCCAGCCTTTGTAATTGACTATGATCTTTTTGTTTCCAGAAGTATAAATCTTGTCCTCACCCGCTAAAGTGAAGGTGTGGCGTTTGTCATAATGTTCTACCATGCCGTTGGGATGGACAAACACCATGCGGTTGTAATAATTGTCATTTTCCTTAATTACTAAACTTCCCGTAATTGCCGATTGTTTTTTGGCAGCAGTTGTTTTTAACCATGAAATGGTTTCGCCATCCATCGTTTCAGCAACTGACGATGGATGCATCGTAAATCCTGAAGTAAACATTTCAGGAAGTACAATAATATCTACCTGTGCCGTAATCGCATCAATTTTTTCTGAAAAGTGCAATCTGTTTTTCTCAGGATTTTCCCAAGTCAAATCGGTTTGTAAAAGCGCAATATTTAAGGTGTTCGACATAATTATAAAAGTTAAACTTTTCTTCTTGCCTTTTCAACATCATTTTTAAGGCCGTTCAGTTTTTTTATCCATTTGGCATCATCATTTGGCGATAAATCTCCTCGGGCTTTAAGCTTATTATACTTATCTTGGTTTTGATCAAGTTTTCTTGTTTTTTTGTTGAGGTTATCTACAGCTTTCTTTTTTCTCTTTAGTTCCTTCTCTGCTTTTTTCTTTTCTTTTTCTGCTTTTTTGGCTTCTTTCTCTAAATTCTTTTTCTCTTTTTCTACTTTTTTAGCTTCTTTGACAAAATCTTTGTGGGTTTTAAAAATGTAGTTTTTTTCATCAGATAAAAGGTCGGCTGTAACGTCCACACCTTCATGAAAAATAGCTTTGCCTTTAACTTCATAAGCTTTTCCATCCTTGACAACAGTTTGGGCGTTGGCAGTAATTCCTAAAGCTAAAAAAAATAAAATCATCCAGATTCTCATAATATTCTTGTTTTTATTTGGAATAAATAGCTGGTTTTTATGCTATATTTTCCTAATTGTTCATACTGCAAAAATACATTATTTTTAAAGAACATTAAATTTTACAACTTTAGATTTGTGTGGTTTTATGGGGTTTTGCTGTTAAACTTTATTTAAAATTTCAGCAGCAGCTTTTAAGGTTTCATCGGTTTTTGCAAAACAAAATCGAAGGATTTTTTTATCTAAATTACCAGTGTTAAATATTGAAAGCGGAATGGAGGCTATTTTATGCTCGATGGTCAAATGTTTTGCAAAATCCACGTCATTTTCCATCGTAATATTAGAATAGTCCAAACCTTGAAAATAGGTGCCTTGTGCCGGAATGAATTTGAATCTCGAGTCTTTGATAAGATTTAAAAACAAATCGCGTTTGCGTTGATAAAATTCAGAAAGTTCGAGATAATGGTTGGCTTCTTGTAAATAATCTGCCAAACCTTTTTGCGTGGGATGGTTAACGCAAAATACATTAAACTGATGCACTTTTTTAAATTCGTCCATCAGTTCTTTTGGCGCGCAACAATAGCCTAATTTCCATCCGGTATTGTGAAAGGTTTTGCCAAAAGATGCCACAATAAAACTTCGTGATTTTAAATCGGGAAATAAACAAGCGCTTTGATGTTTTTCAGTATCAAAAATAATGTGTTCATAAACTTCGTCACTCAACAAAATGATGTTGGTACCTTTTAAAAGAGTTTCCAACTTTAGCATATCGTCTTTAGAAAAAATTGTTCCGCTGGGATTATGTGGCGTATTGATGATGATCATTTTAGTTTTGGAAGTGATTTTCTGTGAAACTTCCTCCCAATCTACCTTGTAAAATGGCGCTTCCAGTTGAACGGAAATCGTTTTTCCGCCATGGAGTTCTATGGCTGGACCATAACAATCATATGCCGGATTGAATATAATGACTTCGTCGTTAGGTTTCACAAAGGTTGAAATAATAGTGAAAATTGCTTGTGTAGCTCCAGCAGTTACGGTTATTTCATAGTCGGGATGATAAGTGGTATTATATAGTTTTTCAAATTTATTGGTGATGGCAACGCGCAATTCTAAATTTCCTGCCATGGGCGCATATTGGTTATAACCGGAATTCATCGCATTGGTAACCAAGTCAATCAAAGTTTGGTCACTTTTGAAATTCGGGAATCCTTGCGATAAATTCAAGGCGTTATGTTCATTGGCCAAAGCACTCATTACCGTAAAAATGGAAGTGCCTACGTTGGGCAATTTTGACTTGTGATTCATGATTTTTGTGTTTAATTTATTGAAGATACTATAAACATATTATACTTTCATTTCTAATCAAATTTAGTTGATCATGATGTTGAAATTAAAAATAAATGTGATGTTTTTTATAATGTTAGAGTCCGATTTAATTCTCAGAGTTATTATCTGATTTCAAAGACAATTCCAATGTAAAAAGTTTAATTTGGTTTAGGGCTTCCTTATATTTGAGGACTTTTTTAAAAAACAATTTTATATATGAAACTTTTTAGGATTTTAATTCTGTTTATTACCGTCCAGGTTTCTGCCCAACAAGGCGGCATGTGGATTCCGTCGTTGCTTCAGGGCATGAACGAAGATGAAATGCAAAGTCTGGGCAGTACACTTTCGGCCAAGGATATTTATGACGTCAACAATTCCAGTTTAAAGGATGCCATCGGCCACTTTAATGGCGGATGTACTTCGGAGGTGATTTCACCAAATGGTTTGGTTTTGACCAATCACCACTGTGGATTTGGACAAATCCAATCGCATTCTTCTTTAGAAAACGATTATTTGACCGATGGCTTTTGGGCCATGAATTTGGATCAAGAATTACCAAACAACAACTTGTATATTGAGTTTATTGTCCGAATAGAAGATGTGACCAAACAAGTTTTGGAAGGCATTACTGAGGATATGACCGAAAAAGCAAAACAATCTAAAAGAGGTAGTAATAGTACAGCTATTGAAAAAGCAGTTCAAAAAGAACCTTGGCAAGATACCCGGATCAAAGCGTTTTATAAAGGTAACCAGTATTTCTTGTTTGTGACTGAGCGATATACCGATATCCGATTGGTTGGAGCACCACCATCGAGTATTGGAAAATTTGGTAGTGATACCGATAACTGGGTTTGGCCAAGGCATACGGGTGACTTTGCTTTATTCAGAATTTATGCCGATAAAAACAACCGACCGGCCGCTTATTCAAAAGATAATGTGCCGTTTAAACCAAAACATTATTTGCCGGTATCCTTGGATGGTGTGAGCGAAAATGATTTTACAATGGTATTTGGGTTTCCTGGAACAACCGACGAATATTTGCCTGCCGATGCGATAGCGCAAACCGTTCAAAAAATAAACCCTGAAGCCATTGCCATTAGAGAAGCAGCTTTAAAAGTGATTGATGCGTATATGAAAGCCGATAAACAAATCAGGATTCAATACGCTTCAAAACAAGCCCGAATTGCCAATGCTTGGAAAAAATGGCAAGGCGAAAACTTAGGTATCGAAAAAAGTGGTGCCATTGCTATAAAAAAAGCCCAAGAAGCTGAGTTTACAAAACAATTAAAAGCAAAAGGTCTTGATGGAAAATACGGAAATATATTGTCCAACGTTGGTCAGCTTTATAAAGAAATTGAAGCTGTAAACGTAAAACGCACCAGTTTTATGGAAGTCTTTTTAAGAACCAATGAATTGACGCCAATGCTGTTTGGTCTTACCCAATTAGAAGGTGCAGCGGCCAATAGCGAAGCCGCTTTTGAAAAACAAAGAGATGCCAATATTGGACGTATGAAAGGTGTTTATAAAGACTATAATGCGAAGGTAGATAAGGAAGTTTTTGAAGCGGTGATGCCATTTTACACTGATAATGTTGATAGTTCAATTTATGATAAAACCGCATTTACCAGTCTGGAAAGTGCCTTAAAAGTATTGGAAGGCAATTCGACAGAAGTTCTTGAGAAGTTGAATAACGATGCTGCTTATCAATATATAAAACCATTTATTATTGATTTTTACACCAATATCGAACCTCGTTTTCAAGAGTTGAATCCGCAGATCAACAACCTTGAACAGCAATACATGACGGCTTTGATGGAAGTGCTTCGGGAGCAGCGTTATTTTCCTGATGCCAATGGTACGTTGCGCGTTACTTACGGAAAAGTGAAAGGTTATGCGCCAAGAGATGCTGTGTATTATGAGCCTTTGACCTATTTGGATGGCGTGATTGAAAAGTACATTCCAGGAGATTATGAGTTTGATGTTCCCGAAAAATTACAGCAATTGTATGCACAAAAGGATTATGGACAATACACTGATGCTACGGGCAAAGTGCCAGTTTGTTTTTTAGGCACCAATCATACTACAGGTGGAAATTCAGGAAGTCCGGCAATTGATGCCTATGGCAACTTGGTAGGTTTAAACTTTGACCGCGTTTGGGAAGGTACGATGAGCGATATTTATTACGATCCAGAAATTTGTAGAAATATTATGGTCGATATGCGCTACGTGCTTTTTATTATTGACAAATATGCTGGCGCCAAACATTTAATTGATGAAATGACTTTAGTACGTCCAAAAACGGATGCTAAAAAGAGCAAGAAAGTTAAGAAAAAGAAATAGTCAAACGGATGATTTATAATGAAGCCCTTTTAATTTTTGAGAGGGCTTTTTTTATATGGATTCGTTAGGTTTAGGTGTTTTCTCCTGTAGCAATATACTCCAAAACGTCATTAATACAGGTGTCCAAATCTTTTAGAATTTCATTAGACCAAAATCTAAAAACCGTGTAGCCCATTTCAGAAAGTATTTGGTTCACTTGTCGGTCGCGTTGCATATTGCGTTCAATTTTTGGAATCCAAAACAGCCGATTGCTTTTTATCTCTAGTTTGCGCTTGTCCCAATCATAACCATGCCAAAATTCGCCATCAATAAAAATGGCAAGTTTATATTTCTTAATGGAAACATCGGGTTTTCCGGGTAGTTTCTTATTGTCAATCCTGTAACGAATGTGCTTTTCCCATAACGCTTTTCGGAACAGAAGTTCGGGCTTGGTGTTTTTGGAGCGAATTTTACCCATTATTTTTGAACGCTTCTTAGTCGTATAAAAACCAGAAGCTTCATTGAATCTTGGAACGATAATATTGGGTTCTTCGTAAGTCATGTCATTTTAAAATTACTAAAAATTCAGACTAGATTGAAAAAAGTGGAGATAATAAAAATAAAAGACTATTTTTTAAAAGAGAAAATCTAAAAATTGAAGTAATTCAATATTTACCATAAAATCCAACATACCATTTGAAAATCAAATATTTGAATATGTTTTTCATTAGAGAACAATAAAAATCAATAAAAAAAAGAGGTTATCCGAAAAATTGGACAGCCTCTTTTTATAAATCTAACTTATCTAAGAACTATTAAGGTGTTTCGTCTACAAGTTCAAAACCCCAAGTTTTCCCCTTTTGGGTAGCAGGAATTCCGTGTACCATCCATGCTGGTGCCGGTGCATCTTTTAAATAATGATCAAAGAATTGTTGCTCTCTACGTTGGATGTCTTTTCTGTTTTGTCGTTTTATCAGGTTGTGTTCGTCGTTGTTATAATTCAGCATCCACACAGGTTTCCCTAATCTACGAAGCGCAGTAAACATCTCGATGCCTTGATACCATGGTACGGCGCCGTCTTTATCATTATGCATGATAGCCACAGGAGTATTTACGTTTTCCAAATGGAATAAAGGT
Organism: Gelidibacter sp.; assembly: GCF_035577925.1. Classification (GTDB taxonomy): domain Bacteria; phylum Bacteroidota; class Bacteroidia; order Flavobacteriales; family Flavobacteriaceae; genus Gelidibacter. The sequence goes on along the minus strand of NZ_DATJCY010000167.1, from coordinate 4,018 downwards.
GAGTTTTCGATATATAAGTCGTAACCATCCCAAAGGTTTTTACCAATTCTACTTTGTGTGTTCTCATATTGAAATTGCCTATTCATTCCTGTACTCCATCGGATTCCGCCATAGGCTGAGGTCATATTAACAACTGGTGCTCCTGCCCAAGCAGCAGCATAGCGATTAGAGCGTGTAATTAAATGTGCAACTTGATAACCTCCCCAACTTTGTCCTTGAATCCCGATTTTATCTCCATTTACGAAGTCGAAAGTTTTTAGATAGTCAATGCCAGCATCTACATATTCTTCTGCCGAACGGCCAGGATATCCTTCGGTATATTCGATATCCGGAACAAATACCAAGTAGCCATTACTCACAAAATAAGTGATGTTTAATCGCGATGGCGTTGGTGCTGGCGCTTCATAGCCATGCAGATCATCACTTCGGCGTTCATAGAAATAAGATAATAATGGATATTTTTTATTTGCATCAAAATCTTCGGGTTTATAAAGCATTCCCGTTGCAGGTTTTCCGTTTTGAGCCGTATAGTGAATCAATTCTACCGTGCCCCAATTGTAATCTTTTTGTTGCGGATTGGTTTGATGTAACGCAGTAAAATTCTTTAAGTTTTTAGTGCTCACCAAGGTAGGAGGGATGATAAACGATTGATGCGTAAAAAGATAATCTTCGGATTCCTCTGCTTTTATCAATGATCTATGTCCGCTCATAGCTTCCATGGATAGCTTTTTAGGTTTTCGGTTTTGTTTGCTATACAATTCATAAAAACCGCTTTGCTTATCGTTTTCCTGAAATGCAGTCAAGATCATTTTTTTATCGGTATCGATATGTCTTGCTTCTTTATCTAATTTTAAATAATTGAAACTTATTTTATTTTCTCTTCCGTAAGCATGTGTCATATTTTTTGGAGCATGGTTGGTTTTCAAATCAAATTCCCAAATATCATAGCGATCTTTTATCCAAACCGATGCATCGTCTTTAGTCCAACCTATTAAAGAATATGGAGAAGCCAAATCTGGCGAATCGTGCTGTTCATTTGCAAAAGACACATTGATATCTTTATTAAGGTGCGTGACATTCCCCGAAGCGATATCATAAGTGTACCAATTAGAAGATTCTCTATCAAAAAACACCAAGTTTTTACCTTCTGGCGAGATAGAAACATTACCGCGTAAATTTTTTAAAACCTCTTTTTTGCTTCCTGTCTTTGTGTCGATTGTGTAATACGAACTCATTCCAGAACTCTGCCATTGTTTTTCTATTCGATTTCCGTAATCAGACATTCCAAACACAAAATCGGCATTGCCTTCGTTTACCAAACGTACATAATTCATTTTCTCATCCTGTAAAGGGATTAAACGGTTAGGATGGTCTAAATGCACTACAGATAGATATGACTTTTCCAACTCACGTTTTAAATTTACTAATTGCTGAGTTTGTAGATACTCATCTTTATAGTGCCAAATATCCAGTATGGCGTGGTCTTCCTCAATAAAGGTAGTGTCTTTAGCTTCTTTTTTTGGTGCGATGCCTAAATACAAGCTTTTACTATTTTCGCTAAATTCAGGCGTATAGTTTTCAGAGATTACCCAATCGGTTGGAATGCCATTTAAGTCATTATCAAAACGGAGTAGCTCTTGGTTGTCTGTTTTAAATAAGTTGACAGAATACTTCTTGATTTCCTCTTTTTCTTTATCGTGAGTAGCAATAAATGCCAGTAAATTAGAGTTTTTGTTAAATTTTAATTTGCTATAAACCCCGTCTTTGTCTGTTATAGCTATTTCTTGCATATCTTTGGTGCGCACAAGATAAACGCCTTCTTTTTCATTCGAAACAGCTTCTAATTTTTCTACTTCTGCGGTCTCATTTTCGGTGGTTTTTTCTTCTTTTTTCTCGTTTTTCTTTTTCTCGTTTTTTATGGTGTAAGCGAGATAATCTCCATTTTCACTAAAAATGTAATGCTCTGCATTGTCAAAGCTTACTTCTTTATCGTTTTTTAAATCCCTGAGAACAAGTTTTTTGAAGGTTTCTTTTTTCTTGGATTTAATAGTGTCTTTTGATTCCTTTTCTACTTCGCGGAGGTAAGCTACATAGTCTCCGTTTTTTTCAGGAAGCTTAAAGTTGAGCACTTCCGGGATTTTAATCAGCTGATGATTGGCTAGATTGTAAATCCCCAAAGTGTCTTTTGTTAGTTTCTTTTCTTCTTTATTTTTGTCGTCTTTTTTGTTTTTCTGAACTCTGTTTTGTTTGATTTCCTTATAAAAAGGTTTAATCGAAAAGACAATATGCTTGGAGTTAGCGGTAATGCTAGCTTTTTCTGCTCGGTGTATTTTTTGCTTTGGCGTTTGTTGTTGCGTTGCCTGAATATAAAGCCACGAATCGCCTTCTTGTGGATTTACGTTATAAATGCTCCACTTGCCATTCGGACTGATATTTACGGATCCAAAACTTTGCCAGTCGTCATAAACATCATGATTTAAAGGTTGTTTTTGTGCAGTGGCATTTGTTGCAACAAGTAAGCTGCTTGCGGCAAAAGCTCTTAAAAATAACTTCTTTAAAAAGGAAGTATGAGTTGGATTTAAAAGCTTATTGGTGAGGGTAAAATGCTTTGTAAAAGAGTTCATGGCATACAATTAAAAGTGAAAACATATTAAGCGTGGAAATTACATTTCTTTTTACGTTTTGGCAAATTAAAGAATAGAGAATGGGAGTGGTGATTTGAATAGAAAACAGAAGAAAGGACTTTTGTTTAAGAGAACAGAGAGATAACAGTTGGATATCCAAAACGTTAATAATACAATGTACAAAACAATTTTTCACAAATAAATTGGTATGACTGTTTTTGAAAATCATTTTTTTTTGCACAGAAAATAATAGTTACATTCGACTTAGAAACTTAGCGTCTAATTAAGATATTAATGGGGAATATTGACTTTGATAAAATCATAAAAACATTTATTGTCATTGCAATTCTAACGATGATAAATTCATGTCAAAATTATGATAAATCAAATAAAAGCTCAACAGCTGTTGTATTTAGTGAAGAAGTCAATAGATATAATTATTTAGATAAACCTCATGATCTTAAATATGTGTATGATTTTGAAGATTTTTTTACTGAAAACGAATCTCTTGAATTATATGAAAGGCTATCGGAAATAAATAAAAACTTGAATGTCACTTTCATAGTCGTATCAGATGGAAAAGGAAATAATCAAGATTTTAGAGAAAATACGATGATTACCAATAACATATTTAAGTCGAAACATGATTTGGATAAAGTAGTAACATTGAAATTCAGTAAGTTATATAGAGAAATTGGTATTGCTTATTCTGAAAGTTTAGCCTCTAAAATTAATGATAGCCTCTGTAAATCAATAATTGAAACGACTTTAAGTCCGAATTTTAAAAACGAACAATTTTATATTGGAGTAAATTCTTCTATAGATTCATTGGTTAATTATATAGAGAAAAAATAAGATGTTAAATTTATTGCCGAAAATAAAAATCTATCAATTCAGTTCACATATTATTTCATTTTCACAGACTAATGTTTTAAATAAAAGAGGCTGCCTTTTTTAAAAGCAGCCCGTTTAAGTTTTGAGATTAGCTATGCTAAATCTAACAGATTCCTGCCTTCGCAGGAATTGGTTTAATATCTATAATATTCCGGTTTATATGGCCCTTCAACAGCAACGCCAATATATTCAGCTTGATCTGGTTTGAGTTCGGTCAGTTCCACCCCAATTTTAGCCAAGTGCAAAAATGCTACTTTTTCATCCAAATGTTTTGGCAACATATACACTTCGTTTTTATAAGCATCTCTGTTGGTCCATAATTCAATTTGAGCCAAAGTTTGATTGGTAAACGAGTTGCTCATCACAAAACTTGGATGGCCTGTAGCACAGCCTAAGTTGACCAAACGCCCTTCGGCCAAAATGATAATATCTTTGCCGTTAATCGTGTATTTATCAACCTGAGGTTTGATTTCAATTTTTGACGCGCCATGGGTTTTGTT
>NZ_DATJCY010000166.1:0-6746 GCF_035577925.1 Gelidibacter sp. | reverse complement strand
TGTAGTACCTGTAAATGTCAAGTTCTAGAAGGCTCGGTAAAAATGAAAAAGAATTATGCGCTTGCCGATAAGGAAGTTGAGCAGCATTTTGTGTTGAGTTGTCAAGCCGTTCCAACAAGCAATAAAGTTGTGGTCGATTTTGATGTGTAAATGACATAACCTGCAAGGTTTACCTGCTTCGTTGGGTGAGATCGCTGCGCTAAGTTTCAAAACCTTGTAGGTTTGAAAAGAATAATTATTCACTAATAATCAATAAAATGAGTGAAGAACAAATATTAAATTTAGAAAAGCAGTTCGAAGAGCGTATCGCAAGAGACGAAAAAATCGAACCTAAAGATTGGATGCCAGAAAAATACCGACAAACGCATATCCGTCAGATGTCGCAACACGCACATTCCGAAATTGTGGGCATGCTTCCGGAAGGTAATTGGATTACAAGAGCACCATCCTTAAGACGTAAAGTGGCCTTGTTGGCAAAAGTTCAAGACGAAGCCGGCCATGGATTGTATTTGTATTCCGCCACAGAAACCTTAGGGATTTCGCGTGATGAGCTGTACGAGCAACTGCATTCAGGAAAAGCAAAATATTCCAGTATTTTCAATTATCCAACCATTACTTGGGCCGATATGGGTGCCATTGGCTGGCTGGTTGATGGTGCTGCCATTATCAACCAAGTGCCTTTGTGCAACACCTCTTATGGGCCCTATGCCAGGGCGATGGTGCGCGTCTGTAAGGAAGAAAGTTTTCATCAACGTCAAGGTTATGAAATCATGATCAAATTGACCAGTGGTACTCCTGAGCAAAAGGAAATGGCGCAAGATGCCTTAAACCGTTGGTGGTGGCCAAGTTTGATGATGTTGGGTCCAACAGATGCCGAATCGGTGCACACCGAGCAATCCATGAAATGGAAATTGAAACGAAAATCCAATGACGAATTGCGTCAACAATTTATTGATCAAACCGTGCCACAAGCCGATTTAATCGGATTGACCATTCCTGATCCTGATCTAAAATGGAATGAAGAACGTGGCAGTTATGATTTTGGAGAAATTGATTGGGATGAGTTTTGGCAAGTCGTAAAAGGTCATGGGCCAATGAACAAAGAGCGCATGAAAGCACGAGTTGATGCTTGGGAACGTGGTGAATGGGTACGTGATGCCGCGATGGCTCATGCCGAGAAGAAAGAAAACAGAAAAGAAAAAGAAGCAGTTTAAAATGCGACTTAAGACTTGACGATTTAAGACATATGACACTATTGAGTCCTATGTCTTGAGTCATTTAGCGTAGCGGTCCGAAGTCAAAAAACAGAGATTATGAAAAAAAATTGGCCACTTTGGGAAGTCTTCGTCAGAAGTAAAAACGGATTGGAACATCGTCATTTTGGAAGTTTGCACGCTGCAGATGCCGAAATGGCATTAGAAAATGCACGAGATGTTTATACCAGACGAAATGAAGGCGTTAGTATTTGGGTCGTAGAATCTAGAAATATCACAGCTTCAAATCCGGAGCACAATGGCGAACTATTTGAGCCAGCAAAAGATAAAGTGTATCGTCATCCTACGTTTTATGAATTGCCTGATGAAGTGAAATACATGTAGATGTGAATTTGAAGTTGAAAACATGATTGAAAATAAATTTGATTTGAGTGGACGTTTAGAGGATTTTGCAGCAGAAATAATTTTGCTTTAGGACAAAAAACCAATGTCGTATGCAGGAGATTATTTGGCAAAACAGTTAATACGTTCTTCGTGTTCGTCAGCTTTGAATTATGGTGAGGTTTTAGGTGCAGGAACTGATAAGGACAAAATTAATAAACTGAGAGTATGTCTTAAAGACTTAAGAGAATCTCATCGAAATCTTAATATTCAGACGAAAGCAAAATTGTTTTCTGAAGATAGATTGACATCATAAAAAGATGAAAATGATCAACTTATTAGAATTATAATAACAAGAATTAAAAATATTAAATAGGAAATTTAAGATTGAACTTAAAACCAGAGTTTAATAAAAAGGATAAAAGAATAAATTGAAGCCGTTAAGTTCAAATTCGATTTCAATTGAAAAACTATTAGTTGAGTCGTTTCAAATTCAAGTTCGATTTCAACTTCAATTTAATAACAAATGAACACCAATCTCTATCAATACATCCTCGGCATCGCCGACAACAGCTTAATCCTCGGTCAGCGCATGGGCGAACTCTGCGGTCACGGACCAAGTTTAGAAACCGATATTGCCTGTACTAACATTTCATTGGATTTATTTGGGCAAGTGCGCAGTTATTATCAATATGCCGCTAAACTTGCAAACGATGGGCGTACGGAAGATGATATTGCCATGCTTCGTAAAGAGCGCGAATATGTCAATGTCTTGTTGGTAGAACAACCCAATACCGATTTTGCCTACACGATGGCACGACATTTTTTATTTGATGTTTACCACCTTTTGTTTTTGACCGAATTAGAAAAAAGTAAGGATTTGACATTGGCAGCCATTGCTTCAAAATCGGTTAAAGAAGTGCGTTATCATCAACGTTTTTCGTCAGATTGGATTAAACGATTAGGTGATGGCACCGAAGAAAGTCATAACCGAATGCAAACAGCAATTAACGATTTATGGACCTATACCGATGAATTATTCCATCAAACCGAAGCGGATAAAGCAATGGTTATGGATGGAATTGGGGTAGATGTCACCACATTAAAAGAACACTATTATTCAAAAGTAAATGATATTTTGGAAGAAGCTACATTAGCTGTTCCAGAATCAAAATATTTTCAAAAAGGAGGAAAAAAAGGCATTCATACCGAGCATATGGGTTATATTTTGGCAGAATTGCAATATATGCAACGCACATATCCCAATATGGAATGGTAAAATTCCTGCGAAGGCAGGAATCTCATGATAAAATAATGAAATAAGAATTTTGAAGACCAATCCCGATAACTATTAAGAGAAGTAGAGCAAATTGTAAAACTTCAATCTTAAATAAATTATGATTATAACAGCACCACATATCGACCCAAAACTGATTGTGATTCTCGAAACAGTATCCGATCCGGAAATCCCTGTATTATCCATCATGGATATGGGTGTCGTGCGTTCTGCAATTATCGAAAATGATATTGTAAAAGTTCAAATTACGCCCACTTATAGCGGTTGCCCGGCAATGGATGTCATAGGTGACGATATTAAAGCCGCACTAAAAAAAGCGGGTTACAAAGCAGAAGTGGAATTGATTTTGTCGCCAGCATGGACGACGGATTGGATTACGCCAAGAGGCCGAAAATCTTTGGAAAATTATGGCATCGCAGCACCATTGAATGCTGAAGCGGATAAAGATGTTTTACTGCACGGAAAACGATTGGTAAAATGTCCGCAATGTGGCTCAACAAATACACGATTAGTCAGTCAGTTTGGTTCAACAGCATGCAAGGCACAATTTCAGTGTAATGATTGCCACGAACCATTTGATTATTTTAAATGTTTGAAATAAAAGTATCAATGATTGCAGATTGATGATTGTTGATTTCAGAAATGTGTAATTCAACATTCGTTAATTTTCAATCAAAAAATTATAAAAATGAATTCAATAGTATTAGAAATTAAAAACGGCGTCGCTACCATTACGCTTAATCGACCGGAAGTCTTTAACAGTTTTAATCGTGAAATGGCACTTCTGCTTCAGGATACATTAGATGTTTGTGAGAAAAACGATGAAGTGCGCGCCATTGTTTTGACCGGAAATGGAAAAGCATTTTGTGCCGGCCAAGATTTAAAAGAAGTTACTTCGGCCGAATTGAATCCTGGGTTTAAGAAAATTCTTGAAGAACATTATAATCCTATAATTACAAGAATTCGTTCTATTAAAAAACCGATTATTGGTGCTATTAACGGTGTTGCCGCTGGAGCTGGTGCCAATATTGCTTTGGCTTGCGATATTGTTGTGGCTCATGAAAAAGTGAGTTTTATCCAAGCATTTAGCCTCATCGGATTAGTGCCTGATAGTGGTGGAACGTTCTTTTTGCCACGACTTATCGGATTTCAAAAAGCATTGGCATTGGCGATGTTGGGCGATAAGGTTTCTGCTGAAGAAGCTGAAAAAATAGGAATGATTTATAAAATACTTCCTTTGGAAAGTTTTGAATCTGACGTTAATGACCTTGCCATAAAACTCGCCAATATGCCCACAAAAGCATTGGGAATGATCAAAGAATTGTTCAATAAATCCATGACCAATGATTTGGAAGCACAATTGGCATTAGAATCAAAACTGCAAATTGAAGCTGCCCAAACCGAAGATTATGCCGAAGGTGTTACGGCATTTGTAGAGAAAAGAAAACCGGAGTTTAAAGGAAGCTAAATATCGAATATCGAACGGATAAATAACGAATAATGAAGTTTTTAAATGGGAAATTATAAATACGATTTGGAAGAGCGTTTGATTCAGTTCGCTGTGGACGTTATTTTAATTTGCGGAAAAATTGATGGAAGCTTTGCTTCACAACACTTGTCGAAGCAATTAATTCGTTCTGCAACCTCGGCAGCATTGAATTATGGAGAGGCGCAGAGTGCTGAATCTGCTAGAGATTTTTTACATAAAATGAAATTGTGTTTGAAGGAATTACGTGAGTCATTTGTAAATCTTAAAATTCAGAAAGGAGCTAATTTAATTAAAAACATAGAACGATTGGATGTCTTAATGAAGGAGAATAATGAGCTGATTGCGATTTTTGTTTCTAGTATTCGAACTTCCCAAAGTAAAAATAAAATATAAAAGTATGCATAAGTTAACAAAATCAAACTTCGATATTCAATATTCTAAATTCGATATTCATGATTAAAAATTTTGGAATCATCGGTTCAGGAACCATGGGAAGTGGCATTGCACAAGTGGCCGCAACTTCGGGTTGTACTGTTAAGTTATACGATACAAATCGATCTGCTTTGGAAAAAGCCGAAATCGCATTGGAGAAAATTTTGTCACGATTGGTGGAGAAAGGGAAAATTGATGCGACGGAAAAATCCCGCATTCAAAATAATATTTCCTACGTCAATAGTTTAAAGGATTTATCCAATTCTGATCTAATTATCGAGGCAATTGTTGAAAATTTGGATATTAAACGTAAGGTTTTTTCGGAATTGGAAATGTGTGTTTCAGAAGATTGTATCATCGCATCAAACACCTCAAGTTTGTCGATCGCTTCAATTGCGGCGTCTTTAAAGAAACCAGAGCGTTGCATTGGAATCCATTTTTTCAATCCAGCGCCATTAATGCGATTGGTTGAAGTTATTCCCGCCATTCAGACCTCGAAAGAAGTTTTGGAGCTATCCATAAAAACCATTTCCGATTGGAAAAAAGTAGTCGCTGTTGCTAAAGATACTCCTGGGTTTATCGTCAATCGTGTGGCAAGGCCATTTTATGGTGAGGCGTTGCGAATTTATGAAGAAGGTATTGCTGACTTTGCAACGATTGATTTTGCAATGAAAAATTTCGGTAGTTTTAGAATGGGACCTTTTGAATTAATGGATTTTATAGGAAATGACGTCAATTATACCGTTACCGAAACCGTGTTCACAGCATTTTATTTCGATCCGAGATATAAACCTTCGTTTACACAAAAGCGACTTGTTGAAGCTGGTTATTTAGGAAGAAAATCAGGAAGAGGCTATTATAATTATGATGAGAACGGAGCAATGGTCATTCCGAATGGAACCAATAACTTATACGATGAGAAATTGGCGCAACAAATTTTCGATCGTGTTCTGGTGATGCTCATCAATGAAGCCGCCGATGCGTTGTTTATGAATATAGCTTCTGCAGAAGATATTGATAATGCCATGACCAAAGGCGTCAATTACCCGAAAGGCTTATTGGCTTGGGCCAATGAAAAAGGCATCAATTGGTGTGTTACCAAAATAGATGAATTGTATAATGAATATCATGAGGATCGGTACCGGTGCAGTCCGTTGTTGCGGAGGATGAATAATGAAGGTGTGACATTCTTTGATTAGAAATGTATGGAATTAGGTATTAGGAATTTAGGATGAGTATGAACAGTAACTATCATTTTAAGTTTGAGGATTTGCAAGTGTATCAAAAAGCGATGGACTTTGGAGAAGTTGTGGATGCGATCGTGAAAAAATTCCCTTCATATGAATTGTATGCATTATCCTCACAGTTTAGGGGGGCGGCTGATTCGATTGCATTAAATATTGCAGAAGATTATCCTGGTTCTGATGCACAATTTGTTAAGCATATAAATTATGCTATTTATAGCGCAAATGAGTGCGTTAGCTGTAGTACAAAAGCCAGACGAAGACACTATATTGATTTCCAAGAAGATGAAGAAAATAGAAGGTTGATATCAGAATTAACAAAAATGATGTCTTCATTAAGAAAGAAGATTTTAGAAAGAAATACTAATTCCTAATGCCAATTTCCTAATGCCTAATACCAAATCCCTAATGCCCATAAACGGAGAAAATATCCCACACAAAATGCTAAGTCAAGATCCATACAGCACTTGGCTTGGTATTGAGATTTTAGAATCTGAAATAGGCCGTTGCAAAGTGGCGATGACCGTTCGTAAAGAAATGCTCAACAGTATGGGGAAAGCGCATGGTGGTATCAGTTATGCGTTGGCCGATACAGCTTTTGGTTTTGCAGCCAATACACATGGTAACTATGCGGTTTCTATTGAAACGAGCATCAATCATATTGAAGCCTTGGATGAAGGTGATTATTT
>NZ_DATJCY010000165.1:0-1796 GCF_035577925.1 Gelidibacter sp. | reverse complement strand
AGAGTATTTAAAAAAACAATCCTTGTTTATTCTGTTTATTCTTTCCTTGTGCTGCTTGCAAAAAACAAAGAAACAGAAGATAGTTTTTCATGCGATAAATAAAAAATGAAAAATCAAAAAAAAAAATGATATAAGCGATTGCGGTAAATTATCCTTTACCTGATTGCTTAGAAATTCCAATAGTTTTCTTTCCCCGATCTCCCAAATTTAAACACTCTGGATCAAACCCAACTATCGTTGTGCTTGGAGCGTTTTTCATTTGGAGAGAAACGGAAAAAGAAAAAGCAAGAGGGAACGAGGCAGAGCCTTGTTCTTCTTGTTCTGCGAAGCTTAACCCCTTATAAATAAGGGGTTTAAAAAATAATAAATTATTTTTATAATATAAATTGCAATATAAAAAGATATAACTACCTTTGTATCAAAGCTAAGTTCTATTGTTTTATATATTTAATAATACAAATACATGAAAGAAAACAAATACACTACGGTAACAATAACACAGGGAGATAACGAAAAACTCACACGTTTTTGTCGTGCTAATGATATATCAAAAAAGGAATTTATTACTCTTTCTCTATCCTATTTTGAGAGAGAAGGAATTAATCCAAAATCACATGAAAGTCCAAAATCAGAAATTGAAAAAGTAATAAAAAGATTAGACCATTTCTTTGCATTCTTCAAGAAACAGGAACAGGAATTTATAAAACCTTTAGTGTTAGATTTTGCAGAGGAAAAACAAAGAAGAGATAAAATTAATGGCTCAATGGTTGGCAACCAAACAATGATATATAAAAGGATTGACGAGAAATCAAAAGAGATAAATAAAAAAGTAGAATCAGAAGCACAACAACACAAACTCATGATGACACAACAGCAGAAAGACAGAGAGGAGAAACAAGAGGAATTGAAAAAAGCTATTCAAATGTTAGCACAGCACATGGATGAAAAGAACAAAAGCGGATTGTTGAATAAATTATTTAAGTAAACTATGAATATAAAAATACAAGGTGGAGGGGGTGGAACGTATGCAAATACAGGAAGCTGTATAGCAGTAACTAATTATTTAGAGCATGAAGAATTAGACAGGATAAATAACGGACAAGAAAGAGAGCAGTTTTTCACGCATGATAAAGATCGAGTATCTGTAAGGGAAGCGACTTATAAGATAGACAACAACAAAGCTAAACTAGGAAGAAAAGACAGCAAATTTTTTGTTATAACTGTTAGTCCAAGCGAGAAAGAAATTAAATCAATGGGTAGAACTCCCCAAGAGAGAAGCGCAAATTTTAAACAGTACATTAACGAGGGAGTAATGGAGCGATATGCTGAAAACTTTGGAAAGGATTTACAAGCAAAAGATTTAATGTATTATGGGAAGATACATCACACACGAGGAACAAAGACAGGCGAGCAGATGCACGCTCATATTATTGTAAGTAGAAAAGACCTTAATAATAAAATAAAGCTATCTCCACAGACCAACCACAGAGGAACAAGAAAAGGAGCAGTTAAAGGTGGTTTTGATAGAACAGAATTTTTCAAGAATAGTGAAAATACATTTGATAAAGGTTTTAATCATTCGAGAGATTTTAAAGAATCATTCGAGTATCAAAATACTATGAAAAACGGAAGTGTGGAAAGCGTTAAAGAGTTGCCAGAGAGAGCCAGAGAGTTTGAACAGGAAAGGAAACAAGAACAATCACAGGAACAAAATCAGGAGCAAAAGCAAACGAAGCCAGGACAAAATTTAAACCAGGAACAAAATCATGGGCAAGACCAAGATTATGGCCAAGACT
>NZ_DATJCY010000164.1:0-7232 GCF_035577925.1 Gelidibacter sp. | reverse complement strand
TTTTGGGGTATTACTCTCCCATGGCTGCCGCAACGGATGCCGACAATCTTTTATAGGTTCCGTTTTCTAAACGTGTTCTAATTGCATCAAACGCATCTAAGGTTTCATGGATATCTTGCAGATCATGCGTAGCTGTTGGAATCATTCTTAATAAAATCAATCCTTTCGGAATTACTGGATAAACTACGATAGAGCAGAAAATTCCGTGGTTTTCACGCAAATCTTTTACCAAAGCCATAGCTTCCGGGATACTTCCTTTTAGATATACTGGCGTCACACAACTTTGAGTGGTACCAATATCAAAACCACGCTCTTTAAGTCCAGATTGTAGCGCATTGGTGTTTTCCCAAAGTTTAGCTTTCAGCTCTGGCATTGTTTTTAGCATTTCCAAACGTTTGCGCGCACCAACTACCAATTGCATTTGTAACGACTTGGCAAACATTTGTGAACGCAGGTTGTACTTTAAATAATCGATAACTTCCTGATCGGCTGCAATAAAAGCACCAGTACTTGCTATTGATTTTGCAAATGTGGCAAAATACACGTCAATTCCGTCTTGAACGCCTTGCTCCTCACCTGCTCCTGCACCTGTTTTTCCAAGGGTTCCAAAACCGTGGGCATCATCAACCAAAAATCTAAACTTAAATTTTTTCTTAAGTTCTACAATTTCTTTTAAGCGTCCTTGTTCACCACGCATTCCAAACACACCCTCAGAAATCACTAAAATTCCTCCGCCTGTTTGTTCTGCCATTTTGGTAGCACGCTCTAGGTTTTTCTCTAAACTTTCAACATCGTTATGCTTGTAGGTAAAACGTTTTCCCATGTGTAAACGAACACCGTCAATAATACAAGCGTGGGCATCAACATCATACACAATAATATCATCCTTACCTACCAAGGCATCGATGGTTGAAACCATACCCTGATATCCAAAATTTAATAGGTAGGCCGCTTCTTTACTTACAAATTCTGCTAATTCCTTTTGCAACAACTCGTGCATATCAGTATGACCGGACATCATTCGAGCACCCATTGGGTATGCCGAACCATAATCGGCCGCTGCTTGGGCATCAACTTTTCTGACTTCAGGATGATTTGCCAATCCTAAGTAATCATTGATACTCCAAGTAATAACGTCCTGCCCGCGAAATTTCATGCGGTTAGAGATTTGACCTTCCAGTTTAGGAAATACAAAATAACCTTCAGCTTGTGAAGCCCATTTACCAAGAGGTCCTTTATCTCTGTAAATTCTGTCAAATAAGTCTTTCATGTAATCTTAATGTTTTTCGACGTAAACCGCCATTTCATTCAACCTTAATTTTGGTTCAAATGCCATGCGCTATCATCTTCAAATTAGCTTAATTAGTTTGGGCAAAATTAACTAAATATCTGCTCATTGCATAATTTAGTTATAAACTGATGTTTATAAGATTTTGTCCATAAAAAATCCCACAACATTGTTTTATGTTATAGGATTATAGTATTGTAATTCATTTATTTAATGTACTGAATTGTCTCTAGAGTCGATGACTTTTCACTATCAAAAAAGCCCTGGTCTTCCATCCACTTATCACTATAAACTTTACTCATGTAGCGAGATCCATGGTCTGGAAAGATGACAACTACGTTATCGCCTGGCTTAAATTCGCCGGCTTCATTCAATTGTTTGATGGCTTGCATTGCTGCACCACTGGTATAACCAACAAATAGTCCTTCTACTCGCGAAATTTCACGAGCGGTATGTGCACTTTCTTCATCGGTAACTTTTACGAACATATCTATCACATCAAAATCGGTGGCTGCAGGGATCAAGTTTTTTCCTAAACCTTCAATACGGTATGGGTAGATTTCATCTTTATCGAACTCACGGGTTTCATGATATTTTTTTAAAACCGAACCATAGGCATCTACACCAATGATCTTGACGTTTGGATTTTGTTCTTTCAGATATTTTGCCGTTCCAGAAATCGTTCCTCCTGTACCGCTACAAGCTACCAAATGGGTGATCTTGCCTTTGGTTTGATTCCAAATTTCAGGTCCTGTAGAATAGTAATGTGCATCAATATTTAATTGATTAAAATATTGATTGATATAAATGGAACCTTTTGTTTCTTCATGCAGACGCTTTGCAACTTCATAATATGATCTAGGATCATCGGCACTTACATGTGCAGGGCAAACATATACCTGCGCACCCATGGCTTTTAGCATGTCAATTTTATCAGCCGAAGACTTTGAGCTTACAGCAAGAATACACTTATAACCTTTAATAATGCTTACCATAGCAATGCTAAACCCTGTATTGCCAGAGGTCGTTTCAATAATGGTGTCGCCTGGAGATAATAAGCCTTGTCTTTCCGCTTCTTCAATAATGTGTAATGCAATTCGGTCTTTGGATGAGTGACCTGGATTGAAGGCCTCGACTTTGGCATAAAAATTACCGTCACAATGAGCCGTCATCTTGTTCAATTTGATAAGAGGGGTATTGCCTATTAGTTCCAATACATTATCAAATACTTGAATGTTTTCTTTCATACGTGTTTATTATTCTTTTCAATAGAACGTATGGATCGCAAATTTAAAACGTAATTGATTATTTATACATTATAAAACCTGTGATTTCATAAATACTATTTACGATTACAATTTATAAAAATGTAATCTCAAACTGGGCAAAAGTACGAGATTTTTTTTAATTAGACATAAATATTCTCTAAGTCTAACAAAAATGCATACTCTTCGGCGTCTTCTTTTAAGGCTTCAAACCTACCGGATGCTCCCCCATGACCAGCTTTCATATTTGTTTTTAAAAGCAATTTATTGGTATCGGTTTTAGTCGCGCGCAATTTAGCCGTCCATTTTGCTGGTTCCCAATATTGAACTTGCGAATCGTGCAATCCTGTGGTAATCAAAATATGTGGGTAATCTTGTTTTTTGACATTATCATAAGGCGAATAGGATTTCATGTAATCATAATATGTTTTGTCGTTTGGATTTCCCCATTCGTCATATTCCCCCGTGGTCAAAGGTATCGAATCATCTAGCATGGTAGTCAATACATCTACAAAAGGAACCGCAGCGATAACTCCATGATACAACTCTGGGGCTTCGTTAATAACTGCACCGATCAACAATCCTCCAGCACTTCCACCCAAAGCATATAAATGTTTTGGAGACGTATAATTTTCTGAAATCAAAAATTTAGAACAAGCTATAAAATCTGTAAACGTATTTTTCTTTTGGAGCAATTTTCCATTTTCATACCACATACGTCCCAAATATTCACCCCCTCTAACATGAGCAATGGCATAAATAAATCCACGATCCAATAAACTTAAACGAATACTTGAAAAGTACGGATCAATCGTATGTCCGTATGAACCATAAGCATATAAAAGCACTGGATTTGAACCATTTTTGGTAATTCCCTTTTTATAAACCATAGAAAGTGGCACTTTAGTTCCGTCAGTTGCTGTTGCCCAAAGTCGTTCGGATATATAATTGTCTTTATCAAAACTAGGATCTAAAACCTCTTGTTCTTTTAAGATGGTTTTTTCTTTTGTAACCATATTAAAATCGATGGTCGATGACGGTGTGGTCATAGAATTATAACCATAGCGCAATATATCTGTATCAAAATCGACATTAATGGACGTGTAAGCCGTATAGGTTTCATTATCAAAAGGCAAATAATAATCTTCGCTCCCATCCCATCTTTTAATCCGGATTTGATTAAGTCCGTTGGTACGTTCACTGATCACCAAAAAATCCTTAAAAATGTCGATATCTTCAAGCAATACATCTTCTCTATGCGGAATGACATCGGTCCAATGCTCCATGGTTGTCTGGTGCTCAAATGTTTTCATCAACTTAAAATTGAGGGCATCATCGGCATTTGTAACAATATAAAACTGATCATCATAATGTGAAATACTATATTCCAAACCTCTAATACGCTCTTGAAAGACCAAAAACTCCTCATCTGGCGTATCAGCATTCAAGATATAATATTCGTTGGTTAACGTGCTATAACAGGCGATAATCAAATATTTTTTAGACTTCGATTTGTAAACAGCTACGCCAAAAGTTTCATCATCTTCGTGAAAAACCAAACTATCTTCAGTTGAAGCACTTCCCAATTTATGCTTAAAAACTTTGTCGGAACGCAGGGTTTGTTCATCTTTTACAGTATAGAACAACGTTTTATTGTCGTTTGCCCA
Source organism: Gelidibacter sp. (assembly GCF_035577925.1). Taxonomy (GTDB): domain Bacteria; phylum Bacteroidota; class Bacteroidia; order Flavobacteriales; family Flavobacteriaceae; genus Gelidibacter. The sequence continues at coordinate 3,012 of NZ_DATJCY010000164.1, read as the reverse complement.
AGTGGCAGATCCTGTAGTATTTTCGATACTATCTAAAAAAACTTTGTCATCAATTAAACTCTTAATTTGCAACGTGTAATTGCGCCGTCCAACAGTATCAATTCCAAAGGCAATCATGCTGTTGTCTGGACTTACATTTAAGCCAGTCAATTTAAAATAGTCATGACCTTTAGCCATCTCATTGCAGTCAAACAACAACTCTTCGGGATTTTCAAGCGTGTCTTTTTTTCTGAAATAAATAGGATAATCTTTTCCTGTTTCAAATTTAACAAGATACCAATAACCATTATATTTATAAGGAACCGACTCATCGTCTTCCTTGATGCGGGCTTTCATTTCTTCGAAAAGTGAATTTTCAAAATCTTTATACTTTGAAGTCACCGCATCAAAATATTCATTTTCGGCATTGAGATAATCGAGTGTATCCTGACTTTCCCGATCATTTAGCCAGAAATAATCATCTTGACGTTCATCATTGTGCGCTTTTAGAATTTTAGGAATAATTTTTGCTTTTGGGGGCTCAATCTTTCGTGACATCATACATGTTTTTTAATACAGATTGCAAAAGTAATATATTAAATAGAGATAGGTCTCCTTAAAAAACAAAGGAGATAAACAAAATGATTGAAAGTTTAGTCTTAGTAAATTTTTTTACATAAATTAATAAAAAACGCAATTATATCGTTATAAACACATTTACTTGGCTAATATCCAATTATTTAGAAAAAAATGTCTTCCGTTCTGAAAATCTATTTTTTAATTTTAAAATTGGATTAACCAATCTAAATAAAAGATAAAAAAACTGCTGATTATTGAAAATTGGAACCAATATTTTGTAGTTAATCCTATTATAATCTTTTCCCAAAAATGAATCTAAAGGATATGCTTTGATACTCTTCATTTTTTCCAAACTAAGTTTCACTTCTTCGATGCTCATAGTAGAAGAAAGCATACGTATCATAGAAAAAAACACGATAGATTGTTGTTTTGATTTAATGCGTAAAATACAATCAGAGTTAGCTGATTTTCCTTCCAAACGTTTGACAATAGGATCAAATATGAAAGCAGCATTTAGCATATCTCTAATGAGTTTGAGATAATGAGTGGGCTCTTTTTTCGTTAGTATACTTCCTGGGGTTATTCGATAACGGTATGCATCAATTTTAAGATGAGCTATTCTTTCTGCTTTCAAAAAAGTTTCTAATGTAAAAGCAGCATCTTCCAAAAATCGACCAATAGGAAACTTGTGGCCAATACTATTTAGGTATTCTCTATTGGTAATATATAAACATGCTTCATTACGATAAGCATAGTAAGCTACATAATCCTCACCTGATACTACTGGCGACAACATTTTGTCATTTAAAAAACTATCCCCTTCAAATGCTATATCATCTGAGGGTAAGGTTGAAAATGTTGTGCATAAAAATGTTAAAACATTTAAGTTGTGTCGTTCACAAGTGTCAACTAGCACATTCAAACTGTTGGAAACTAGGTAGTCATCAGAATCTATAAAATAAATATACTTCCCTTTAGCGTGGTCTATGCCACAATTTCGTGCACTGCTAAGCCCTCCATTTTCTTTATTAATAACGTGAATATGCTTATGCTTTTTAGCATATTTTCCTACAATTTCCATACTCCCATCAGGAGTTCCATCATTAACTACAATTATCTCATATTCGTTTTCATCAAGACCTTGGTCGAGCACACTGTCTAAACATTTAGCAACGTATTTTTCAACATTATAGACAGGAATAATTACACTTAATTTCATATTTAATAAAACACTTTCTATTTGATTACAAAACCTATCCTACCAATTGGGAAGTACATTTTAGTGATGAATATAGACTAAATTATATAATGACATTTATCCTTGTCCCATAAACTCGACAATATGCACAAATAACACCATTAAACTATTCGATAATTAAGATCTATAATAAAATTCATACAAATTGTATTCTGTGTGGCAAACAAACTGACATCCAAAATAAAAACAAATTTTTCAAGCATTTCATGCGTGAAATTTAAGGACTTTTTAACCACCTATACTCTTCGATTTATTTTATATAATTCAATTTTTCTTTTCTTAATTTTGTGACTTAACATAAAATCTAAAAAATATGTTTGGAGATATGATGGGTATGATGAACAAACTCAAAGAAACCCAAAGGAAAGTTGAAGAAACCAAAAACCGATTGAATCATGTTTTGATTGATGAACAAAGCACTGACGGAAAATTAAAAGTATCCCTAACTGCAAATCGAACGATAAAATCAATTGCCGTTGCTGACGAATTATTGCAGGACAAAGAAATGCTTGAAGACTATCTCATATTGACACTTAATAAAGCCATTGAAAGAGCAACTCAAATCAATGAAGCTGAATTGGCGGCTGTTGCCAAAGATGGTATGCCAAATATTCCGGGATTGGATTTGTTTAAATAGTAAAGCAATTATTAAGGATGTCCAATGAACTGTGTCACAAAATTAATTTTATCATATAAAAATGTAAATTAGTCTGATGAACAGAAACAACAAGAAAAGCGGATTCGATTTCGAAAGTATCAAAGAGCAAGCCATGGTCGATATTTATCAAGGAAAGAAAACGGGCGGTCCAGATGGGATCTTTGCACCACTTTAAAATACTTTCTTTAGACCGTGCTAGAAGGAGAATTAGAAAATCATTTAGAAGAGGAAAAGGCATAAAAAATTAGTGGTATTGAAAAGTCCCAAACGGAATAATTATATATTTGGATTAATAAACATTTCGAAAAAGGGGAAGTCTATATGATCTTGATAGCTATCAAAATTCAATGAACGCACATGTTCCATGTGACTTTTCAATTTTATAATCTCTGGTCGTTTCCCTTTTACCCTTGCTTTTACTTCGTCCCAATTGTTAATCGATACTTTGCTTTTTAAGGAAATTTCAGTTCTGCGACCGTTTACTATAATCCATGCATAAACAGTGGCAGTCTCATCTTTTTTTTTCTTGGGTAACCGT
>NZ_DATJCY010000163.1:0-13046 GCF_035577925.1 Gelidibacter sp. | reverse complement strand
CAATTCCTACAATTTTTCCGTCCTTAACACCAACATCACCTTTTATAATACCCCAATGATCAACAACGATGACGTTGAGAATCACTAAATCTAGAACGTTCTCATCGCGCGTTTTGGTTGCTGATTGAGCCATGCCGTCTCTTACGGTTTTTCCACCGCCAAACGTGCTTTCCTCACCATAATGGTCACTATTGAAATCTTTTTCAATTTGGATAAATAATTCGGTGTCACCCAAGCGAATTTTGTCCCCAACAGTAGGGCCATAAATATTGGCGTACTTAATTCTATCTACTTTAAAGCTCATGATTTTATATTTTTAAAGTTTTGAGATTTCATTTTTTTCATTGCTTTTTCTAAGCTTTCTTTGGAATTTGTGTCTCCTTGAGTGAGGTTACTGGCACCGTACAGTTTTTGAAGTCCTCCAAAACTTATAAGCTGTACTTCAGTTGATTCACCAGGCTCAAAGCGTTTTGCCGTTCCTGCCAAAATATCCAAACGTTTTCCAAATGCTTTTTCACGATCAAAAGCAATTTCTTTATTGATTTCAAAAAAGTGGAAATGAGAGCCTACCTGTATTGGGCGATCGCCAGTATTGATAACTTTTATAGTAATACTTTCTTTATTGGCATTACAAACAATTTTCTCTTCCTTTAAAATATATTCTCCTGGTATCATAATTATTAAATTTTATTAACGAATTGGTTTGGTAACGGTCACCAGTTTTGTACCATCAGGAAAAGTGGCTTCTATCTGAACATCTTGGATCATTTCTGGGACGCCTTCCATGACATCTTCCCGAGTTAAAAAGGTTGCTCCAAGTTGCATTAATTCTGCTACTCTTTTGCCGTCTCTAGCCAATTCATGTAATCTTGAACTTATCAATGCTATCGCCTCAGGGTAATTTAATTTTACGCCTCTTGCTTTTCGTTTTTCAGCGAGTTCACCTGCTAAAAAAAGCATAAGCTTTTCTGTTTCTCTAGAAGTTAATTTCATAATCGTTTAATTTTATTTAAAGATATTAAAACTTATTTCTTGTTTTATTATTATGTTCTCATAATTTACTTACGAAAATATCATATAATGTGTTTTATATTAGGTGTTTGGATGATGTTTGTTCTATTGGTAGATCAATATCCGGATGTTAAGTTTATAACCCATTTAATCTAAAAATGATTGTTTAAGTATTCTTGACTAGGTTGGCATTTCTGAAAGACATCGACCTATTGACATTTAAAACTACTGCACATAAAAGCTAAATGAATTCATCGTTTGTTTTTGAAGCTTCAGTTTTGTAATATTTAAAAAAACTAATAAGAAGTATTCTTTCTCGCCATTAAGTACACTTATAGATGTCCAAGTGCTGCTTTTGAAAGGGTTTGACGTCTATGCGTCGGAAAAATAAGAAACGTTTGTATTTCTAAACTTTAAGTTATTGGTGTTTGACATCGGCCTTAAATTTTAGTGTATTCTAAAATAATCATAGTTGATCTATGGATTTAGGTTGAAAAAGTGTTGAAACTGGTATTTAATAATCGTTGGCATCAAAAAAAATATATTGAGGACATAAACTTAAATATCAGGATCATAAATAAAAATTCAATTCCGATTTTTAGATGTAAATCTTTAGTGAAATTACGATAAAAAAGAATGCTAAATTGATTTTCATAAAATTTTAATTTGATCTTTAAATGACTGAAATAAGTGAGGGTTTTTTAAACCGAAAGATCTCATAGCCTTATAGCAAAGAGTACAAAAAGATGGGATTGTTTTTGTTAGAAGTGTTTTTTGGGTAAAATAAAAAAAGCAGCTACAAGTTCATGTAACTGCCTCATTTTCAAGTAGCGAGAGGGGGGCACGATCCCCCGACCTCCGGGTTATGAATCCGACGCTCTAACCAACTGAGCTACCTCGCCATTATTCATCTTACAAGAACTATTTAGTTTTGATACCGTAGCTCCATGTATTTATTTGAGGCTGCAAATATAAAAACAAAATTAACGTTCGCAAACATTAAATTCATTAAAAGCCATATAAAATTTTTTTAGGACAATTTGTCTTTAAACTAAACTATTAATTATATATTGACCGTGTAAATAAAATAGATCTATGGAAGACAAAATTAAATTTGAAATGGAATTCTCAATCCACTCATCGCCTCAACTTTTATATCAATATATATCCACGCCTTCAGGACTTTCTGAATGGTTTGCTGACAATGTAAATTCACGTGGTGAATTGTTTACCTTCATTTGGGATGACAGTGAGGAAAAAGCTAAATTATTGAGTAAAAAAATGGATGAACGCGTTAAGTTTAGATGGCTGACAGATGAAGAAGAGAATGAATCCTATTATTTTGAAATTAGAATTCAGGTCGATGAAATTACAAAAGACGTCTCTCTAATTGTTACTGATTTCATTTATGAAGATGAAGTTGAAGAAGCTAAGATGCTTTGGGAAAATCAAATTTCAGATTTAAAACAGGTTTTGGGCTCTGCTTAGATAGACTCTTTTTTTATAGTATATTTGTCTCGACTTTCTTAAAAACTACGAGATTTTTTTATGGTTAATTTTAACGGAACCCTCCACAATACTCCTGCAAATTTATTGTCTGTACAAAATAGAGGTTATGCCTATGGCGATGCTCTTTTTGAAACGCTAAGAGTGGTACATGGCAAAGTACTATTTATGGAAGATCATTATTTTAGATTGATGTCGTCCATGCGCATTTTAAGAATGGAGATACCAATGAATTTCACCATGGAATTTATTGAAAGTGAAATTCTAAAAACCGTGGAAGCCAATGCGCTGATGCAGTCAACTGCGAGAGTTCGGATTAATGTACATCGTGATGCTGACGGAAAATATGGCCCTTCTAGCAATGCTATTGGTTATAACATAGTTTCAGAACCTTTGGATTCTAATTTTTACACCTTAAATAAACCAACTTATACGGTTGATTTGTTCAAGGATTTTTATGTGGCCAAAGGCTTGCTTTCAACTTTAAAAACCAATAATAAAATCATCAATGTGCTGGGAAGTATTTTTGCAAGAGAAAATGATTTTGATACCTGTCTTTTGTTAAATACCGATAAAATGGTTATCGAGGCCTTGCATGGCAATTTGTTTTTGGTCAAAGATCGCGTCATAAAAACCCCGCCATTATCTGAGGGTTGCCTTAAAGGCATCATGAGAAAACAAATTATAGAATTGGTTGAAAAACTTGAAGGTTATATTTTGGAAGAGGTCCCGATTTCGCCCTTTGAACTGCAAAAGGCCGATGAGGTGTTTTTAACAAATACCATTTTAGGAATTCAACCCATAACAAAATATAGGAAAAAGGAATTTACGACAGAAGTGTCAAAATTACTCTTAGAGAAACTGAACATTAAAATAAGACTATCCTAATTATAACTTGGATGTTCTGGTGCATTGGACCAAATGCTGTATTCACCACCAAGTTCCAACATTTTTTCTTTCCAAAAACTGTCGTCTTTTTTTTCTATGATTGATTTTTTGTAGATGTTTTCGGTTACAATCCATGAATTGGTTTCTAACTCAGACTCCAATTGATTTGATCCCCATCCCGAATATCCAAGAAAAAACCTGATATCAGAGGCTTTTAGCTTGCCATTATTTATAAGTTCCAAAACCGCGTTAAAGTCGCCGCCCCAATAAATTCCCAATGAAATTTCAATACTTTCAGGAATTAAGTTTGGGGCCGTATGAATAAAATAAAGATTATCCTGTTCAACCGGACCGCCATTATAAACCTTAAATGGCATTGTAGAGTGAGGCAACAAATCATTTAAGGTGTATTTTAAAGGTTTGTTTAAAATAAACCCTACCGAACCTTCGGTTGTATGGTCAGCTAATAAAATTACCGAACGATTAAATGCAGTGTCTCCTATAATAGAGGGTTCGGCAATTAAAAGATGTCCTTTTTTTGGCTTTATCGTAATCATAATTATGATGATTTAATAATAAAGCTAAACCTTATTTTTTTAAAAAACAATTAATTTGTTAAAATAAGCGCAAAAAAAAGTCCACTCAAATGAGCAGACTCCTTTTGTATATCTAAATATAATATTAGTTCACAGCGTTGGTCAAATCAGCACCAGCTTTAAATTTCACTACGTTTTTCGCTTTGATTTGTATAGTGTCGCCCGTTTGTGGGTTTCTTCCTTCTCTTGCAGGTCTATTGGAAACTGACCAAGATCCGAAACCTACTAACGAAACTCTGTTACCACTTTTTAAAGAACCTTCAATATCAGCTAATAAAGAATCCAATGCTTTTTTTGCCGCAGCTTTGGTAATACCAGCACTTTCAGCCATTCCATTGATTAAATCTGTTTTGTTCATAAAATTAAATATTTTAATTATTATTATAAATTGGGTTAAACATTTTGTCAAATCCTTCTACAAAATTATACGGATTATCCATTAAAGCAAGTAAAGACAAGGGAAAAGCAAATTATTGTTAATAACTTCAAACATTTGTTAATAAGCACAATATGTTTTTGCTTTTTTTTGTATTCTCAATGTTATTAAGGGTTTAAAGCATTTTGTCACCATCAGAAAAATTAAAACCGTTCAAAAGTGACCGAATGTCCATTTTTCGTTTTTCGGGAAGCTGCATTTCATTAATCTTTATATAACCGCCTTTAACAGATACTTTTAACTCGGTTTTGGATGTTGTGATCGTTCCGATGGCGTCATTGTGGGATTTTTCTTCTTTTTCAACATCAAACAGTTTTACCATTAATAAGTCGTCATTCGTTTTGAGGTTAGTCCATGCCGAAGGGAAAGGATTCAAGCCTCGTATTTTATTGTAAATGCTGTCCAAGTTTTCATTCCAATCAATTTGACAGTTTTCCTTATTAAGTTTATATGCTGTTTTTGGTTGTTCAATTTTTGGCTGAATTGTAGTTTTGTCCTCTCCTGATTCTATTAGTTTTAAGGTTTCGATCACTAATTGACTACCTATATCTTGCAGCCGATCGTGTAGCGAACCAACGGTTTCATCCTTATAAATAGGTGTTTCTTTTTGTAAAATAATGGCACCGGTGTCAATTTTTTCATCGATAAAAAAAGTGGTTACCCCTGTTTTTTCTTCACCATTTATAATGGCCCAGTGGATAGGCGCAGCGCCTCGATAATCGGGGAGAAGGGAGGCATGTAAATTAAAAGTGCCATATTCGGGCATGTTCCAAACTACTTCTGGTAGCATCCTAAACGCAACAACTACTTGCAAATTGGCATTTAGCGACTGTAATTCGGTTAAAAAATCCTCGTCTTTCAAATTGACAGGTTGTAAGAGTTTCAAGTTTTGTGAAAGTGCATATTTTTTTACATCCGATTGATGGAGTTTTTGGCCACGACCTGCCGGCCTATCTGGAGCTGTAATCACACCGACAATTTGATAATTATTTTCAACCATTAATTTTAGGGTACCAACCGCAAATTCTGGAGTACCCATAAATACAATTCTTAAATCTCTCTTTTTCATGTGTGTTTTATTTTAAATGAATTGTTGGTTGTTATTTCTAAAATATTATTGGCCAACATTAATTTCAGGGTTTCTAAAATGTCCTTTTCAGAATATTCTAACTGTTCAACAAGCGTTCTGACGTTCATGGGTTCGTTTTCCAAAAGTAGAATAATATGCTGCGAAATGTTTTTGATGTCGTTTTTATCTGTTTTTGTTTTTTTGGAGATACATACTGAACAAATGCCACAGGCCTCACTTTTTGTCTCTCCAAAATATTCTAATAGCTGAACACTTTTGCAATGTTTGTCATCAGATATGTAATGGATTACTCCATTAATTTGGTCTTCTTTTAAACGGTGTTGTTGCTCAATAATACTAGCAATTCTATTAATGGTTTTGTCATCTTCGCGCGGCTGTAAAAACGTAAGTTCGGTATCGGTATTGGAATGTGTGAAGTCAATAATCCCATCTTGTTCAATTTTATATAAAATAGCAAGAACTTGATTTTGATCGCAATTAGATTTTTCTGAAACCAAGTTGAGGTCAATTTTTATTTGATGATCTAGAATTCCGCCATAAGTTCTTAAAATGGCTTTTATGACAGGTTCAAAAGATTTATGCGTGTTCAGATATCCAAATAATGCCTGATTGCTAATTAAAAACTGCAGTTTTGTTTGATAATTAAATTGCTGTACTATATTTATAACGCTCGTCCGATCCAATATTTGGATCACATTATAAGTCATGCTCGAAGGAAAATTATAGGCTTTGCAAAACGCATTAAAATTAAGCTGATGTTGTGTTAAATGACCTTCGCCATAGGATATTTGAAAATAGTTGCACAGTTTTCGATAGACTTGCTTTATAAAGTCTATGGAAGGCAATGTATCTAAAAACTGATTTTTCAATTTCTGTTCATCTGCCGCATTCTTTAAAATTACGGCAAATGATGGCTCTCCGTTTCTACCTGCACGACCAGCTTCCTGATAATAGCTTTCTAGGCTTTCGGGCAAATTAATATGGATGACGTTTTTGACATCGGGTTTGTCAATGCCCATCCCAAATGCAGTGGTAGCGACCATAACCGTTTTTTTGTTATGGCTCCATTGCTCCAGATGGTCATTTTTTTCTTTAGTACTAATGCCGCCATGATAATAGGTGGCAGAAATGCCCTTTGATTCTAAATAAGAATAGAGATCAATTGTGGCACGTCGGGTTCTGACGTAAATTATAGACGGTCCGGGATATTTTTTTAGGATTTGTTCAATTTTATAATGTTTATCATTACAGTCCAAAACCATATAGGCAATATTTGGTCTTTTAAAAGAAGCCTGAAACACTTTGGGAGCCATAAAATCAAGCTCAGTCATGATTTCTTGAACAACTTTGGGTTTGGCGGTAGCCGTTAAGGCTATTACATTAACAGAAGGATGCAACTGCCTTAAAATATTTATGTTTTTGTAAGCAGGTCTGAAGTCATTTCCCCACTGGCTTATACAATGCGCTTCATCAACAGCAATGAGATTTACCGGCATTTGTTGAATGCGATCCTGGACCAATGTTTGCTGTAAACGTTCGGGCGAAAGATAAAGAAACTTGTAATTGCCGTAAATGCAGTTGTCCAAAAGCGTATCTAAAGTTTGATAAGGAATACCACTAGTGATCGCCATAGCTTTAATGCCTTTGGCTTTAAGTTGGTCCACTTGATCCTTCATTAAGGCAATAAGCGGAGATATCACTATGCAGATACCTTCTCTAATTAATGCAGGAATTTGAAAACACACCGATTTTCCACCACCTGTAGGCAATAGTACAAAAGTATCTTCATTATTTAATACCGCATTGATAATGTCTTCTTGCAAAGGTCTGAAAGAGGTGTGATTCCAATAGCGTTCTAATATAATGACAGGATGTGACATTATTTTTTGTTTAGCGAATCGATGATGAAATCTACACGTTTTTCTACAGTGTCAAAAGGAATATCTATTAAACTATAATTAAATTTTTTATAGGTTTCCAAAAGATGTTCATGGATTATTTCTGATTGCTCAAAGGTTTCATAGCGTACGCTGTCACTTTTAAAAATTTCTTTCCAGGGTGCTAAAATAAAAATATCATCATAGGTATTATCCTTACAGATATTTGTAAAATGATCGGGATACTCACTCCCAAAAAAATCCATATAAGCCAAAACATCGGGCATGCCACGATCTAAAAAGACCGTTTTATTTTCCTGTTTTTCCGCTTCTATAAATTGTTTGGTGCGCCCTTCCAAGAGCAGCTGGCTAAACAAAAGTGGCTGGGTTAAAAAAAGCTGTTCGACGCCATTTTTTCTGGCATCGAGAGTTACTTGCCTCGAAATTTCATCAAAGCAAACATATCCTCTTCGTTTTAATTCGTCAATTATCGACGATTTTCCAGTTCCAGGACCTCCGGTTATTACAATTTTTCTAGTATTCAATTTGGCTAGATTTTATAGCAAAAATCGTAATTTAAATAGAAATTAAAAAATGTAAACTAAAATGTATATTTGCTGTTGAATTTGAATCATTATGAATACAGAGAAAAATCAAGAAGAATTTTACGACAAATTAAGATCACAATTGTATGCTACGACAAGCTGGCCTTCAGAATATCTTTATAAATTTATTGTAATATCAGAAAACCGTAAAATAGCAGAAATTGAAAATATTTTTGATAATATGGGAGCGGTAATCCTGACGAAACCTTCGGCAAACGGAAAATACACCAGCGTTTCCATTAATTTACAAATGCCAACACCCGAAGCAGTTATTGATAAATATAAGGAAGTAATAGAAAAAGTAGAAGGCGTTATTTCGTTGTAGATTTGCCAAATCGACCGTTTTAAAATCACTTAAAATAAAGTTATAAAACCGATTGTAATTCTGTTTTAAAACCAGTCAATTTCACTTCATTTCAGAAGTGATTTAATACTTTTTAAAGTTGAGAAACTTCTGAAAAACGCCTAGAGACCATTCTGCTAAGAAGATGTGATTTCTATGATTTTAAAATCTTTATCATTTTAAGATACTAGCATTTTAAGTTTTTCATAAACTTTAAGACCCTTATTAAAGATTCGTTATTTTTTTTTGTATTTTGCGTGCATACACAAAGTACAGTGGTGCCTACTAATGCGCACTGCTTTTTAACACTACACATTATATTTTGATAGAATTTTTAGAATACAATACCGAACGCGAACATCTGATTATTCCTGAATACGGACGTCACATGCAAAAGATGATCCATTATGCCAAAGAGCGCCCCACAAAAGAAGAGCGCAACCAAGTGGCCAAGGCTATTATTTCTGTAATGGGCAATTTGCAGCCACATTTAAGAGATGTTCCTGATTTTCAACATAAACTTTGGGATCAACTTTTTATTATGGCCGATTTTGATCTGGATGTTGATTCGCCATATCCAAAACCATTAAGAGATGAGTTACAAGCTCATCCAGAACCTTTAAGATATCCTCAAAATTTCCCGAAATACCGATTTTACGGCAATAATATCAAAACTATGATTGATGTTGCCAACACTTGGGAAGATGGCGATTTAAAAGAAGCGTTGATTTATACTATTGCCAATCATATGAAAAAGTGTTTTCTGAATTGGAATAAAGACACCGTTGAAGATGATGTTATTTTTCATCATTTGTATGAATTGTCAGGTGGGAAAATCAATTTGAAAGAGGAAGACGAAGACCTATCGGATGCTACTACCTTAATGCGGAGCAAAAAGAAATATGCATCCACAAATAAAAAATCGCACACTAAAAAAACAAATACCAACCGCAACAGAAAGCGTTACTAATCGTACATGTCAACATTTATAATTGAAGGAGGTCATCAATTAAAAGGAAGTATCCAACCTCAAGGCGCAAAAAACGAAGCATTACAAATTTTATGTGCTGTGCTTCTAACACCCGAAGTCGTTACTATTCATAATATACCCAATATTATAGACGTCAATAAGCTGATCATGCTTTTGGAAAAACTTGGCGTAAAAGTGAATAAGATTGGTGCGGGTTCTTATACTTTTCAAGCTGATGATGTCAATTTGGAATATTTGGAATCAGCTGAGTTTAAAGAAGACGGAAAAGGACTTAGAGGCTCTATTATGATCGTTGGGCCGCTTTTGGCACGTTTTGGAAAAGGATATATTCCAAAACCAGGAGGTGATAAAATCGGTCGTCGTCGTTTGGATACGCATTTTGAAGGTTTTATAAATTTGGGAGCTACTTTTCGATACAATCGCGAAGACCATTTTTATGGTGTTGAAGCTAATAAACTGAAAGGTACATTCATGCTTTTGGATGAAGCATCGGTAACAGGAACGGCCAATATTGTGATGGCTGCCGTTTTGGCCGAAGGCACAACCACTATTTACAATGCAGCGTGCGAGCCTTATTTGCAACAATTATGCAAAATGTTGAATAGAATGGGTGCCCAGATTACCGGTATTGGTTCAAACATGTTGATAATTGAAGGCGTAGATGCGCTCGGCGGAACTGAGCACAGGATGTTGCCCGATATGATTGAAATAGGCAGCTGGATTGGATTGGCCGCCATGACCAAAAGTGAATTGACCATTAAAAATGTAAGTTGGAACGATTTGGGTCAAATTCCCAATGTTTTTAGAAAACTTGGTATTACGGTAGAGCAAGTAGGTGAAGACATTCATATCCCAGCGCATGAAAATGGTTATGAAATACAAAATTATATCGATGGATCTATTTTAACTATTTCTGATGCGCCTTGGCCAGGGTTTACTCCCGATTTGCTGAGTATTATATTGGTCGTTGCTACACAGGCCAGAGGCGAGGTATTGGTGCATCAAAAAATGTTTGAAAGCCGATTGTTCTTTGTGGACAAACTGATCGATATGGGTGCAAAAATCATTCTTTGCGATCCACATCGCGCTACTGTTATCGGTCATGATTTCAAATCGACATTAAAAGCAACCACCATGACATCTCCTGATATTCGTGCAGGGATTTCATTGTTGATTGCAGCACTTTCTGCTAAAGGAACTTCAACCATTCATAATATTGAGCAGATTGATCGCGGTTATGAATATATTGATGAGCGTTTGAGAGCCATTGGCGCAAAGATTACGCGCGTGAATTCAAACTAATTATTATTGACGATTTTTATATACAAATGCTTCAGAGAAATCCTGAAGCATTTTTTTTAAACCAAAAAAATCGTATTCTTAATTTTATAAGTAAAAAAGTCCATTTTGAATTGTTCAAAATGGACTTTTTTAAGATTTAATAATTATTTATTGAGTTTTTTAGATAAAACAAATAGGAGTTACGCTGTTAGTGGTTTTCCTTTTAAACGTTTTTCAACTTTTTGTTTTATTACCGTTAAACGTTTCATGATATCCATGATTTGTTCATCTTTTTTGCGCTTGTAAATTTCGTTTAGGCCTAAAATTAAGGTTTTGGCTTGTCTCGAAATTTCTATTCTGTCACTCGTAGAGAGCGATCTTAGTTTTTGCTGTTCAAACTCAAGCGCTTCGTTGATGATATCTTGGTTTGAAGTACTAATTTGATTTGCCATAATATTAATTTAATTGCGAATATACCAAATCTTTAATGTTTTGTCTGTAACATTAAACAATATTTAACATAGTTAACAAGCTTGGTTTTATATTTTAATCTTTTGTTTATCAGAATTATATGTTTTCACGGGTGATTAATTTATTAGTTTGTTAACAGTTGAGAAATTTAAAAGATGTAATTTTACTTTGTTAAATTATTAACCAATAAAAATCAAATATTATGAAAAAAATTATGCTTTTTCTTGCCGTTTTAGGGATGGGGTTTTCGGCAAGTTCTCAAATTGAAACGCCTCAACCTAGTCCATTTTCTAAAGTTGAGCAAAAAGTAGGTTTAACGGATGTTACCTTGGAATATTCGCGTCCAAACATGAGAAATCGTACTATTTTTGGCGATTTGGTTCCTTATGGCAAAGTGTGGCGAATGGGTGCAAATAACAATACCAAAATTACTTTTAGTACAGACGTCACTGTTGAAGGAAAGACTTTAAAAGCTGGAACTTATGCGCTTTTTGCAATTCCAAACGAGAACAAATGGGACGTTGTTTTTTATTCAAATGCTAGTAATTGGGGAGCACCGCAAGAATTGGATCCGTCAAAAATTGCAGCTAAAGTATCTATAGAAACCTTTAAAATTCCGATGAACATTGAAACTTTTACTTTAGGATTTGATGATTTGTCCAACAACGGCGCGACACTCGGAATAAGTTGGGCCAATTTGTACGGTGGAGTTAAGTTTAAGGTGCCGACAGAAAAAACAGTAACGGCCAATATTGAGAGAGTTATGAATGGTCCGAGTGCAAGCGATTATTATGCCGCTGCGGTATATTATTATGAAGAAGGAAAAGATGCCAATCAATCTAAAATATGGATGGACAAAGCGATATCCATGACTCCAAATCCTGCTTTTTATCAATTAAGACAACAATCGTTGATTTATGCAAAAGCTGGTGATATGAAAGGTGCTATCGAAATTGCTAAAAAATCTTTGGCAGCATCAAAAGAAGCTGGAAATGCCGATTATGTTAAAATGAATACAGACAGCTTGAAACAATGGGGTGCCATGTAAATTTTATATTGAAATTATACAGCATTGTATATTTTTAATCAAAATTAGAACCTTTCAGTTTTTAGAGCTGAAAGGTTTTTTTATTCATATTTCAATCCGATAAGGTGTTTTACATCATCAATTAAAAACATCAAATTTTTACTAAACTCGTAAGTCATTAATGGGCTTTCTGTTTTTCCGTTTCGAAGAAGTTCATTAAAATGATCAATTTCGAAGTTGTAACCAAAAGTAGGTGTTTTAAAATCGTAGATTTTGTCTTTTCCGCCATAATGGATTGTAACCGACGAGGGTTGATGAAATCTCGAATGAATTTTAAGGATTCCTTTTTCGCAATAAAAAGTGGCTTCAGTAGGTGTTTTTTCTAAAAGGGTACTTTTTAAAAATGCTTTGACACCATCGTAATAATTAAAAATCATATCGCAGGACGCATCGGCACCATTCTCAAAAAACACAGCTTTTGCGTCTACATCAATGGGTTTTCCTAAAGTGGACAATGCAGCAAAAATGGGGTAGATCCCAATATCCAACAAACTGCCACCACCAAGTGATTTGTTGAAAACGCGAGAATTAATATCAAATTTGGACTGAAAACCAAAATCGGCTTCGAGCTTTGTGATATGACCGTATTTTCCAGATTTGAGTTCGTCTAAAACAAATTGGTAATGTGGCAAAAAATAGGTCCACAACGCTTCCATTAGCAATATATTATTGGCTTTTGCAACATTAATCATCTCTTCAACATCTTCACTATTCATGGCCAATGGCTTTTCGCACAACACGGCTTTTTTATGATTAAGGCATAAAATGCTATACTCTTTATGAAAACTATGTGGCGTTGCAATATACACGGCATCAATATTGGGATCTGTTATCAAATCTTCGTAGTTGCCATAAGCTTTTGTC
>NZ_DATJCY010000162.1:0-8687 GCF_035577925.1 Gelidibacter sp. | reverse complement strand
TTACTTTCAACCCCTGTGGGAATTATAGCGTGGTGATCGGTAACTTTTTTATCATTAAAAACTTTAGGAGATTTTTTGATCTTTTTCCCTAAAAGTGGCGTCGTTAAAGGCGCATATTTTTTAAGATTCTGTAAAATCCCTGAAACTTTAGGGTAAATATCATTTGGTAAAAAAGTGGTATCCACTCTTGGATAAGTTACGACTTTCTGCTCGTAAAGCTTTTGGACAATTTTAAGGGTTTCATCGGCCGAAAATCCAAATTTCGTATTACAATACACCTGAAGTCCGGTAAGATCAAACAATTTTGGAGCGTAGTCTTTTCCTTTTTTCTTATCAATAGAAACAATTTCAAATTCGCTTTCCTTGACTTTATTTGCCAGTAACTCACCATCTTCCATTTTGGTAAAACGGCCTTCTTCATATCCAAACAAAGTATTGCGATACATCGTTTGCAATTCCCAATAGGGTTGGGGCACAAAATTCTCGATTTCCTTAAACCGATTGACGACCATGGCCAATGTAGGGGTTTGTACGCGTCCAATGGACAAAACCTGTTTATAACCACCGTGTTTTAATGTGTATAAACGTGTGGCGTTCATGCCCAAAACCCAATCGCCAATGGCGCGCGAAAATCCGGCATAATAAAGATTGTCATACTGCTCGGAAGATTTTAAATTCTCAAAACCTTCTTTGATGGCTTCTGCGGTCAATGAAGAAATCCATAGCCGTTGTACTTTGCCTTTATAATTGGCTTGTGATAAAACCCAGCGTTGAATCAATTCACCTTCTTGACCGGCATCCCCACAATTGATGACTACTTCTGCCGAATCGAATAGTTTTTTAATAATTCTGAACTGTTTTTCAATGCCTGAATTGCTTACCACTTTTGTTTTAAACTTTTCGGGAAGCATGGGCAAATTGTTCAAATCCCAACTTTTCCAATGCGGTTTATAATCATTGGGTTCCATTAGGGTACACAAATGTCCAAACGTGTAGGTTACTGCATAGCCATTGCCTTCATAGTAGCCATCATGTTTGGTGTTAGCTCCTAAAATAGTAGCAATTTCTCTTGCTACACTTGGTTTTTCCGCAATACAGACTTTCAATTTTAGCGATTTATCAATTAAAAATTAAGGTTTGCAAAGTAAATCCTTTTTGAGCCATAGCGCAAGGATAATTACAAAACACATTGTGCAGTCTTTAAATTTGAAAGGCATTCCAATAACAAAGCAATTACCACCAGATTACAAAAAATTTAGAGAAAACACCGTTTTTATTGAGCCAACATAACGGTGCAATTTGCTTATCGAGCCATTTCTTTATATTAATTACAAAGTCATCGTAATTAATCCATTTGACATTTTCATCAACATCCATCAACCAATCTGTTTTTTCAGGAATATAAAATTGAAACGCTTTAAATTGCTGTAAATCATCTGGTTTTATGTAAAATCCTTTAACACATTTTGGATTTAATTTGAAAAATATATCGTTTTGATAGTCAATTGGTACAAATAATTGGGCTTTAAATAACACAAGTTGTTCAATGTCATTGGGAATAAGGTTTAAATCACCAAGAAACTTTTGGGTTTCTGAATGGTAGAGTAGCGGTAACTGCCGGTTTTTTAGCTTGTTTAATTTTTGAATAAGGTTATCTTTTCTGTTTGGGCCAATCCAATGCGATAGTTCGTCGTTACCAAAATCCGGATCATAGAGGTAAAATTTATAGGCAATTTCTAAATGGATCGGACCGTTTTCAGACATTAACAAGGCATCAATTTCACCAACAGTGCGTTTATTATCTATAATCGTAATGTTTGCAGCCAAAAGCCGAAGGGGTGGAGTGCTGTACTTAATTTGGTGCATTACAAAACGCTCTACCAATTGTCCTAAACGGAGGTTTTTAGGAACTTTTTCATTGAAATCACAAAAAACATAATCACTTAAAAAACATTGCTTTAAGCCGTATAAAGCATTATTGTTCCATAATAAAGGAGTGCGTAAATAGCCTTCAAAATTTTGATGTAAATAATGCGTTTTCATAAAAAGTAAGTGCAAATTACAAATATCTTTTTAATGTTATCATTGCAAGACCATGCTAATACTCATATCTTTGCCCTTCTTATTAAAATTTAACCGCTTTAGTATCTCAAAAAGAATGTCTGAAAAAACAGTATCAGAAACCTTAGAACGTCAAACAGGAAAAGATTTATACAATTATCAAAAGAAAGCCATCGACAAGGTATTTAAGGCCTTTGATGAAGCTCCTGAAGATTATCATTTACTTTATCAATTGCCAACCGGTGGTGGAAAAACCGTCATATTCTCGGAGTTTGTAAGGCAATATTTAAAAAACCACGATAAAAAAGTAGTGATCTTAACACATCGTATTGAGTTGTTAAAGCAAACGTCAAAGATGTTGACAGAATTTGACGTGAGCAATAAAGTGATAGATAGCAAGGCTAATTTGGACGATCAGGCCGAGTACAGTTGTTTTGTGGCCATGGTCGAAACCTTGAACAATAGATTGCAAGAGGACATGTTGGATATTTCTAATGTAGGCTTGGTTATTATTGATGAGGCGCACTACAACTCATTTACCAAACTTTTTAAATATTTCGAAAATTCATTTATTCTTGGTGTCACGGCAACACCCTTAAGTTCTAATAAGGATTTGCCAATGAAGGATAATTACAACGAGTTGATTACTGGTGAAACGATTGAATCGCTAATCGAAAATAATTTCTTGTCGCCAGCAGAAACCTATCAATATAATGTAGGATTAACGTCGTTGGAAGTAGGAGCTAATGGTGATTATACCGTTAAATCTTCAGAAGATTTATATACCAATGCCGAAATGCTCAAAAAAGTAGTTTACGCTTATGAACAGCATTCCTTGGGTAAGAAAACATTGATTTTCAATAATGGGATCAACACGTCTTTACACATATATGATACGTTTAAAAGAGCTGGATATACCATTGCCCATTTAGATAATACGGCAACAAAAAAAGAACGAAAAATGATTTTAAAATGGTTCAAGGAAACGCCGAATGCCATTTTGACTTCCGTAAGTATCTTGACTACAGGGTTTGACGAACCTTCCGTAGATACGATTATTCTTAACAGAGCAACAAAATCGTTGGCCTTGTACTACCAAATGGTAGGACGTGGATCTCGTATTTATAAGGACAAAAAAGTATTTAAAATCATCGATCTGGGAAATAATATGCACCGATTTGGACCATGGGGTGCAGATATTGACTGGCAAAAAATATTTGGCTCGCCAAATTATTATTTGGACAGCATTATCAATGACACTGATATTGAGGCCAATTTTAGATATGAAATGCCGGACGTGATCCGTAAGGAATTCGCTAATTCTGAAGAGGTTTATTTTGATATGAAACAAGCCTATATCGATTCGGTAAACAAAGGCGATTCTTCAAAAGTCCTTTTAGAGCAATCCATTGCGCACCATACCAAAATTTGTGTAGAAAACAGTGAAGATGTTTATGATGCCTTGGCTTTGATGAAATTGCTGGAAGACGACATCAACCATCGTTTGGAACGCTACACACAATGTATTAGCAAAAGTACTTATAACTTTGTGAAATGGCTCCATGACGATTATCGAATGAAACTCCGTGCTTATATCCGTGAAAATTTTGACGCTGTTTTTGAAGAAATTCATGGGTATCCACCAGAAGATTAGATCTGAGAACAAAACACTGATAATGCCATTATAAAACAATAATGGCATTTTTTATAAAGGCTTATAAAAAAGCGAACTTATGACATTATCATTCTATTATTTTTGTAAATTTATAGTTATGAAACGTCTTCTTATATATAACGTCTTTCTTTTAATCCTTATGAGTTGTGGGTCCAACAAACAATTCACGGCCCAGGATAATCAAGCCTATCAACAATTACAGGATTTGGTGGCTTCAAGATCTTTTGAAATAGTTTCTACAAGTGCAAGGCCAATAGCAACTGCAGCATTTACCAAAGTTGCCAATTCGAATATTTTAGGACCTGGAAACAGTGCTGGCAATATTGATATCACATCAAATTCAAATAAACTTACCATTAAAGGCGATAGTATTAGTGGATATTTGCCATATTTTGGAGAACAATCTTTTGGAGGTGGTTATGGTGGAAACCATACCGGTATAGAATTTAAAGACATCCCAAAAGATTATCAGGTTATCCATAATGATAAAAAACATTTCGTAACGATTTCTTTTAATATTACCGATCAATATCGTAAAAGCGATAATTATGCAATAACAATCACGTTGTATCCAAGTTATCGAAGTCATATAAGAGTACAATCCACATCTCGAACTTCAATAGAATATAGTGGACGTGTCAGCACAGTTGAAGATGCTAAGCAATAGTATGAATTTCATTTGAGCAGAATATTCTATTTTACATAATATAAATTATAGTACAAAATATAACGTTTTGTAAAATAAGTTTATTTAGACCAAATGGCTGTAATTTAATATATTAAGTGCTTTTAATATTTTAATTACGCAATTTGCTTTCATTTTTAAATCATCCAAACATTTTATATAAGTTGATATCATACGCCTGAGAAATTATGCTATAATGATCAAAAGTTTGCTCTGTTTCAGTTATCAAATCTTTAAAATCATCAATTTACTATTTCCGATATGTATTTTCAGCAAATTTGCGTTGTAAATGTAAACGTTTAGTAAAACATATTTTGCTTATATTGTAAAAAACTTCTACAGTTTATAACAGTCACTTTTTATGAGCATCACCAACTTTCTAAGCACTTTAGTTGCATTCACACCAGAAGAATTAAAGGATATTCTTTCACATTTTTCCAAAGAATCTATTGTGAAAAATCAGACTTTAGTGCACCAAGGCGACGTTTGTAAATTCCTCTATTTTGTGGAACAAGGCATGGGCAGAAGTTATTATCTCAATGAACATGGTAAGGAAATTACACAGTGGTTTTTTGGCGTTGGGAAATTCATGACCAGTGCCGATAGCTTTTTTCAACAAACCCCAAGTTTATACTATCTGGAAGTTCTGGAAAACACAGTAGTTTACAGCATTTCAAAAGAAAACATCGACCTGCTTTTTGCCAAATACCATAAAATGGAAAAACTGGGACGGCTTGTTACCATTGAAATGCTGACAAAAATGACCAATAAAATTAATGCCATTCAGTTTCAAACAGCACGTGAACGTTACGATTATATGCTTTCTGAATTTCCGGATATTGCTTATCAAGTGCCTTTGGGACATATCGCTTCATATTTGGGAATGACCCAGGAAACCTTAAGTCGAATTAGAAAATAGTATCTATTTTTTTTATTGTTTTATACCGTTTTATATGGATATTTTTTCACCCCTATCTCTCCTACTATAATTTGACATAGGTCAAATGCATTGTTATTTATATTTCTGAATTTTGCATTGTGTTTAAAAATCAATCTATTATGATAACTATTAATAAACTTGCTTTAAAAATCCTGTTTCTTTTTACAATTTTATCACCTTTTGTAAGTAAGGCTCAGCAATTGGATCCTGCTTTGATCGATTTAATTTATAAAGGTCAAAACAAAAACCACGCAATTAACAGCAACCAGTTAGAAGCTGAACAAGCCCAAGTAGATCAACAATTGGCCAAATCTGTTTTTTTACCAAAAATCACTCTTAACGGAAGTTTCACAAGGCTCAATGATGATATTACTTTTGATGATGATACCCAAAACTTACTTTTGGCCACTCAAAAGTTGGTTATTAAGGATGCTATCGGATTGCCGTTTAACTCTCCTTTTCCTGATAATATTCCCTTGACGGACATACCAAATCTGCAAAACAAGAACATCTTAAAATCATCGGTTGATTTGGATTGGGTGTTGTTTAGTGGGTTTGAAGCCAGTAATGCTATAAAAGCCAGTAAGCACAAAGAAACCTCTTTGAATTATTTGGGGATGGTAGAAAAAGATAAAGTGGCAATAGAAATTATTGAAGCTTATGATAAATTAGCATTAATAAAAGCATCCAAAAACGTATTGACTACCACAGAAAACTATTTAAAAGAACAAGAATTTTATATTAAAAAGGCCATTCAAAATGGATTGGCAACGCCTATTAATCGCAAAAAAATTGAATTGGCACAGCAGCAATTGGCTGCCAAACAATTGGAATATAATCATAATAACATTTTATTAATTGAACTTTTGCACCAACTTACAGGCGAAACAAGAGAAAAGTTACAATTACTTGAACCACGTCTTGAACCTACTGCGGTTGATCTTTCAGTTGAAGTTGAAAAGCGCAACGAAATAAAAGCTTTGGAAGAAGCCGAAAAAGCAACCTTGTATAAAGCTAAAATGGAGAAAAACAATTTTATTCCTAAAATAGCAATCAAAGGTCATTATGAGTTTATAGAAGACGATTTATCACTTCTAGATCCCAAATGGTTCATAGGTGCCGGTGTAAAATGGTCTATTTTTGATGGCAACCAATCGCGATTAAAAAGTAAAAAAACACGTTTAGAAAGTGAAATTTACCGTGATAAAATTGAAAACTCAAAAGAACTTATCGCTTTAAGTATTATCAAAGCTGAGCTATCCTACAAATCGGCTTTGCAAAACTCAATAATTGTTGAAAAGGAAATCGAACTTGCCAATGACACTTATGAGATGGTCAACAAGCAATTTAAAAATGATTTGGCATCCATCAATGATGTGCTCGACGCCCTAAACGATGTTGAAAAAGCCAATTTCAAACTTCAGGAATCTTATTTTAACCAACGACGTACAGCTGTAGATTTACTCTATGCTAAAGGCGCTCTTTTATACTAATTTCAAAATAAAAACTAAAAAATGAAAACATATACTCGCATTACTTTATCGCTGCTTACTATTTTGTCATTAAGTGCTTGTAAAAACGAAGAGATTACTCCGAATCGAGGAAAAGTAAAATTTGAAACAGTTTCCATAAGCAGTAAGCTGGCTGGACGAATAGAAAAAATATATGTTCAAGAAGGTCAACTTGTTAAGCAAGGTGATACTTTGGCATTGATAGATATTCCTGAAGTTAATGCAAAATTAATTCAGGCAGAAGGTGCCATAACGTCTGCTCAAGGTCAATTGGATATGGCATTTAACGGTGCTACTTCCGAGCAATTGAGTCAGATTGATGGCCAGCTGAATGCGGCTAAAGCCCAAATGGATTTTGCACAAGAGTCTTTTAATCGATTGCAAAACATGTTTCAGGATTCTTTAGTAAGCCAACAACAATTTGATGAAGTGAAGATGAAACTGAGTATGGCAAAAGCGCAAGTTTCTGGTTTGCAAGCCAAACGCGATGAAGTGACCAAAGGAACACGATTTGAGCAGATTGAACAAGCAAAAGGCCAATTGGACCGTGCCCAAGGTGCTAAACAAGAAGTGCTTTTAGCGGCAGACGAACGCTATGTAATTGCGCCCACAGATATGTCGATTGAGACAATCAGTTTGGAAGAAGGTGAATTGCTAACACCAGGTTATGCGTTGTTTAATGGTTATAAAACCAATGGCGTTTATTTCAGGTTTACAATTCCAGAATCTAGGATATACGACTACAATGTAGGGAATACTCTCACTATTATGAATCCTTATACCAAAGACGAAACCCAAGCTAAAATTATTGCTATTAAACAATTAGCGCAATATGCCGATATCACTAGCACATCGCCATTATATGAATTGTCAGAATCTATTTATGAATTAAAAGTTGTACCAACATCTGATATCTCTGGGCAGAAATTTTTTAACAACGCTACTGTTTTAATAAAAAAATAACCATGAAAAATTTTATAAGTTTAATAAAAATTGAATTTAAACGTATTTTTTCAAACGGTGTTTTAATGGCTATTTTCATTGGTGCTCCAATTGGTTATGGTATTTTGTTTGGCTACGTTTATCAACAAGCAAAAGTTAAGGACTTGCCCATTGTTATTATCGATCAGGATCAAAGTCCGGCAACCGATAAAATCATTGATGCATTCCAAGATAATGAAGGATTGTATGTGGTGGACGTAAGATCGATTCCTGGTAATATTATCAAAGAAATGCCAACCGAACAATACGCCGCCGTAATCACGTTTCCTGCCGATTTTGAGAAAAATATACTTCAGAAAAAACATCCCGAAATTCGTGTCGATTTGAATATGGCCAATGTATTAAACGCAAATACGGCCAGTAATAATATCAATATGGTATTAATGACCATGAATGCGGGCTTTGAAATAGAAGGTCTGAAAAAGCAAGGCATGCACCCTGATCAAGCAAAAATTGCGTACGAAAGTTTTAAAATTAATTTTAACAAATTATACAATTCGGCTGGGAGTTATGTGACGTTCATGTTGCCGGGAATCCTTGCGGCCATCATGCAACAGATTATATTTTTGGCATTGGCATTGGCATTTTCAAGAGATTTTGAAGATGGTTATTTTGAAAATTTGGTAAAAAATCACAAATCGTCATTATATCTTATTGTATTAAAGGCGACACCATTTTTAATCATGTTGCCCATCCTATGGCTGATTGTTGCATCATTTTTTCCATACTTTAAGATTACTGCCGATATCTTTAATTTTCCTATGTTGGTATTGGCCACACTATTAACTTTAGCATCCATCTGTATCGGAATGT
>NZ_DATJCY010000161.1:0-1866 GCF_035577925.1 Gelidibacter sp. | reverse complement strand
TATTGATTGCTGATTGATGAAATTTTAGGATACAGCGACTGTAAACCGCGACCGTAAACATACAACCCTCTACTCACTCCCCTCTAACCACTACCCTCTACCCACTACCCACTAACTAAAACCCGTCCTACGCCCTATGTCCTTTCGTCCTATGTCAATTAAACTCTTTGCTCTATATTCTATCTTCTCTATTCTTTTTAGTATCAAATCATTCTTTCTTAAAAACCGTATAATACCAATCCTTCAGCAGCGTGATATGATAGGTATTCATAAGCTCCATGGATTTAAAAGTTGGAAACGCTATCCCATTATAACTGTTTGGACCTTCTTTATATAAATAACTTGTTGGTGCAGGGATAACCGATAAGCCCTGATCCGCAAATATCTTTACTGCTCTTGGCATGTGAAGCGCACTGGTAACGAGAATAATATTCTTATCCGCTCCAAATTCTGCTTTAAAGGCCAAGGCTTCCTCCAAGGTAGTGGTCGGTGTTTTCAACATTCTAATATGTGCTTCGTTGACTCCTAAAGATTCTGCAGCTTCCTTACTTAATTCGGCCTGACTTTTTAGTCCTTTTTTTGAAGCTGCCGAAGTAACCAAAATGGCACGTTCCAATTGCAAAAATACCCGGATGCCTTCGGTTAATCGTGTTAGTGTCTCTTGGCTGATGTTCATCAATGCTGGCAACCGCTCATCGGATGCTGAACCTGAACCCAAAACGTGAATATAATAAGGCTTTGAAAGATCAAGCTGCTGCAAATCAATAGGATCATAAGCATTTTCAATGGAAGCAATCAGCTTTTTGGGCACATAATTGGTGGAACAAACTAAAAAGAAAAGAATGCCCAAAACAATAACAAATGTCGCCAATTTGTGTTTATTTCTTTTAAGCCAGAACGCCAAAACTCCCCAAACAATAAAATACAGCATCAAGTTTGGCAAACCCTTCAAAAACTCAATCATGGTATATTCTAAAGTTCCTTAATGCCCGATAAGGTCAATGAAGCTGGTTTTATTGGCAAATTATTAAATGTTTTATAAACCATTTCTGAATTGCTGTTAACTAACGACCAGAAGGTTAAGAACAGGATTTTAAAATCGACCAACAACGAAGCATTGTGGTAATACCATTGCTCCAAAGCACCTTTATAGGGGTAGATATAAGTGCGATAGTATTGTACAGGATCTTTCCCAAGTTTTTTATATGCCGTCACCAAACGCTCTTCATCCCTAAACACCAAGGATCCCAACCCGGTAATGCCCGGTCTGTTTTTATAGATTACGGCTTGCACTTCGGGTGTATAGTTTTGAAAACTTTTCACCAATAAAGGCCGTGGTCCCACCAATGCCATATCGCCTTTTATCACATTTAGAATTTGCGGCAATTCATTAATTTTTGTGATGCGCAAAATGCGTCCTACCTTGGTAATCCGCGGATCATTCCTTACCGTCAAGGTTTTGTTGCCCATGTTGGGGCTGTCCTTAAGCATGGTGGCAAACTTATAGATATAAAACGGCTTATTGTTTAGGCCCATGCGCTCTTGAAGGTAGAAAATTTCCTTCTCACCAGTGACTTTTAAAAGAATCATGATGCATAAGAACACGGGCGAGATAATTATAAATCCGACCAGTGCGAGCATTAAATCAAACATTCGTTTTGTGAAAAGATAAAAACCCGAAGGTGCTGCTTGTGCCATAACAACTATAATTGCCTAATAACGCTGTGTGCCTGTTTTATAATTAGGCTTATTATTTAGCTATAAATTTTTAATGTGTATTCAAACTAATTTAAGATGCAATATTATTCGCTAGTGTCTGGTTTATCGATAAATTCTTTCCGAACCACAAGTTTCTCCTTGAATCTA
>NZ_DATJCY010000160.1:0-17561 GCF_035577925.1 Gelidibacter sp. | reverse complement strand
GATCAGTACCAAAGGAGAAAGTAAAGAGCTTTCTGAGAAAACAGTGAATACGTTATTGAGGGTGTTTGATTACGATGGTATCAATGACCGACAACTCATCTCTAAGCGTACCTTAGACTTTATAGACGACCGTTTTGTGTTTTTGGCACAAGAATTAGATTCTATTGAAGTAGGCCGTCAGGGTTTTAAAGAGCGCAATAATTTGGTTGATATTCAGGTGGATGCCGAAATGGGACTCGGACAGCGTACAAAGTCGGAGGAAGAGTTGTTCCAGATAGAAAGCCAATTGGCACTATCTCGATTATTGAAAAAATCACTTACCGAAAATCCAGAATCCGATTTGTTACCCGCCAATATAGGCATCAATAATGGCGGTATTAATGAGTTGATTGCTAATTACAATGCGGCGGTTATAGCGCGAGATAAATTTTTGAATAGCGGCGGTGCCAATAACCCTGTAGTTAAGCAGGCTATTGCGCAAGTAGAAGAGTTTAAAATAAATATAGATCGGTCTTTAAATAACTATGTCAATCAGTTGGAAGCCTCTAGCCAACAATTGGAACTTAGGAACCAGAAGTTTAGTGGCAAAGTAGCCCAAATCCCTGAAAAGGAAAAACTGCTGCGTGCTATTGATCGTCAGCAAAAGATAAAAGAAAGTTTATACCTCTTGTTACTTCAAAAACGTGAGGAAGCTGCGATTAATTTGGCCATTACCGAGCCTTCCATTAAAGTAGTAGAGCACGCATTGACGGGAGGAACTCCAATCTCGCCGAAGTCTAAAGTGATTTATTTAGGAGCACTGGTTGGTGGCTTGTTGGTGCCATTTGGTATTTTTTATCTTATGTTTTTGTTGGATACCAAAGTCCATAGTAAAGAAGATGTTTCAAAAATTAATGCTAAAACGCCTGTTATTGGTGAAATTCCAGATATGAAAAAGGATCAGGAGGTGGTTTTTGATGATCCGAATGCTAAATCCGTTTTAGCTGAAGCTTTCAGAATTTTGAGTTTTAATGTGGACTATATTCTGCCGGTAAGGAATGATGGCAAAGCTAAAGTTATTTACTGTACCTCGACCATAAAAGGTGAAGGGAAAACCTATGTTAGCCTTAACTTGTCGTTGGCTTTATCGAGTATCAACAAACGGGTTTTGTTAATTGGTGCCGATTTAAGAAATCCGCAGATCCATGGACATATCCATAAGGATAAAGATTATTTCGGACTCACCAATTATCTTCACGATCCTAGCTTTTCGTGGAGAGATGCTTTGGTCAAGGGTTTTAAGAAACATGACAAGCACGACATCTTGCTGTCTGGGCCAATTCCACCCAATCCTGCGCATTTGTTGACTAACGGTCGATTTGCAAAACTTATTGAAGAAGCCAAAGACGCCTATGATTATATTATTATTGATACCGCACCAACCATATTAGTGACCGATACAATGCTGATTTCTGAGTATGCTGATGCGACTATTTATATAGTAAGGGCCGATTTTACGGATAAGAACCTCTTGAAATTCTCTAAAGATTTATCTGAATCCGGCAAATTGAAAAACATGGCTTATGTCATAAATGGTGTTGGGGCAAGCAAATCTTACGGTTATAGTTATAATTATGGTTATAATTATGGCTATGGCGTTAAAGAGTAAAGTATAATTTTTGAATAATTACAAAATCCGGTTTCAGCTTAAGTTGTAACCGGATTTTTGTTTTGGGTTCTTAGAGCCTGCTTAAATTTTAATGAGATATTTGTTTTGTAGGTGTTTATTTTTCTTAGTTGCCTTTTTACGCTCTTTTTAGGCTTTAATTGCTAGATTTTGCCCGCTAAATCTGCATTATCAAAAATTGAAATTTATCTAAAAATAACTGAAAAAAATCGAACTATAATCTGTAAACAGGTTCTTATTGAAAGTTTTTAAATAACAACCAACATTATCTGTTTGAGAGTTAATGCCACAGTTGAATCATTTCATTAAGAGATTTCAGAATACCGCCGAAAATTCCTTCTAGCAAGATTTGGTTTTCAATACAAAATGCTTTGCAACTTGATATATATCATGCTTTATGAGTGTTTTAAGGAGTACCTTTATTCTGGAATAATAAAACAATAGAACTATGAAAAATGTGCCTTTAATTTCCTCTATAATGTCGACTAAGATCATTAAACTTAAAAAAGATGACGATCTTGAGAAGGCAGAAAAACTATTTAAAAAACATAAAATTAGACATATCCCGGTGGTTGATGGGAAGTCCATTATTGGAATGCTAAGCTATACCGATTTGTTGCGCATTAGTTTTGTTGATGCTGTTGATGATGATGGCGAGATTGAAAGTTTGGTTTATAATATGTTCACCATAGAGCAGGTGATGGCCAAAAATGTGGTCTCGGTATCTTCTACAACCAGTATCAAGGAGGTGGCCCAAATTTTAGCTAAAAAGGAATTTCATGCCTTGCCTGTCATTGACGATAATGAATTGGTAGGTATTGTGACCACCACCGATTTGATTGAATTTTTAATTATATATTTATAAACATAAAAAGTAAGCCGAACTACTTGGAGATTTAATTCCAACTGTTCGGCTGTTTATTTTAAAAGCATCTAACGATACTTTTAGAGCCAGATTCAAAATTAATACGTACCAAAAAACTGTTTCGTTAAAATTTAAATAGAATCTTAATCTCCAACGGTATGTACGCGTTAAGAATTGGCCAATGCTCTTAGCGTTTTTATTGTAGCTGTTGGGTCTTCACTATTAAATACATGGCTTCCAGCAACGAAGGTATCTGCACCTGCATCCACCAGCTTCTGAATATTCTGGTCCGTAACACCACCATCCACTTCAATACGAACATCCAAACCTTGGTCGTCAATCATTTTACGGAGGTTTTTTACGCGTTTATAAGTGATGTCTTCAAACTTTTGTCCGCCAAACCCTGGGTTGATAGACATTAATAAAATCATATAGCATTCTGGTAAAATATCTTCCAAAACGACAAGTGGTGTGGTAATATTGAGAACGATACCCGCTTTGCAGCCCGCATCTTTGATTTGCCGAAGTGTTCTATGCAAATGAACAGTCGATTCGTAGTGCACGGTAATAATATCGGCACCAACTTTTGCAAACTCTTCAATATAGCGTTCCGGTTTTTCAATCATGAGATGCACGTCCAAAGGTTTTGTGGCGTGTTTTTTTATAGCAGAAATCACGGGCATTCCGTAAGAAATATTTGGCACAAAGTGGCCATCCATAACATCAATATGGAACCAATCGGCGTCACTGTTGTTGACCATTTCGATATCCCGTTGGAGGTTGGCAAAATCTGCAGCTAAAATTGAAGGCGCAATGAATTTAGAAGACATGATGTGTTTTTTGTAAGGTTTTTGCAAAGATAAGGAATTTAGTTCTCTGTTGTCGGTTGCCAGTGAATCAGTTTAGCGCTATTCTTTAATCAACACCCCCTATTTATCGCAACTGGTTAAAAAGCCATTCGGGGCAGATTGTTATTCTTCAATTGTAATTTCAATTTCATCCCTAAAAAGCGAACCCCCGGTAATCAGCCGAGGGTTCTTTCATCAATCAAAAAACGAACAGAGAAAACTCCCGAATCCCGATAGCTATCGGGAGGGAATCTGTAACTGTTTGTTGCTTTACAATTTCAGTTTTGAAATTTAAATACCTATCCTAAGTAGGTTTTTAATATTTTGCTTCGTGAGGTATGTTTTAACCTACGAATTGCTTTTTCTTTAATCTGCCGTACGCGTTCACGGGTCAAATCGAAAGTTTCGCCTATTTCTTCTAACGTCATCGGATGTTGATCTCCCAAGCCAAAATACAAACGGATCACATCAGCTTCGCGTGGGGTCAAGGTTTCTAAAGCACGTTCAATTTCGGTGCGTAAGGATTCGTGCAGCAAATCTCTATCAGGATTTGGAGATTCTCCAGATCTTAAAACATCATACAAGTTCGAATCTTCACCTTCTACCAATGGCGCATCCATAGAAACGTGTCGGCCTGAGTTTTTCATCGATTCCTTCACGTCATTAATGGTCATATCCAATTCTTTGGCAATTTCTTCTGCACTAGGTGGACGCTCATGACTTTGCTCTAGGAAAGCAAAAGTTTTGTTGATTTTGTTGATGGATCCAATTTTATTCAATGGTAATCTCACAATACGGGATTGCTCGGCCAATGCCTGTAAAATGGATTGACGAATCCACCAAACCGCATAAGAAATAAATTTGAAACCACGTGTTTCATCAAAACGTTGTGCCGCTTTGATAAGGCCTAAATTGCCCTCATTGATTAAGTCTGGCAAGGTTAAACCTTGATTTTGATATTGTTTTGCTACCGAAACAACGAAACGTAAGTTGGCTTTGGTTAATTTTTCTAAAGCACGTTGATCTCCTGCTTTAATGCGTTGTGCCAATTCAACTTCTTCGTCTGCGGTAATTAAGTCAACTTTTCCAATTTCTTGAAGATACTTGTCTAGCGAAGCTGTTTCTCTATTGGTAACTTGCTTCGTAATTTTGAGTTGTCTCATTTAAATATGTCTCTCTAATTTAAAATAGTGAATAATCCTTTCGTAAGTGGTTATACGTAGAAAGTTGTCTAAATGTTACAACAAAGTAAAAATTATTTTTTTACCGCCTATTTACCGCCTGTTTTAGTTTTTATAACTATGTTTTAAGAAGATTCTAGTTTATATGATGTGATTATGTCATGTCATGGGTAAACTAAAATATCGAAGTCTGAAAAAGATGTTTAAAACACGAACACATACTCAAGATTACATTGTTTTATCAAATTAAGATGTCTTCAATATCTAAATGGACTCCTATATTTTAATAAGTTTTTTGTCCGATAAATTGATGGCCTCAAGCATTTCGTTGGTGAACTTGTAATGGCCACGGGTCGTAATGATCTTAAAACGGGAAGCGGTCATGTTGCTCAGTGTGTTTATAAACAGCCATTTGGATTGTAATAATCGGGTTTCATCCGATTTTAGACTGAGTTCAAAATAGTGTTTTCTGCCTTCCTTTTCTGCCACAATATCTGGCGTTACCTCAATATCACTTCCTTTTTTGTGATATGATTTTGGGGTGTCGTACCCCTCTGCGTCTGCTTGGATATTTTCAAATCCAATTTTCTCTAAGTAAGCTAAAGAGCTACTTAAGATGTCCGAATATTTTTCTTTATCTGTATGAACCATAGCCTATAATCTAATCATTTTATTGACAATTACAAGTTTTCTTTAAGGTTTAACATTCAGGAGGTAAGGTACAGCGGTTGCTTAGTTTTTAAAGCTCATTAAAAAGTTTGTTTAATAAAAGACATTAACCCGATTGAAAATAAAAAACCTCACAATTCTGAAAACTATCAGAACAGTGAGGTTTGAACACTAAATATTTAAAATAATAAAAAATTAATCTTCTTTTTTATCTTCTCTTGGTTTGCGATCATCTCGACCTTTATATTCACGATTCCCTCTTTGGTCGCGGTTGTCTCGGCCGTTAGATTTATGGTCTTTGCCGTTTTGATCTCTAGGCGGTCTGGCCACGTAGCCTTCCGGCTTTTCTAGCAACGCTTTACGCGATACTTTTTCTTTACGTGTTTTTGGATCAACACCAAAGTATTTTACGTTAAAAACATCGCCCATATTCACAACGTCCGTTACATTTTCGGTACGTTCCCAAGCCAATTCACTAACGTGCAATAACACTTCGTTTCCTGGAGCTGCGGTATATTCAACCACAGCACCAAAATCTAGCATTTTGATGACTTTTACTTCATAAGATCCCCCAACGGTAGGTTTGAATAATAACGAATCGATTTTGGCCAATACTTTATCAATACCTTCTTGATTGGTTCCTAAAATTTCCACAATACCTTCTTCGGTAATAGGATCTTCGTTGATAACAATCGTTGTCTTGGTTTCTTTTTGTAATTCTTGGATTACTTTACCACCTGGACCAATTAATGCGCCAATAAAATCATTAGGGATGACACGAGTTACCATTTTTGGAGCGTGTGCTTTTACATCGGCGTTTGGCTTGGCAATAGTTTCAGTCAGTTTTTCAAGAATATGTAATCGGCCTTCACGAGCTTGCATAAGCGCATTGACCAAAATTTCATAGGACAAACCTTTTACCTTGATGTCCATTTGACAGGCGGTAATACCATCTGCTGTTCCTGTCACTTTAAAGTCCATATCACCTAAATGATCTTCGTCACCTAGAATATCAGAAAGTACAGCGTATTTTCCTGTTTTGGCATCGGATATCAAACCCATGGCAATTCCTGAAACCGGCTTTTTTAATTGTACACCAGCATCCATAAGTGCCATTGTTCCTGCACAAACAGTTGCCATTGAGGATGATCCGTTAGATTCCAATACTTCAGAAACGACTCTGACCGTATAAGGACAATCTGCAGGAATCATTCCTTTTAGCGCACGTTGTGCTAAATTTCCATGTCCTACTTCACGACGTGAGGTACCACGGATAGGGCGGGCTTCACCTGTTGAAAAAGGAGGGAAGTTATAATGTAAATAGAAACGCTCTTCACCTTCAAAAGATGGCATATCTATCATGTTGGCTTCACGTGAAGTTCCTAAGGTTACGGTGGCTAAAGCTTGGGTTTCACCACGTGTAAAGATGGATGAACCATGCGTAGAAGGTAGGTAATCTACCTCGCACCAGATTGGTCGGATCTCATCGGTTTTTCTACCGTCCAAACGTAAACCTTCATTAAGCGTCAAATCTCTAACGGCATCTTTTTCAGCTTGGTAGAAATACTTAGAAATAAGGTTGCCATAATCTTCAGTTTCTTCTTCCGAAAAATCAGCTTTCACCTCTTCAAAAATGGCTTCAAAGGCAGCCGTTCTATCGTGTTTTGCAGAAGCAGTACGCGCTACGGCATAAACTTTATCGTAAGTTAAAGCTCTTACTCTTTTTTCTAAGTCTTCGTCAATGCGCTCTGGTTCATATTCACGCGTTGGTTTTTTGCCAAATGCTTCGGCCAAACGTACTTGGGCTTCACATTGAATTTTTATAGCGTCGTGTGCAAATTTGATGGCTTCTGTCATTTCTTCTTCCGAAATTTCGTCCATTTCACCTTCCACCATCATTACCGAATCGACTGAAGCTCCGACCATAATGTCCAAGTCGGATTCTTCCAATTGGGCACGGGTTGGGTTGATGATCAACTTTCCATTAACGCGACCTACACGAGCTTCTGAGATAGGGCATTCAAAAGGAAAATCGGATAATTGGATGGCTGCAGATGCGGCTAAACCAGCCATGGCATCGGGCATAACTTCCTCATCATGCGACATTAATTGAATCATCACTTGAGTTTCTGCATGATAGTCAGAAGGAAATAACGGACGTAAAACACGGTCCACTAAACGCATTATCAAAACTTCACC
Source organism: Gelidibacter sp. (assembly GCF_035577925.1). Lineage (GTDB taxonomy): Bacteria > Bacteroidota > Bacteroidia > Flavobacteriales > Flavobacteriaceae > Gelidibacter. Next base: position 10,133 of record NZ_DATJCY010000160.1, on the reverse strand, counting down.
ATCACTTGGTCGAGCTTCTCTTTTAAAGAAACCACCTGGATAACGGCCTGCAGCAGCAAACTTTTCTCTATAGTCAACCGTTAACGGTAAAAAGTCCACATCACTTTGTTTGTAATTGGAAACAACGGTACATAATAGCATACAGTTACCTGATTGCACAACAACCGAACCATGGGCTTGTTTAGCCAATTTTCCGGTTTCGATGGAGATTGTTCGTCCATCACCAAGGTCAATGACCTCTCTAAAAACTTTTGGAATCATAAAAATATTAATTCTTAATTAAACAATGGTCTCCGTCAAACTGGACGGGCAGGTGTGTGTTGTTGTGTAGTGTTGTGTGTTGACCAATGAAAAACTTTTTGTCCCGTACCAAAATGATTGGATATTTTGGGATTTCGCTTCTTATTGCGCATTTTTAACTCTTACGCTTGAGGGTTATGCTAACAAAAAACCACGCTGAAAGGCGTGGTCTTTGAAGGGATTATTTTCTTAATCCTAATTCTTTTACTATGGCACGATATCTTAAGATATCTTTTTTGGTTAAGTAATCAAGAAGCGCACGACGTTTCCCAACCAGCATTACCAATGAACGCTCAGTGTTATAATCTTTACGATTTCTTTTTAAGTGCTCAGTTAAATGGTTAATTCTGTAAGTAAACAGAGCAATTTGTCCTTCTGCAGAACCCGTGTCTTTTGCATTTTTACCGTGTTTTGTAAAAATGGCTTCTTTTTCTTTTTGATCTAAATACATGCTAATATTATTGTAAATGATTTTTATGTACGATTCGGTTTTCGAACCAAGGTGCAAATATAGTGTTTTTTGGGAATTTACAAGGTGTTCGTCGAAACAATTTAGTCTCGAAGCGATAGATCTTTTACAGGATCAAATATTATTACAGATGATTGCTAGCAATAAGTGCCTAAAATGATAAGAATGCTAATGAAAACCCCTTTTCTTAATAAGATTATAATCGCTGCCCAACTAGGTTAATTATAAAAAAAACCACGGATTCACAAATGGATTTTTAATCCTTCCTGAATCCGTGGTTATAAATTTTAATCTCTTAATGGCTGATTGGTAATCAGGTCAATATAAAGATTGATCTTGTTTTTTAGGTCCTTACGTTCTGTAATAAAATCCAAGAAACCATGTTCTAATAAAAACTCTGCGGTCTGAAAGTTTTCAGGCAATTCTTGTCCTGTTGTATCACGTACTACACGCGGGCCTGCAAATCCAATTAAAGCTCCTGGTTCACTAATGTTGATATCGCCCAACATGGCAAATGAAGCGGTTGTTCCGCCCGTGGTTGGATCTGTACATAAAGAAATATAAGGGATGTTGGCGTCTGCCAATTGCGCTAGTTTGGCCGATGTTTTGGCCAATTGCATTAAGGATAAAGCGGCTTCTTGCATACGTGCACCACCAGATTTTGAAATAATCAAAAATGGCAATTTCTTTTTTAGGGCATACTCACCGGCACGTGCAATTTTCTCGCCTACAACACTTCCCATCGATCCGCCAATAAAAGCAAAGTCCATACACGCAATGACCAAATTTTTTCCTTTTGATTTTCCTACGGCACAGCGTACTGCATCTTTAAGTTTGGTTTTTTCTTCAGCAGCTTTTAAACGTTCGGGATATTTTTTAGTGTCCTCAAATTTTAAGGAATCCTTAGAGGATAGATTGGCATCGAGCTCTTTAAATTTGTTATCATCAAATAAGATTTGAAAATATTCCTTGCTCCCAATTCGGACATGATAACCGTCTTCAGGGCTTACAAAAAAGTTCTTCTCAAGTTCTTCGGTATCAATTATTTTTCCGGTTGGAGATTTGTACCACAAGCCTTTAGGTGTGTCTTTTTTCTCTTCGGTGGTGGTAGTGATACCTTTTGTTTTTCTTTTAAACCAAGACATTATGATTAAGGATTTATAGTCCTGCAAAGGCAGGATCTTATTATTAAAACTTAACAGTTAATAGATCTGTTCAATTGCTTTGGGGTAATTAAAACCTCCTAACATGCGTGCAAAGTTATAAAGTATTGACGTTATTCAAATCTTCAAACGCCTTTTTTAATCTTTCAACAAAGGTTTCCTCACCTTTTCTGAGCCAAACACGAGGATCATAATACTTTTTGTTTGGTGAATCAGGGCCATCCGGACTTCCAATTTGGGTTTGCAAATAGGCCTCGTTTTCTTTAAAGTAATCACGGATACCACTCATAAATGCAAATTGCATATCCGTATCAATATTCATTTTAATAACACCGTAGCTAATAGCTTCCCTGATTTCTTCCACACTTGATCCGGAGCCACCGTGGAATACAAAATCGATATGATTATGTGGTAAATTGTGTTTTTGAGATAAAAACTCCTGAGAATTTTTAAGGATTTTTGGTGTCAACTTCACGTTTCCTGGTTTATAAACACCATGGACATTTCCAAAAGCTGCTGCAATAGTAAATTGATCACTAACTTTACTTAATTCTTCATAGGCATAGGCTACTTCTTCAGGTTGTGTGTAGAGCTTTGAAATGTCAACATCCGAATTGTCAACGCCATCTTCTTCGCCGCCTGTAATACCCAGCTCAATCTCTAGGGTCATGCCCATTTTGCTCATGCGTGCTAGATACGCTTTGCAGATATCGATGTTTTCTTTCAATGGTTCTTCTGATAGGTCAATCATGTGCGAACTATACAAAGGTTTACCAGTTTCTTTAAAATGTTGCTCACTGGCATCCAACAAGCCATCTATCCAAGGGAGTAGTTTTTTTGCACAATGATCGGTGTGTAAAATGACCGGAACACCGTAAGATTCTGCCAAAAGGTGAACGTGTTTTGCACCGGCAACGGCACCTGCAATCGCAGCTTTCTGACCTTCATTGCTTAACCCTTTTCCTGCGTTAAATATAGCTCCTCCATTGGAAAACTGAATGATAACCGGCGCATTTAATGCAGCTGCAGTTTCTAAAACACCATTAATGGTGTTTGAACCGATGACGTTTACGGCTGGTAACGCAAAGTTTTTTTCTTTGGCAAGTTTAAAAATGGCCTGTACCTCTCTGCCCGTGGCAACTCCTGGCTTTATGTTGTGACTCATAGTTAGTTTAAATTTTATTTAAATTCAAAAATAATCAAATAAAAGCATAATCAAGATTTTGGTGCTCTTGTTTTTATAAACAGCGATGGTTTTTACTGCGAAAACCTTGTAGATGGATGGTTTTTCTGATTTTAGGAATACTGTAAATTAATCCGAATAATATTCTTCTAAATCAAATTTTTTAGAGTAATGTAAAGCCCTGCATTTATGATCATGTTGATTTAAATTTTTTAAAACGGATAGTTGATTCCGATATTATAAACGGCATGACCAAAGTTGTAGTCTTTAAACCATCGGTCGCCCAAGTTATAAGAAGGATCATAAGTTTTAAATCCGATATCACCACGAAGCACAAAGAACCTAAAGTCATAGCGTAATCCAAATCCAGATCCTACCGCAATATCTTTTAAAGAGCTTAGATTGTTAAACGTTTGCGCACTATCGGTTACGTCATCAAATACATTCCAGATATTTCCGGCATCAATAAAGAAAGCTCCGTATAATGAGCCGAAAAGATTAAAACGTTCTTCAATACTAAAGTGTAGTTTGAAATTCGCTTCGTTAAATTCATAAGTGGATTTTAAACTTCCGGGACCTAAGTTATAAGCCGTCCAAGCTCTATTGTCGTTGGGGCCTCCGGCAAAAAAACTTTTTGAAAACGGAATGTTTCCTGAGTTGCCATAAGGGATGGCAATTCCAAAATAACTGCGAATGGCAAATACGTTTTTTTTGCCTAAATCCCAGTATTTGACATAATCAAATTCGGTTTTAACATATTGTGAAAAGGTCACTCCAAAAATGTCATATCTGCCATTCTGGTTTTGTGGTGCACCAGATAATTTGGCAAGACTTGATAGCACATTTCCCGCAACTTCAGCTCTAAATCGTACAATTGAAAAATCGTTGTCAAGTATATTTTCGCGTCGCGTTTTTATATAATTAAAGCTTGACGAAATAATTAAGTTGTTTTCAGTAAGTCGGTCCTGACGTTGCGAAATATTACGCACGGTGACCAGATCGTTTTCAGAAATGTTTAATCCCGAATTTGAATCCAATACATCATTTATAAAAGCATTTGCACCCGTTGGAATGATGAGATTTCCGTTTTCATTATAATACGACGGATTTGTATTGTATTGGTGCGCAATGCTGTTAAGGCTATTGTATGAGTTTTGATAAACCCCAAAGTAATTGGCTGTGTTCAGGTTTTTTACATATTGGACATTCATGAAATCTAGCGTATTGGTAACTTTCTGGTTGGGAAACCAATTGTAGCTCAGCATTCCTGTAAACGTTTGTTTGTCCAATCCGATGTTTTTTTGGCTTGTGGCACTGGCACTGATTCTGGTGCTTGGTGACATGAATTTAGGAATGATTTTATCCGTATTCAATGGGAAAAACAAACGCGGAATGGTAAGCTTCACTGTCGTTCCAATTTCTGTAATATCAAAAAACGCATCTTCATCTTTTCGGACACTTCGCGTAAGGCCACCTTCCCTAGAAGAACCAATGGACCCAAGTCCTGAGATTTCTAAGGTTTCTGCACCTCTAAATACATTTCGGATTAAAAGTCCACCGCTAAATGAAAGGCCAACGGTTTGTATATTACTTTGAGAAACTTCGGTATTAAAATTAAGTCCAAATTTTTTCTTCGGAATTAAATAAATATTGGCGGTTAAGGTTGTGTCTTTTTCATTTTCGACATATTCGATATTGGGATATTTAAAGTTTCGCAATTCACTTAAATACCGATAGGTTCGCGTTCGATTTATATCTTTAAAAACGCCCCCTTTGGTTATAAAAATGGCATCCGTCAGGGCTTTGGGCCTGTATTTTGATTTCCCAAAACTGTAAATATTAAAGCCTTTGTAATTGATGGTATCTGTAGGTGTCAAATCTTTGTTTTGGAACGTGTCATCCGTAAAAATATTGACATCTTTAACGGTGTAAACTTTAAAAGGCCGAATTTCAACCGAATCAACATTTCTAATAATTCTATTTTGGATAATGATATCGGTATTTACTTTTTTATGGGTGCCAATGGTGTCAATTTCAAACGTGATATAATCTTGCGCAAAATGGAAAAGTCCTGAATTTCGGAGTTCCGTGGTCAATCGTTCACGTTCATTGGTTAAATTGGCTTCTCTAAACTGTTCGCCTTTGACAATAAGTGATTTGTCCTTTAGGGTTTGGTACAGCGTATCAATAACTGGTGTTGCAATTCGGGTTCTAATGGAATCCAAAAAATAAGGATCGCCCGTTTTTACATAATATTTTACTAAACCTCTTTGAGTGCCAACAGTATCAATTTTATAGGAGGTTTTGGCATTGAACCAGCCATTTTTATAATAGTAGGTATTGAGATTGGTGGTTGATTTTTCGGTTCTTAGCGTGTCGATGACTACTGGAGGTTCACCGGTTTTTTTCAGCCATCCGTTAAAATCTCGTTTTGAATTGACTAAGGCTTCGTATTGTTTTATGGAAATGAAATTTTTAAGTCCATTTTTTGGATCGTTAGGATTTCGATACTTGGCATCCAATATAGAATCGATGTTAGGTCGCGCCAGATTGTAAATATGAAGTTTAATAGGGATGCCAAACAACGGGAATTTACCGTTTGGTTTTTGATACAGTAAATTGTTGAGAGCGTCAGTGTTATTTTTTTTGTCATTTATATAAACAGCGTTGTCCATTAACAAAAGATCATCTTTGTTAACCCGTTTTACGGCATTGCAAGAAGACAACATGATTATTATTGCCGTAATAAATGATATTTTTGCTACCTTAACTTTCAACGAAAAATGGAAATTGTTTTTAATGGGTCTAAATTTACTGCTTTTATAGGTCGTAAAACAAACATAAATAAATCCTTAACAGGAATTAATAACGCAACAAAAGTAAATACATTTTGATGTTAACAAAGAATCAGATAAAATTAATTGTAAGTCTTAAACAAAAAAAGCAACGTATGGCCCATCGGTTATTTATGGTCGAAGGGAAAAAGGCGGTTGATGAGTTTTTAAGGTCGTCTTATAAGTTGCATCAGGTTTATGCTACAACCGATGGTTACGAATGTGATCCTAAAAAAATGAGTGTGATTGATGAAGCCGAACTCAAAAAAATTAGCGCATTGACCACACCACAACAAGTGGTTGCTATTTTTGAAATGCCAGTTGCTGCTAAAGTATCATTTGATAAATTGGTTCTTGTTCTGGACGACGTTCGCGATCCTGGAAACTTGGGCACGATTATAAGATTATGCGATTGGTTTGGTATTGAACATTTGGTGTGTAGTAACACAACGGTCGATTGTTATAATCCGAAAGTCGTACAGGCCACTATGGGGTCATTGACGCGCGTAAATATTGTTTATCAAGATTTGGATGCATTTTTAAAGGATTCAAAAGTTCCGAAATTTGGTGCTTTTATGGATGGCGAAACTGTTTATGAAAGCACTTTACCTGAAAAGGGAATTTTGATCATGGGCAATGAAGCCAATGGCATTTCGGCAAACATTGAGGCGTATATTGAAAACAGAATAAGCATCCCAAGTTTTAGTACGCATCAATCTACGGAAAGTTTGAATGTGGCAACCGCTACGGCTATTTTGTTGAGTGAGTTTAAAAGAAGACGATAAAGATTAGCGATTGAAGATTAACGATTGTTGAATTATGGATTTTTAATTGTAAAATCAGTGTAGATCAGTGATCCCGATAATTATCGGGACAGTGTTATCAGCGTTCTGTAAAACTCCACGAAGATGATGATATGAAGTTAGATAACGAAATCCGCAGGAAAATAAATCTTTCATTATTCTGAACTTCAAAAATTCGATATTCACTATAACGATTAATGATTGAAAATTAGCGATTGTTGATTGATAATGGCTGAACACAGATAACACTGATTTGGTGGGTTTTCACTGATTTGAAAACTAAAACTGTGTCATTTCGTCTGATGTCAATTTAGAATATCGAATCTGAAATCTAAAACATATCGAACCGATAATAGGAAATCAGCAAACACAACTGACAACCGACAACTGATTCCTACTGAAACGTAAAATTCACAAAAACTCCTCGGGTTTTCATGGAAGAAATATTGTCGGTCCAAGGACTTGGTCCGTTTTCTGTTTTATCTCTTACCAATTCGTCATTGAGTGCAAAGACTCCTCTAATAGATGGAGTGAATTTAAACCACTCCAAATAAAAATCAATTCCAAAACCAAGTTCATAAAAGAACATTCCTTTTTTGGTGCGGAATTCTGCAGAATGGTTATCCTCGCCGTCTTGATTGCTGGATAAGTTTAATGCCGTCGAAAAACCTCCAACAATAAAAGGTTTGAAGTTGTTGAGTCGTTTGGTCGATACTTTTAATAGTAAAGGAAAATGCACATAAGTGGAATTTACTTCGCGTAAGGTAAACGATGGACTAAATGGACGAGAGTAATTGTCAAAGTAGCCTTCATCATAATGCAAGTTTCTTTTAGAAATATACAATCCAGGCTCAAAACGAAGGTTAAAATAGTCGTTGATGCGCAAATCCCCAATCAATCCAACATTAAAGCCAATACTTGTATCTACCAAAATGTCTTCCTCAATTGTTGGCTCGTATTCAAACTTAAAATCATAACTGTTAAATCCTAAAAAATAGCCCCAAGTCCACGTTTGTTTATCAAAATTTTCTTGATTTTTAATCCTTTCTTTGGTAAATAACTGTGCCGATGCTGAATTGCACATAAGAAAAAGGACAATGATGATGCCGGTTCTTTTCATTTTATAGAAGATCTATTAATTGGGGATGATTACTTTGTTGCCTTATAAATGGTGGCTGCACCAAGTGTTTGAGGCAAATCTGTAACATTATTAAACCCAATTTGTCTTAAAATATTGTTTAGCGCTTCGCCATATGGAAAAACCGATGCCGATTCGCTCAAATAAGCATAGGCCACACGGTCTTTGGAAAACATTTTTCCAATGCTGGGCAAAATGTATTTGGAGTAAAATTTATAGCCTTGTTTAAATGGTGTTTTGGTAGGTACGGAGGTTTCTAGGATCACAAAGGTGCCATTTGGTTTTAAAACCCTTAATATTTCAGAAAGTCCTTTTTCTAAATTTTCAAAATTCCGAACCCCAAAAGCAACCGTTATAGCATCAAAACTGTTGTCCTCAAAAGGCAGGTTTTCTGAGTCGCCTAAGATCATTTTTATTTTGTTGCCTAGATTTTTTTCTGCAATTTTTTTTCGCCCTACTTCAAGCATTCCATCGCTAATGTCCAATCCTATGATTTCTTCCGCCTTTGTTTCGGCTAGGTTAATGGCCAGATCTCCAGTGCCTGTGGCAATATCTAAAATGCGATTGGGTTGAGATTTTGCAACAATGGCGACTACTTTTTTACGCCATTTGATATCAATTCCAAATGAAATGACACGGTTTAACCCATCATATTCTTTCGAAATTGTATCAAACATTTGGGTAACCTGTTCCTTTTTGTCTAACTGACTGTCTTTATATGGTTTTACTTTTTCTGACATTCCAATATTTTTGCCAAAACTACATATTTTTTTATTGTCATTTTGTCAAGTTGGAATGAAATACTCAAATCCATCCAACTTTAATGAGCGATATGGATGGGATAAATGCTTTGTTTTGAATGTGTGTAAATTAATTTTATCATTTATAAAACCAATAAAGGACTGATAAATAACCTATATTTGTAAGACTTTTTGAATATCATCATTAATGAAAATTATCATTGCAGGAGCTGGTGAAGTCGGATTTCATCTGGCAAAACTATTATCTTTTGAATCCCAAGAAATCACACTTTTAGATACCAAAAAAGAAAGTTTGGTCTATGCCATTGATCATTTGGATATTAGGGTAATTAAAGGTGATGCCACCTCAATTGCGGTCTTAAAAGATGCTCGAATTGAGAGTTCTGATCTCTTTATTGCAGTAACTTCATCAGAAACTACCAATATTACGGCTTGCGTTTTGGCCAAACAACTTGGTGCACGACGGACCATTGCACGAATTTCCAATCCAGAATTTATCAATCAAAATGATGAGGTTGGTTTTTTTAAATTTGGCATCGATGAATTGATTTCGCCCGAGTCGTTGGCCGCTGCAGAAATTGAGTTGCTCATGAACCAATATGGTTTTAATGACAGTTATGAATTTGAAGAAGGCGCCTTAACGATGGTGAGTTTGCGCTTGTCCAAAACTGCAACGTTTGTAAATAAAACGGTGCAGGAAGCTGCTGAAGTGTTTCCGAAATTACGTTTTGTACCCATTGCTATTCAGCGTTTTGGTACAGAATACACCATCATTCCTCGAGGAGATACGGAATTTAAAGAAGGTGATAAGGTGATTTTTGTGACCTCAAAAGGAGGTGAGGAAGAATTGTTTGAGCTTTCTGGAAGAGTGCGGTTGGATGTTAAGAACGTGATGATCTTGGGCGGTAGTGAAATTGGATTTAAAACCGCGAAGGATTTATGTGCCGCAAATTTTAATGTCAAATTGGTTGAAAAAGACAAGGATGTGGCCTTTGAATTGGCCGATCATTTGCCGGATGCATTGGTCATTAATGGCGATGGGCGTAATGTGGAGTTGCTGGAAGAGGAAAATATCGCCAATATGGATGCATTTATTGCAGTAACCGGAGATTCGGAAACCAATATCATGTCGTGTATCGTTGCTAAATCCAAAGGTGTAAAAAAAACGGTCGCGCTAGTCGAGAACATGGATTATTATCAAATATCTGAATCTATCGGTATCGATACGTTAATCAATAAAAAACTATTGGCCGCCAATAATATTTTTAGATATATCCGTAAAGGAGAAGTTGTTGCTATGACCAAACTCAATAATATGAATGCCGAATTGTTGGAGTTTGTGGTCAAAACCAGATCAAAAATTACGAACAAAGTCATTAAGGATTTGGATTTTCCGCGTTCGGCCATCATGGGAGGTGTTATAAGAAATGGCAAAGGCTTTATTCCTTTGGGCGATTTTAGGGTGCAGGAAGGCGATCGGGT
>NZ_DATJCY010000159.1:0-4089 GCF_035577925.1 Gelidibacter sp. | reverse complement strand
CCGCCCGCACCGGCAATAATGACCGAAAATCCACGAATATGTGCATTTTTGCCGTAATCAAATAATTTTTCGGGAGTGCGGTGTGCCGAAACAATATCGACTTCAACCGCAATATTAAATTCTTTTAAAATATCTATGGCGTCTTGCATAACTGGCAAATCGCTTTTGCTTCCCATGATAATTCCTACTTTGCTCATAATTTTTTAACTCTTAAATTATATAATGTCCTTTTTTTATAGTTTGAAAAACCATGACATTAGATACGGCTTTATTGGCTGATTACTTTAATTAAATTTTTGACGTCTTCTGCAATTTTTCGGGCTTCGTTCAGATCCTCGTTCACGATAGTGACGTGGCCCATTTTTCGAAATGGCCGGGTTTGTTTTTTACCATAAATATGTGGTGTTACCCCATCCATTGCCAAAATATCTTCAATGTTTTCATAGATCACATCCCCGGAATAGCCTTCGGCGCCCACTAAATTAACCATGACACCCGCTACTTTATTGCCTGTATTTCCTAAAGGCAAATTGAGAACGGCTCTTAAATGTTGCTCAAATTGTGATGTAAAACTCGACTCGATGGTATGGTGGCCAGAGTTGTGGGGTCGCGGCGCAACTTCATTGACAAGGATTTTATCATCTTGGGTTTGGAACATTTCAACTGCCAATAAACCCACGTGTCCGAATGCGTTTGACACTTGCATTGCTATTTTTTTTGCTTCAAAAGCTACTTTAGGATCAATTCTCGCAGGGCAAATTACATATTCTACTTGGTTGGCTTCCGGATGAAACTCCATTTCTACAACAGGGTAGGTTTTGACTTCGCCATTGCTGTTTCTGCTCACAATGACCGCCAATTCATTTTTAAAAGGAATCATGGTTTCTGCAATGCACTCACCATCCTTTAGGTCTTTTAAATCAGATTTTTCGCGGACTATTTTCACGCCGTTTCCATCATATCCAAATTGAGCGGCTTTCCAAACAAACGGAAAGCTGAGTCCGCCGTTGTCAATGGCATCTTCTATTTGCGACACATAAGCAAAACGTGTAAAGCTGGCTGTTGGAATATTATTATCCACATAAAACAATTTTTGTGTGGCTTTATTTTGAATGGTTCTTAAGGTTTTGGACGAAGGGAACACTTTGATGCCTTCTTTCTCCAAGGTTTCGAGCGCATTGGCATTGACGTTTTCGATTTCGATGGTAAGTGTATCAACGCGTCGTCCAAAATTGACAACGGTTTCGTAATCCATTAAATCGCCTTGGGTAAACTCATTGCATGCAATTTTGCAAGGCGCATCATTGCTGGGATCAAGTACACAGGTGTAAATGTCGAATTTTCGCGTTTCGGTAAGCAACATTTTGCCCAATTGTCCGCCACCAAGAATGCCAAGTTTGAAATTTGAAGAGAAATAGGCCATGTTTAAGGTTCTAAAAGAAGAATTATCGGTTTGTTATATTAGTAAATTATGCAAAAATACGTTTAAACTCTGAAATTTGTAAATCAAATCCTGAAATTTCGGAAGCAAATTTTAAATCAAAAGTGTATATTTGCGTCTTTAAAAACCAATTACCTTGATTAAGCTTCACGATTTATATTTTAAGCCCTTTATTTCAGAAAATGAAATCGATAATGCCGTCCAACGCATGGTGGATGAGGTAGTAAGTGATGTTCAAGATGAAATTCCGGTATTTGTTGGTATCTTAAATGGCTCCTTTATGTTTGTGAGTGATTTTGTTAAAAAATACCCAAATCCGTGCGAAGTGACCTTTATAAAATTAGCGTCTTATGAAGGCGTGAAGTCCACCGAAGATATTCAGCGTTTAATTGGTTTGACACAAGATTTGACCAATAGAGTGGTGGTGATTCTTGAAGATATAATAGATTCTGGAAATACCTTGGAAGAAATCCATCGCATTTTTAAAAATGAAAAGGTCAAAAAATTAAGTATTGCCACGCTGTTCCACAAGCCTGAAGCCTACAAGAAAGATTTTAAACTCCATTATGTGGGGATTAATATTCCTGATAAATTTATAGTGGGTTACGGATTGGATTATAACGGATTGGGAAGAAATTTGCCTAAAGTATATCAACTAAAAACAACACAATATATGACTAATTTTGTCCTATTTGGACCTCCGGGCGCCGGTAAAGGGACGCAAGCCAATTTTTTAAAGGAAACGTATAATCTTGTACATATTTCTACAGGCGATGTGTTTAGATACAATATTAAAAATGAAACTGCGCTTGGAATGTTGGCCAAATCCTATATGGATAAAGGAGAATTGGTCCCCGATGAGGTTACAATAGATATGCTAAGGGCCGAAGTTGAAAAAAACAGCGATGCCAATGGCTTTATTTTTGATGGTTTTCCAAGGACCAATGCCCAGGCTAAAGCTTTGGACGACTTAATGGATAGTAAAGACTCACAAATTAATGCCATGGTCGCTCTTGAAGTTGACGATGAGGTTTTGGTTGAGCGCTTGTTGGGCAGAGGAAAAACGTCTGGAAGGCCAGATGATGCCGATGAGAAAATTATTAGAAACAGAATTAAGGAATACTATCAAAAAACAGCTATTTTAAAAGACTATTATGCCGCTCAAGACAAGTATTGTGGCGTGGATGGTGTTGGTAGCATTTCTGATATCACAAACCGATTGACTGCGGTGATTGATAAATTATAGTAGAACCAATTTCGGATATCGAACAATTAATTTGAATTTTTGATAGAACGCGTGTTTTTTTAGATTATCAAAACACGACGCTATATTGCCATAAATTGATTTTTGACTTAACAAAAATCAGAAAACTAAAAACATGACAGAAGGTAACTTCGTTGACTATATTAGAATGAACGTCCAATCCGGAAACGGCGGTAGAGGTTCCATGCACTTGCATCGTGAAAAATACGTCGCCAAAGGAGGTCCCGATGGCGGTGATGGCGGTCGTGGTGGTCATGTTATTATTAGGGGCAATAGCAATTTGTGGACGTTGTTCCATTTAAAATTTAAAAAGCATATCCGGGCCGAGCATGGCGGACACGGAGGTGCTTCAAGAAGTACGGGTGCCGATGGTAAAGATGAATATATTGAGGTGCCATTGGGAACGGTAGTAAGAGATCTCGAAACCAATGAGGTTATTTTTGAAATTACCGAGCATGGCGAAGAAAAGGTCATCGCCGAAGGTGGTATGGGTGGCCTTGGAAACTGGCATTTTAAAACCTCTACCAATCAAACACCGCGTTACGCCCAACCGGGTATTCCTTTGCAGGAACGTGACATTTTGCTTGAACTTAAGCTATTGGCTGATGTAGGTCTGGTAGGTTTTCCAAATTCAGGGAAATCAACGCTGTTGTCGGTTATCACTTCGGCAAAACCAAAGATTGCCGATTATGAGTTTACGACCTTAAAACCTAATTTGGGCATTGTTGAATATCACGATTTTCAGTCGTTTGTCATGGCCGATATCCCTGGTATTATTGAAGGTGCCGCTGAGGGTAGAGGGCTTGGCCACTATTTTTTGAGACATATTGAACGCAACTCCGTTTTGCTATTTGTAATTCCTGCGGATGCCGAAGATATTTTTCAGCAATACGAAATATTGTTGGATGAATTGCGTCGCTACAATCCTGAAATGTTGGATAAGGACCGATTAATAGCAATTTCAAAAAGTGATATGCTGGATGCCGAACTTGAAGCAGAGCTTAAAATAGAACTAGATAAAACACTTCCTGTAGATTATTTGTTTATTTCATCGGTAGCACAAAAAGGCATTGCTGATTTAAAAGATACGCTTTGGAAAATGCTTCACGTCTGACAGCGCTTTTGTAATTCTTAAGTTTTATTAAGAGCAAAGATTGATGCTTTTCTGTCATTGCGAATTTTTAATAATGAATTAAGAACCTGTTTAAATCTTAACGAAATATTTATATTATAACTGTTTATATTTCTTAGTTGTCTTTTTATGCTCTTTTTAGCATCTTTTAGCCTTTGATTACTTGATTTAGCCCGCTAAATCTTCATTATCAAAAACTAAAATCTATCTAAAAATATCTATAAAAATTCAAACTATAATTTTTAAACAGGC
>NZ_DATJCY010000158.1:0-2062 GCF_035577925.1 Gelidibacter sp. | reverse complement strand
TCACCTATAATAGCTCCGATCCCACCATATTTTCCTGTAGTCTGAAATTCATAATCGTCGATATCTGAAGAAGGAATATAATTAGTATAAGGATCTAGTTCTTCTAACATTCCATCTATTGCAGATTTCATGACGATATTTGGATCTAAATCATCTACATAATAACTATTGAGCTCTCTATATAAAGAGGTAAATATTTCGATATTCTTAGCTAATTCAGCATATCTATCTTCTTTAGTTTTAGCCAAGTTGATATTGCTATTTGCAGAGACCTCTACTTGGAATAGAATTATAAAAACTAAAACTATACTTGCGATAAACTTATTATTCATATCTATTTTTTCACTTGATTATTTCAAATTTAGATATTAATTGTCAACTAATGGGCAAATAATATTCTTACATATGATGACTTAACTTTAATTAATACTCAAAAGGACTTTCTCTGATTTTAAGTCATTGTTGTCCGGAATAAAAAGAGTAGCCGATTAAGGCTACTCAAAAATATCGTACTTTTGTAATTACTACAAAACATTAGAACGATGACTAAAAGTAACTATTTTTCTACAAAGTGTGTTTTCGGACAGCTGATTTCTTTAATTGATGATGAAATTATATCAAACGCTGTAAATAAGACACAATCTGATAAATTCACTAAAAAATTTACAACAAAAGACCATTTAATAAGTATGGTTTTCTGTTCATTTGCTAAGTGCAATTCGTTAAGAGAAGTTGCAGGAGCGATGCTTGGATTATCTGGAAAAACTAATGGTTTTCAATTACAACATATCCCTAAAAGAAGTACACTTTCAGATGCAAATAGGAATAGAGATGAAGAAGTTTTTGCAGAGATTTATAATAGTCTGTTAAATAAGTATGGAAATGTTTTATCGGACAGCCGAATAGAAGAGATTATCAAAAAGCAAGTCAAAATCATAGACAGTAGCACTATAAGCCTGTTTAAAGAGATACTAAGTTGTGTAGGTCGTAAAGCCAAAACAGGTAAAAGCAAAGGAGGAATAAAGATGCACACGGTAATTAATGCAGATGAGGTAGTTCCATCAGTTGTTTGGTTTAGTAAAGCGGCAACTCATGACCATCAGTTCTTAGCTAAATTACCTTGCAATGAAGATACTATCTATGTTTTTGACAAGGGTTACAATGATTATAAAGCCTTTGAACATTTTACCAAAAACAATACTGGATTTGTTACTAGAATCAAGGATAATGCAGTGTATAGAACTGAACAAATCAATGAAATAGCTGAAAATATTCATAGTGGAGTGTTAGAAGATGCCACAATTACTGTAGATGTAAAACACGGAAGTACCCTTATTCCACTAACATTGCGAAAAGTTAGATTTTATGACAGAGAAAACAAAAGAGAGTTCGAATTTCTGACGAATCTTATGGATTTAAGAGCAGATATGATTGCTGCTTTATACAAAGTTCGCTGGCAGATAGAATTAGTATTTAAACAGCTAAAACAGAATTTTCCATTGAAATATTTTTTGGGAGATAACGAGAATGCTATCAAAATACAGATTTATTGCGTTTTGATTGTCAACTTACTTCTAGCAGTAATTAAGAAGAAGTTAAAACGTAGTTGGGCTTTTTCAAATTTGGTGAGTTTCTGTAAAATTCATTTATTCAACTTCATACAACTAATAAAATTCTTAGAAAACCCAGAAAAAGACTGGGATTTAAATGCTAAACCCAGAAATCAACTAACTTTGTTTGATTAGCTTGTTTTTGAAAAAACTGATAATTAAAAATAAAAAGTCAATGTTTAGGCTACTTTTGATAGTCTAAAAACTTATTTTTAATTTATCTCGGACAACAATGATTTTACTGATAAGATTTTATAATTTTTAGAAACAAATTTTTGAACTATTAAATCCTTAGTTTTTTATAAAATACCATCTGTCGTTGTAAATAATTGTTAAAACTAATTGTATATACAACCATAATCCAAATTTTTACCTCTATTTACTAAATATGATTAATCTATATAAAAGCAAATTTTGGATTGCTATTTTATTTTTATCAGTAATAGGTTTAT
>NZ_DATJCY010000157.1:0-2603 GCF_035577925.1 Gelidibacter sp. | reverse complement strand
TATTGGCGATGGGCGGGGATTTTAGTACCAAAGCCCAATCGAAGAACGTAAGCTCAACCTTGTACCTTTCGCCCGATAGATGCACTTCAGCCCGCCTATTGCCAATATGTTTGTTAGCAACAGTTACTTTTTGTCGTAAAGATAGCCATTAAATAATTTTATAAGTTGTTTGTTCATTACTTGTTCATCTGTTGGTTCTTTTTCAACGGGCATGGATTTTTTATAATACGTGATTTCATCTTTTTCAGCGTCAAATATAAAAGCGTACAAAGTTAGATTAGATTTTATAGGTGTCGGTACAAACATGCCTAATGTCAATATGCCTACGGCTGCTCCTTTTGCAACTTGTCCACCATAATTTCCTTTTCTTCGTCCAAAACCTGTTGCGATGGTTGCGAGGGCAAACCGTTGATTGTTATTTTTTAAAATTGAGTCAATCGTGTGGGGTAAAGGGATTCCGCTAAGTTTCTTCCGTTGAGTGATAACTCTTACAAGATACGCTAATTCATCTTCCACCTTTACTTTAATGGTGTCGTTCACGAAGGGAATCTCCTTGTCAAGCCTAAGTGTCGTTTTATTCTTGTCAAGAAGCAAACTCAGGTTCTTGGAGACAACTTCAGAAAGAGAATCGCTCAACATAGCTTTGTTACCCTTTTCTATAAACTGGATATAGGATAACGGTTGAAAATAATCAACGTTATTAATTTCAGTTACCGTTGTGGTGGATGACGCAAGATGTTTATTCGCTCCACAAGAAGTCAAGGTCAAAATACTTAATAGGATAATCAGATGTCTCATACGTTTGTCAGGTTTTTTTGTAATTGTTGCTAACGGTTCGCGGCTTTGCGTTCGGGCGGGATTTTTAGCACTGCACTTGATACGAAGAACCACAGTTCAAATTTAGCACAAATTTTCATACGGAGAACGTCCCCCCGCCTGACGCAAAACCGATGTTAGCGGCTGTACTTTTGTCAGAGTTGAATTGTCCGTTCTATGTTTGTCTGCTCTAAAAAGGTTTCATCGTGCGAAACCACAATCAATGTCCCCCGATATTCGTTAATAGCTCTTGTCAAGATTTCAATGTTTTGTATGTCCAGATTGTTGGTTGGCTCGTCCAAAATAATAATGTCAGGCGATTGATTATTGATTGTTAAACAACACAACATTAAACGCATTTTTTCTCCGCCACTCAAAGCGTTGCAAGATTTGTCCCAATCTTCTTTGGTAAACAAAAATCGGTTAAGCCTGATTTTGATTTCGTGTTCCTGTAATGCCGAAGTATTGAATTGTTCGGCTTGTTCGTAAACTTTCAGTTTGTCGTCAATCAGCGAATAGTCTTGGTCAATATAAACCGATTTGTTGTCTGCTCTGTAAACTTTTCCTGTTTGTGGTTCTATGTTGCCTAAAATCAGTTTTATCAAGGTTGTTTTACCTGAACCGTTTTTGCCTTTTAAAGCAATGCGTTCGCCACTTGTGATTTTAAAATTTAGGTTTTCTGTCCAAAGCGGTTGTGTGTCGTAACTGAAATTGAGGTCATTAGCCGTAAATAGAATTTTGCCTTTGTGCAATGCAGAATTGTCAAAGCCGAATTTCATTTTGTCAATGTCTGGCAACGAAGAACGTAGTTCCTGCAATTCCTGTGAAACACTACCGATTTTTTCAGTGTGAACACTTTTCATTTTTGATGTGCTGTTTTCGGCATTGTTTCGTAATGTGTTCATCATAATTCGGGCAACACCTGCTTTTTCCTGTTTCTTTTTTCCACGACTATCCAAACGATTTTGTCGTTCAATTGTTTTTCGCTCCTTTTCTTTTGCCTTTCTAAGTGCTTTTTCTTTACTCTGAATATCTTGGCTTAAAGCATTTTGTTCAATTTCTTTTTGCTCCTTATAAAATTCATAGTTTCCGCCATAAACTTTAATTTCATTTCTGTTGAGCTCATAAATAGGATTTAATAATTGAAGTAACTCTCGGTCGTGGCTAACGATTATAAAAGTTGCTCTTGAAGTTTGAACGAAATCGTATAGTAAGTCTCTACTGGATTTGTCCAGATGATTACTGGGTTCATCTAATAAAACAAATGATGGTTGATGAATAAATAAACCAGCAAGAAAGACTTTTGTTTTTTGTCCTCCACTTAATTCGCTCAATTTTTGAGATAGTGATAAATCAGATATATCCCAATAGCTTAGGGCTTCTTGACATTTTTCTTCTATTGTCCAATCGTCATTTAAAAGACTATAATTCTTTTCATCTACACTTCCGCTTAAAATTTTGTGTAAAGCATTGAGCTTAGTTTCAACTTGTAAGGCTTGTGCAATGGTTAACTTATTAAACTGACCGAAAATTTGAGGAATATAGTAAGGTTTAGCCTGGGAAGTAATTTGACCTTCATCAGGTTTTAAATCCTTAGCGATAAGTTTTAACAAAGTGGATTTTCCAACGCCATTATTGCCAATTAATGCAATTTTATCGGATTGGTTTACTGTCATACTTAAATTAGTAAACAGCGTATTTTTATTGGGATGTGAATAGGATAAATTTTGAATCGTAAGCATAATTAATTTCTTTTTGAGTTTAACAAAAGTGGGAACCCAATTTTT
>NZ_DATJCY010000156.1:0-7345 GCF_035577925.1 Gelidibacter sp. | reverse complement strand
AAAGCCATACTAAAGCAAATTTGCAAGATGTCTGACAGATTGGTTGTCATGAGCAATAAAGCCATTCAGTTTCTTAAAGATATTTATGAAGTGCCATCCTCAAAAATTATTAAAATTGAACATGGTCTTCCCGATTTTCATTACGACAAGGAAAAAAGCAGAACAGAACTTAAACTAAATAATAAAAAATTACTGTTCACTTTTGGTTTTGTGGGTCGTAATAAAGGTATTGAAACCGTCATTAAAGCATTGCCAAAAATCATTGAAAAACATCCCGAAGTTTTTTATCTCGTTCTGGGAAAAACACATCCAAATGTGTTTAGAAGTGCTGGTGAGGAATACCGAAACTACCTTCAACTGCTCATAAAGAACCTAAAACTCAGCAACCATGTGCTTTTGCTTAATGAATTTGCAAAAGAAAAAGAACTCTTTAAATATTTAGCAGCTTGTGATATTTATATTACGCCTTATGTCAATGAAGCCCAGATCACAAGTGGCACATTAACTTATGCCATGGGTTCGGGATGCGCTGTAGTGTCCACGCCATATTGGCACGCGGCAGAATTGCTTACCGAAAATAAAGGCCGTCTTTTTGATTTTAAGGACGAGGATGGTTTGGTCAATACCTTAAATGAATTGCTCGACCAACCCGAACTGTTAAAAACAATCCAACAGAAAGCCGCAACTTATGGCAAAAACATTATCTGGCCAAAAATAGGCCAACGCTATTTTGAACTTGCTGAACATTTGGTATCTGAACCTACTAAACCGGAACCCAGTAAAGAAACCCATATCGACCTGTTATTGCTACCTCCTTTTTCATTAACACATCTTAAACGTCTTACTGACGATACAGGTATTATTCAACATGCCAAGTTTGGAATTCCAAATTTAAAAGAAGGCTATTGTTTGGACGATAATGCCAGAGCTTTATTAATGGTTTGCATGGCCTACAAACAGAAAAAAAATGCGTTCGCCCTAGAATTGATGCCGGTTTATTTGAGTTATATCCATTTTATGCAAAATGAAGATGGAACGTTCAGAAATTTTTTAGCTTTCAATAGAAGTTTTCTTGACGAAGTTGGCTCTGAAGATTCCTTTGGAAGAACCATATGGGTTTTAGGCTATCTTATTAACCATGCTCCAAATGATGCATATCGCCAAGCCGCTCTATTGATCTTTTTTAATGCCGTTCCTATTTTTATGAAAATCAAATCGATAAGAGGAATTGCCAATATTATCATCGGAATATGCTATTATCTCAAAACCTATCCATCGGACACTAACATAAAAGTAATTTTAACAAAAATAACTGATGTTCTTCTTGTCAATTTTGAACAAAATCAATCCGAAAACTGGTATTGGTTTGAATCACTTTTGGCTTATGACAACGGTATTTTACCATTGGCACTACTTCATGTTTCACAACAATTAGACAATGATAAAATAAAAGAGGTGGCTTTTGAATCCATGGATTTTTTGACAACGCACACGCTCAAAGATGGACATCTTTCGGTAATTGGCAATAGACAATGGTTTGTAAAAGATAAAGAACGTTCCATCTACGCCCAGCAACCTATTGATGCTATGGCCATGGTACTGATGTATCATCAGGCATTTGTTATTACGCAGGAAACCGAATATTTAGACAAACTTTTCACTTCATTCATGTGGTTTTTAGGTGAAAATGATCTGCGAATGAGTCTTTACGATTTTGAAACGAAAGGCTGCTGTGACGGTTTTGAAGAAGATGGCGTAAACCGAAATCAAGGTGCCGAAAGTTTATTGGCTTATCTTATTTCGCACCTTACCGTATTACAAGCTTTTGAAGAATCCTACCACTTCAACGAAGAATAAAACATATCATATCAAACTTAAAAAAAACGGCAAACTAAAAGTCTGCCGTTTTCTGCTAATTTTTCAAAGCCTCAAACAACGCCGGCATATCAACTACCGCATAAGTTGTTGAATAGTCAGAAACGGCATAAGGCAAAATGAGTTGGTTATTGTGAATGACCGAGCCACACGAATAAACCACGTTGGGCACATACCCTTCTCTTTCAATTTCAAGTGGCATGAGCAAAGGTTCTTTAAGTCGTCCAATTTCTTTGGTAGGATCGAGCAAATCGTATAATGCCGCACCAATACAATAACGGCGCATTGGTCCAACACCGTGAGTGATAATCAGCCAACCTTGCTCTGTCCAAAGTGGCGATCCGCAATTGCCTACCTTTGAAAACTCCCATGGATATTTTGGTTTTTGAAGTAGAATTGGCTCTTTCCAAAGGGTATTTCGTTCAGAAAACATGATATAATTATTAATGCCATCTATTCGCGAAAGCATGGCATATTTCCCATTGATGCGTTTTGGGAAAAGTGCCAGATTTTTACCCATTGCTCCTTTGCCATGAAAAGGCATGATCCTGAATGTACAAAAATCCTCGGTTGATAAAAATTTGGGCAAAATCACATGGCCATTGTAAGCCGTGTAGGTGGCATAGAATGTAACGCTACCATCATCATCTGTAAAATGAACAAAACGCGCATCTTCAATCCCGTTACTTTCTGATGCCGAAATAGGAAAAATCACCCGTTCACTGATATCAGTATCATGCTGAAATTCAATATCATAATACGAGTTTACCAACCATCGTATTTCTTCAAAAGAAAGTCGTTTGCCAGTACTAATTGTTTCATCATTCAATGTGCTGTCAACAATACCTTTTAAAGCGGAATATTCAAAATGTTCCGGAAGACTTTCGACAACTAAGTTCGAATATTTTTTAGGGATTTCCATCTCGTCCATTTTTTCCACAAACCGACCTTTGTGATACAATTTTTTATGTGATATTTCGGCAATATCCATAGATTTTCCGATGGCCATAAGATGCAGATCATTGTTTTTATCAAGAATACCACGTCTAAATACGATGGATGAAATATGACCTTCGCCAGTAGCCCTGAACGATAGGATGACGCGCAACTCCCCTTCTTCCAAATACGTTTGATCACTATCCGGAACGATGGAAGGATTAAAAAATGCCGTCGATTCAATAGAATATTCCATGGTAAGATAGGCTCCGATCAACAGTTTTCGAGCATTGGAGATCTTGTCAAAAACAATGGGCATTTGCTCAACCAGATGTCGTGCATTATTAAAATGCTTCTTAAAAAGTTGGGTAATATTTCGATGTCTATAAGCAAACTCACGAAGCGTTTGATCTAAAGCCGTTTGAACTTCATGTTCACTCATTGCAAAAACCAAGGCCAGCATATCTTTGGTTGCATCATCGCCGTTCATAAAATATCGGGCAATAACCCTGCTGGAATCTGGAAGAAAATTTACTTTTTTTCGTATTACAGGAACTCTCATTTTGTTAAAAATTGAGTATGTAAGTTACGAAAAACTGAGGTTTCATATTTTGTTTTAGTAAGAAATTTACAATAAAACCAGAAAAATTTAATGTCAAAAATGAAGTGTAGGTAATTCATTACAAAATATATGATGGGATTTCCTTAAATAAATTCAAAAACAAAAAACGGTTTAATAATATTAGAAAATCTGCGAATTTACCTTCTTGAATTTCGTTTCTAAAAACTTAACTTCGAAGTTTTAAAGCCCATTCGAATTTAAAATTGGAAACCTCGGCACCACTTTGATCGGTGCCAACAGAATGCATCCAAATATTTTGCGCTTCACCTGTTTCGATGGCTTTTTTAATGGCCAAATCAACAATTGGACCATCCATACAAATAAAATTAATACGTCCTGTCGCCTTTTTTGTAAACGATGACTTGTTGGAAATTACCAACATTGAAATGGGCTGAGCACTTTCTCGAATTTTTGCCATGACCAAAGCACCCGTGGACAACTCTGCTGCCATACCTTGTACAGCCCAAAACATAGAATTAAAGGGGTTTTGATTAATCCATCGGTGTTTTACACTTACCTTACACTGTGTGTCATCAATATATTTGGTACGAACCCCACACAAATACGCGGATGGCAATTTAAAACTTAAAACGGCATTGAGTTTTCTAGGAGATAGTTTCATGATAAATCATTAGTTGTAGCTAAAATATCAATTTTATTCCGAAGTTCATATTGTTAATTTTTTGTTAATTTACAGTACTATGCAATACAAGATACCTTCTTTTGGATATATATTTGCATTAGCAAGTATTATAAATCATTTTGACATGTTAGACAACCATCAAAAAAACATTGCCACATTCATTCATTTATCGACTTTTTTAAGATTTCTAATTCCTTTTGGAAATTTTATTGGGCCATTAGTACTTTGGATATTTAATAAGGAGAAATCAGAATTCGTTGATAATCACGGCAAACAAGCAATTAACTTTCAAATTAGCGTTTTTCTATATCTCGTTGTTTTGGGAGGATTGACAATTCCTGCTTTTATGTTTGGTTTCTTACAATCATTCAATTTTTTGGATTTTAATGCTTTGAACAACTTTACAATAAATTTTAATTCGCTGCATCCCATGCTGTATTTTATTGGCGGATTTGGTGTTCTGGCCATTATGGGATTTATTTTGGAATTGATTTTTATAGTGATTGCAAGTTTAAAAGCCAGAGATGGCGAACTTTATAAGTATCCTTTGACAATAAATTTTTTAAAATAATTATTTCCGAAAAAATCGTCGGACATCAATCAATCAATCAATCAATCAATCAATCAATCAAAAAACGAACAGTTAAAAATCTTAAAAATGACTTATGAAAATTGAAAACACAAAAGCACAAATGCGCAAAGGTGTTCTGGAATATTGCATTCTCTCCATTTTAAAAGATGAAGATGCGTATGTGGCCGAAATTCTGGTAACGCTAAAAGATGCTAAAATGCTGGTCGTGGAAGGCACAATTTACCCATTGCTGACCCGGCTCAAAAATGCAGGTCTTTTAGATTACCGGTGGGAAGAATCGACCTCAGGACCCCCTAGAAAATATTATAACCTCACCGACAAGGGCAAATTGTTCCTTAACGAACTGAATGTCACTTGGAATGAACTACAAAACGCAGTACACTTAGTAACCAAATCAAAAAAAACACGCGATGAATAAAACAATCAATATAAATTTAGCTGGTGTATTTTTTCACATTGATGAAGATGCCTATCTTAAGTTACAGCACTATCTTGAAGCTATAAAACACTCCTTTACAGATTCTCAAGGTCGCTTGGAAATTATTGCGGACATCGAAGCACGAATTGCCGAACTTTTTTATGAGCGCATACAAAATGACCGACAAGTTATTGGAATTAAAGAAGTTGACGAGGTCATCTCTATCATGGGACAACCTAAAGATTACTTGGTTGATGATGAAATTTTTGAAGACGAACCTCAAAGCAATTATCAAAATAAGAACAATACCACATTTTCAAAAAAACTGTTCAGGGATAAGGACAACTCCTATATAGGTGGTGTGGCTTCAGGTATTGGACATTATTTTGGCATTGACGCTATTTGGATGCGTCTACTTTGGATTTTATTAGCATTTGGTTCTGGTGGAACCTTCATTTTTATCTATTTTCTATTTTGGATTTTGGTTCCAGAAGCAGTGACCACTGCAGAAAAGTTGACAATGACCGGTGAACCGGTAAACATCAGTAACATTGAAAAAAAAATTAAGGACGGCTTTGAAAATGTTTCCCAGAACGTCTCTGATGCAGTTAAAAACATGGATCTTCCAAAACAAGGCAATCGCATCAAAAAAGGTTCAAAATCATTTTTTGACGGACTCGTCAATCTGTTCTTGTTTTTTCTGAAAATCATAGGAAAATTCATAGGTATCATTCTTATTATTATTGGTGCTTCAATGTTAATTACCCTAATAATTGCCTTGTTTTCAGTGAGTATTGCCGACATTACAAATGTTGTTCCCGGTATTGATTTTATAGAAGCTATCAATACAGCTAATATTCCAATATGGGCCATGTCTTTACTTGTATTCTTTGCTATAGGAATTCCATTCTTTTTCATCTTCTATTTGGGATTAAAAATTCTAATCAACAATTTAAAGTCCATAGGTCAGATAGCAAAGTTTTCTTTGATCGGATTATGGTTTATAACCATAATCGCACTGGTAATCATTGGAGCTAAGCAAACTAGTGCTTTTGCCGAAGATGCTATGATCCAACAAAATAACACCTTAAACATCAGGGCAAATGATACACTTTATTTAAGCATGACATATAATAATTCATATAGTAAACAATCTGGACGGCATAGAAACCAATGGAAACCTGTTTATGATCAAAACGATAAAAAATTATTGTATTTAACTGATATTAAACTCACCATAAAATCTTCAAAAGATTCTGTCACATCAATAAGCATTAACAAAAGTGCCACAGGAAACACTTATCAAAATGCAAAAAAATATGCCGATAAGATTAGCTACAATTATATTTTAAATGGAAATACATTGGAGTTGGATGCTTTTTTAACTACTGCGTTTGAAAACCGATTTAGAGAGCAACAAGTAGAAATCATACTATATCTGCCAGAAAATGTCATTTTGTATGCTGATAAAAACACCGCATCCTTCCATTCAAAATATCTTTATGTTAATGAAGCCAAAAGATTGATCAACAGTGGTGATATCCTCATTGATGGCTTGGAAGGTTATTATTTGGAAATTTCAAACAACGAAATCAGATGTTTGGATTGCCCTGAAGATTTTATAAATGACAACGACAATTCTGAAATTAATATTGAAACCAATAAAAATCCTATAGACATCGACAAAAACGATAATGCATCAGAAAATAATGCGGTTAAAGTCAATATTGATAAAGACGGCATAAAAATCACAACTGATGATAACTAACAGTTGATCTTTAGAATTTGACAATTCGGAATTTTAGTTTACACTTCTTATAGATTTTAAAAGATATTTGAAACAAAAACAACTCTTATGAGCACTTTAATCAAAATTATTGTTACCTCTATTTTAAGTTTATCACTTTCTTTATGCAATGTGGATCTAGGACTAAAAGGAAGCGGGAAGGTCGTTAGTGAAAACCTTAACATCGATCAAAGTTTTAATGAAATTGTGGTGAGCAACGGACTGGATTTTTATCTGACACAAAAACTATAACAAAAGAATCGTCGTTAAATCTGATTATTTCCAAAGTTGAAAACAATATTTTAAAGTTTACTTAGAAAAAAATTACATCTTTAGGAAAACCACAAAAGGTAAAAGACTGTATAAAAATTATAGTTTGAATTTTTATAGCTATTTTGAGATAGATTTTAGTTGGTGATAATGCAGATTAGCGATCTAAATCAAGTAATCAAAGGCTAAAAGATGCTAAAAAG
>NZ_DATJCY010000155.1:0-5969 GCF_035577925.1 Gelidibacter sp. | reverse complement strand
TGGTTTCTTCAGGTACGTCATCAATGATCTGCTGTCTAAAATCACCGCGGCCAATCTGAATTTCAATACAATTTTTATTTCCTCTCTTTCAATACGTCAACTAATTCCTTTCTCAATAAATCAAGTTGTCTTTCGAACATTTCTATAGTTTCCTTAATTGGATTATTTATGTTTTCAACATTTGCATTTATACTTGATGCAGTTACACCACAATTTTCATAAAAGTTGTTTGTATTGTTAAGCACTTTTTCTTCGCTAAAATTCTTTAACCCTTCAAAAGTTACTTCCAAAGCATTAGCAAATTCTTTTAACTTTTCGTCTCCAATATTGATAGATTGTTCAATTTTAGAAACAGCTTGTTTAGAAATCCCCAATTTATCACCTAATTCTGATTGAGTCCAACCTCTGAGTCTTCTTATTTGCTCAACTTTTCTTCCTTTATGATGTGATACTGAGTTCGTTATTACTTCCATGATTTAAGTTTATTTTTTCGTCAATTCTTTTAACATTTCTAACTTTTCCCTTTCACTTGTAAGTAACCTTTCGTACAACTCCACCACTTTATCAATAGGACTAAAAACCTGATGAATACCATGTCCATTCTCATGTATTGTTACATTCTCCAATTTATTATCAATACTATAAAAAGCATGATTTTCATTGAACTCTTTGATAATCTCAGGGGTTAAATTTAAAATTTCTGCAATCTTTATTATTATTACATCTTCAATTAATTCTGAATTTTCAAGAATAGAAAATTCAGATTGAGACATGCCAAGTTCTTCTGCTAAAGTTTCCTGTTTGAAACCCTTTAAAATTCTTAGTTTTTGAATATTCTTTCCTATATGAGGCATAACATTTTTTTCCAATTTCTAATTTTTACTGTAAACTTATAATAATTATCAACCCAAAACAAATAAAAGTCAACCTAATTTTCTTTTTCTAAAATATGAAATTCACTTCATTTGTTTTAGAAAATGATAGAATGTAATTAAAATCAAATTTATAAAACCTTTAATTATGAAACAATTATTAATTGCCCTTTTATGGGTGGGTATTGCTATACCTTTTAATGTACAAGCACAAGAAATCGTGACCGTAACTGGAAAAATCACGGTAGAAGATACCGGAAAACCACCTGTGGGGATCATCACCATTAACGAAAAAGGAGTGGCAGACTATCTGGTTTTTGGTAACAATATAGGAACCAATCATCACACCTTTATGGAAAAAGATGGCACCTTTAAGTTTACGGTTCAAAAAGGAGCAACGGTTGTTATAAAAAACGGAAGAGTAAGGTATGAAGACCCTCTACCTATACAAAACATCACCGAAGATCAGACAGTTGAAATCAAATTAAAGAAAATGGCCCGTCCAATAAAAACTGACATACCTGATGAATTTGAAAAAGACTTTAACATTTATAAAAGAGTTAGAATTGCCGGAAAAGTCACGGACAGTAAGAACAAGCCAATAGGAAATACTACAGTTTACCAAAATAAGGCAATTAACGAAAGAGGTGCTAATAATCATACTGTAACTGATAATTACGGCAATTTTTCATACACCATACAAAAAGGTAGCTATTTGGGTTTTGCTTCACCAGGTATGGAATACAAGCATATCAAAATCATAAAAGATACTACCATGACAGTGACATTAAACAATAAAATGTAACGGTCTAAATAATATAATCCTTCAAACTGACAGGGGTATCGTTTTCATAATACATTATTTGGTTGGTAAATACCCCGCCCTGTGCAGATGTTCTGTCTGCACAAGGGCTTTAAGGACAAAAACATTAGATGCTGAACTTAGTTCAGTTTCCAAAAAAGATGTAGTGCTAAAAATTCCAAAACAGACTTGGAATAAAAAAAGAAAAACCCTTAAAAAGCTGCAACTTTTTAAGGGGGTGAATAGAAAAACAAATGTTTAACCAATCATTTCATTTACAAAATTATGAAAATAAATTTTCACCATAGGCGGTATCTCTGCCTAGCCGTTGGATTATTGTTATACCTAATAAATTATGGCAATGCTTTTGCGCAAAATACAATCACCTTAAAAGGAATAGTAAAAGACTCAGAAGCGCCATTATCCGGAGTAACCGTTAGGGAAAAAGACACCAACAATGGCACAATGACAGACGAAAACGGAAAATATTCGTTACAGATCAGACCCGGTAGTATTGTAGTCTTTAGTTTTATAGGTTACAAAACACAAACCCACATAATCAATGAAACTACTTTAAGCATCACCCTACAGCCTGACCAAGCCGTATTGGACGAAGTTGTGATTAACGCAGGATATTATAACGTTAAAGACAGAGAACGTACCGGCAGTATAGTCAGAGTTACGGCAAAAGACATTGAATTTCAACCCGTCATCAACCCTCTGCAAGCCATTCAAGGACGAATGGCTGGCGTGAGTATAACACAGAACACCGGTGTACCGGGAGGGGGTTTTGACATCAAAATCAGAGGGAGAAATAGCTTATCCGCAAATTATACAGGAAGAAACAACCCGCTTTATATTGTTAACGGCATCCCCCTAAATGAAATGCCTGCTTCTGAAAGCTCCGGATATTCTATCTCTTTGTTTAATTCATCTATCAGCGTGCTCAATGCGATTAATCCCAATGATATTGAAAGTATAGAAATACTCAAAGATGCCGACGCAACGGCTATATACGGTTCACGTGGAGCGAACGGAGTGGTATTGATAACCACCAAAAAAGGTAAAACAGGCGAAACTAATTTCACGATTTCATCATCTACAGCATTTAGCAAAGTTGGGCGTTTTATGAAAATGATGAATACCGAACAATTTAACCAGATGCGAAACGAAGCTTTTGCCAATGATGGTATAACAGCATATCCCATCAATGCTTATGATATGACCGGTGCATGGGACAAAAACCGTTACACTAATTGGCAAAAAGAATTAATAGGTGAAACAGCGATAGACAATACGATTTCCTTGGGCGTATCGGGCGGTAACGAATTTACCCGCTTTAACGTAAATACATCTCACAATGAAAGCACAACTGTATTTCCGACAGACAAAGGATATAAACGCAACTCTGCACTGATTAGTTTTAGCCATCAGAGTGAAGACAACCGTTTGCAGCTTGGGGTTTCCACTGCATATTCTACTCAAAACAATAATCTCCCGTCCGCAGATTTAACTAAAAAATCACTGGAGCTTCCACCTAATGCTCCGGCTTTGTACAACGAAGACGGAACCTTAAACTGGCAGGACGGAACTTTTCAGAATCCACTGGCTCAACTCAATAAAACTTACGAAAATAATACTAAAGCATTGGTGCTAAATCTGGATTTGTCTTATAATCTGTTTTCCAATACTTATTTAAAACTAAATGGAGGGATAGCTACAAATAACTTTACAGAAAAAGTACTTACCCCACACACCATTTATAATCCCTCATTAGGATATACCAGCGAACGGTCACAGTCACAAAAATCGAACTTTGAAACACTATCTTATATTATTGAACCCCAAATACATTGGCGTAAAAAATGGAATAAACATTCGTTTGATGTTCTAACGGGAGCCACTTTTCAGACTATAGATAACCAAAAGTTAATTATAGCAGGTGTAGGGTTCAGCTCCAACGCTTTAATTTCCAATATAAGTGCCGCTAATAATAAAGTGGTCAGCCAGGTTGGAAACTCTCAATACAAATATGCTGCTTTGTTTGCTCGTCTTAATTATATCTTCAATGACAGATACATTCTTAATTTGACCGGAAGAAGAGACGGTTCCAGCCGTTTTGGCCCTGATAACCGCTTTGGAAATTTTGGAGCAGTGGGTACGGCATGGCTGCTTACCGAAGAAAGCTTCTTAAAAAATACTAGTTGGCTGAGTTTTGGAAAATTAAGAGCAAGCTACGGAACTACCGGAAGTGATAATGTAGGGGATTATGCTTACTTAGATACTTATACCATAAACAATCAGATGTATGACGGAGAAACCGGATTATATCCTTCACGTTTATACAACCCAAACTACAGTTGGGAAAAAACCACAAAGCTGGAGGTCGCTTTAGAGTTGGGATTATTTAACAACCGTATCAATACTGATATCTCCTATTATAAAAACCGATCGTCCAATCAATTAATCGGGCTTACCCTGCCCTCAACAACCGGTTTTGAGTCTATTACGGATAATTTTCCAGCTACAGTAGAAAATACCGGATGGGAGTTTACCTTAAACACGATGAATTTTCGAAACAACAGTTGGCAGTGGGTTACAAATTTTAATATTTCCTTTCCTAAAAATAAACTAATTGCTTTTCCTGATATCGAAAACTCTACCTACAGAAACACCTATATCATCGGCAAGTCTATCAACTTGGTAAAACTGTATCACTACGAAGGGATTGATTTGGAAACTGGAATGTATAAAATTACTGATTATAATCGTGATGGTAATTTAAGCAGAGATGACAAACAGATAGCTAAAGAAATCGGAATACAATATCACGGCGGGCTACAAAATACAATTACTTATAAAAGCTTTTCACTGGATTTTTTGTTTCAGTTTGTTAAACAGACCAATTATAATTTTCACGCCAATTACAGATATATTGGAGAGCTCAGTTTTAATCTTCCTGTAGAAATGTGGGATAGGTGGACTATTGACAATACCAAAGCTGATTATACTTTTGCTTCCAGTGGGGGAAACTTTGATTTACAGATGCTTTACAATTATATGACCCAGACCGATCGGGTCATTAGTGACGCTTCCTTTATTCGGTTAAAAAATGTAGCGCTTTCTTATAAGCTGCAAATATCCAAAGCTAAAATAGACTCCCTTGTATTATATGTGCAGGGGCAGAATCTCTGGACGATAACCAATTATTTTGGTATGGATCCTGAATCTGTGTTTCCCGGAAATCTCCCTCCTTTACGCACTTACGCATTTGGAGTTCAATTAACTTTTTAAATGGAATTATCATGAAAAATAAAAAAACCATACTATTGATTATCATATACTTACCCATAACACTACTGCTACCAACATTTCAATCCTGTGAACAGTTTGTAGAAATAGATTTACCTGACGACCAAATTAATACCGAAGATGTGTTTAAAGACATCAAGACTACAAAAGCTGCCTTGGTAAATCTTTATACAAGCATGAGAGAAGCTCAGCTGTTCAAAGGAGGATCCAATGGGATAAATCTGGACTTGAGTAAATATACCGACGACCTTGATGCTTTTACAGAAAGTGACCAAATGTACAATAACAATATTTCCCCTTCTGGTTCCCCTTCCGATTTGTACTGGACTAGAGCTTTTAAAAATATTTATGATATCAATGCCTTTATCAATGGATTAAATATGTCTGAATATATCTCTGAAAATGACAAGGAAGTGTTTTTAGGTGAAGCTTATTTTTTAAGAGCGCTGTATTATCAAAAACTTACTTTGTTATTCGGCAATATACCGTATATAACAAGTACGGATTATAAAGCTAATACCACTGTTTCCAAAATAAATACAGATGAGGTATTAAGCCTGATCAAACAGGATTTAATAAAAGCCAGACAGTTATTACCCAATGAATATAGAAATCCGGAGCGTTTTTATCCGAATAAACCGGTAGCTGAATTAGTATTGGCACAAACTTATCTGTTGCAAAAACAATATAAAATGGCAGAACAAACAGCTAAAACAATTCTTAACAATTCCTTTTTTAAAATTGAAAGTGATTTGGACAAGGTATTTAAAAAAGATGCAGCAAGTACGCTTTGGCAATTGAGCTCAAACAGCAGTTCTAATTTTGCTCCGACGGCTGACGCTTCAACTTATATTTTTGCATCTTTACCTCCAACAAACTATGCTCTTAGCACCAATTTTATTGCTATTTTTGATGGTAAAGATTTGCGTAACAGTTGGATCAAAGAAGTGACAAATGGCACAGTTTCCTATTTTCATGCCTAT
>NZ_DATJCY010000154.1:0-12755 GCF_035577925.1 Gelidibacter sp. | reverse complement strand
ACATCACTGGTATGGTACTTTTGATCTTCAACAGCGGTTTCGAAACGAATCTTGTATCCCGCATTTATTTTTGAATCATCAATATCAATTACGGTTATATTTCTTCCACCCCCAGAAATGGTCGCTCCGGTAATGGCATCGATATTTGATCGTTTTTTGCTATGAAATTTTTGCCACCATTCTTCGATGGTATTGTACCATTGTGCATCGTTACCATGAACGAATAGGGTTTTTTCATAATTCCCTTTGGGATCAATCAACGAAATGACAATATAAGCAGCCTCACCCGTGTAGTTGGTCATTTGAACCATGCATTTATATTTGGTTGATGGCGCATTGTTAGTGAATGAAAAGAGTCCAAAAAGAACAAGACTAAAAACTATGATTTGTGATAATTTTTTCATGATAATAAGATTTCAGACTGTGATGGGTAAAACACAGTTTGATGTTTTGATTATTTTAAAAAGTCTAAGGATGCATTTTGTTTTAGGAGCAATTCATTTTCTGATGCCAAATCGTAAGCTGTTTCATCAAACTCTGTAGTGATTTCCTTTTTTGCGCCAATAGAAACTAAGTATTTTAAAATTTCGGTAGAATTTGCTTTCATTGCAGCTTTGTGCAAAGCAGTAATGCCTTCGTTGTTTTTGGCGTTAACATCAGCATTAAAAGGTTTGATAAATTTGACAGCAGCAAGGTCATTTTTATCTAAAGCTAAGTGGTAAATGGTATTTCCGTTGGCTTGTGGTTTTCCAAATTCAAAGCCTTTATTTTGTAAAAGTTGAAGTTTCTGTTTGAAATCTTCTTCTTTTTTTTGTGAATAGGATTGCATTAAATAGGCGGATAAATTAGCGCCTTCATTAGTATGGTCGGCAATGGCAACATCGGCATTGATGCTTAACAGAAATGCAACCACATCTGCAGAATTGTTGGCAACGGCCAAAGTTAATGCCGATTCGCCTTTTTTATTAGTCTGATTGATGTCTTTTAAGGTTTTAGAAAGCAGTGTTACGACTTCAAGATTATTATGAGTGGCGGCATTCATAAATGGTGTGTTTCCAAGCACATCTGGTTGATTGACATCTACATTTTTATTGATAAAATAGTTGATGACCGCCAAATCTTTACTTCTTGAAGCTAAAGCGTGCAACGGATTTTCGCCATCTTTGGAAACCACATTAGGATTGAGTCCAACACTTTCGAGATAATTATAAACGTCAATACCATTGGTCACACCTCTGGCACCCTGACTAGCAAAAATGAAAGCAGTGTCATTTCCTTGGATTCCTTTTTTCAATAATTCATTCATCAAAGTGATGTTTCCTGTTTTGGCTGCATAATTAAAAACGCCATTGCCTTTAGCATCCACACTATTGATATCTGCGTTTTTGGAAGTGAAGTAATTTATCAAACTAAGATCTTTGTCGTGTTGGGCAGCTAAT
This sequence comes from Gelidibacter sp., assembly GCF_035577925.1. Lineage (GTDB taxonomy): Bacteria > Bacteroidota > Bacteroidia > Flavobacteriales > Flavobacteriaceae > Gelidibacter. Next base: position 11,316 of record NZ_DATJCY010000154.1, on the reverse strand, counting down.
AATAAGGCATTGGCGCCAGAAGGCGTGACGTCCGTATTTATTTCAATACCTTGTTGTAAAAGAATGTCGTACACTTTGGTGTTTTTCTGACCAGAACTTGCTGCAAAATTGATAATACTACTGCCTTTATCGTCTGTAATATTCGTTTTTGCGCCATTTTCAATAAGATATGTGATTAGTTCAGTATTGCCTTTGGAGGCTGCCCAAAAAATATAAGTACGCCCATCATGGGTTAATTTGTTAACGTCGTTTCCTTTTTTGGAAATGGCGTATTTGATGGACTCTAAGGGTGCATCTTGTAAAATAGCTTGAGTAACGCCATCAAAATTGCTGCTGTTGGCCTGTGCAATATCATGGCCTTCCTTGATTTTTAGATCGATGGTTTCAATACTTGGTTTGGCATTCCAGAAATCTTTGTCTAAAAAGATATTGTCCTGTGCTAAAGCTGGAAGGCCAAAGATTAAGGCTATGACAGCTATTGCGATGTTTTTCATGATGATTTTGTTTTGTTGATTGTCAGTTTTAAAATCCAGCTAATATTAATTAGACTGAATTAAAATAAAACTTGTATTTGCGGCAAATTTATATAGAATGAATCTAAATAAAAACAATATTGTCTTTTTTTTTTAATATTATTTATGATATAAGAATCTTATAAATGTGAGATGTTGGTATATTCTTCATTTTATCAACATCATAAGTAGTGAAGTGATAACCATTAATCGACCAAAACTTACGTCGATTTATTTCAATGTAATTAGAGTAAGAATCTACATGCTCAACTAAAATTTTCTTGGCAAGCAGAAATAAAGAGGCGGTAGAAGTTAGGATGTGCCGATGTGGAATTTCAATTTTGTTGAATTCTAAGTACTTAATCTCTCAAATTTGATACAATATTGTAGGCCAATTAAAGAAAGAGCAACTTAAATGGCTTTGGGGATATTTCATGCCAAAAACCGCTTCTTTACATCCATTAATCTTTAGGAAATCGGCTTCTAATTATTATTCCAAATGATAGATTTCCATGATTTTACTGAGGTATTTATCGAAGTCAATTTTTAGGTCGATAAGTTTTCCTGTTCGCATATCAAATACCCAACCATGTACTTTTAATCCTCGGCCTCTGTTTGCTTTTTGAACCGCTGCGGTTTTGATTAAATTTACACATTGCTCTTGGACGTTGAGTTCTACCAATCGGTTGTATCGATTTTCCTCATCTTGGATGCTGTTTAATTCATTTTGATGAATACGATAAACGTCCCGAATATTACGAAGCCATGGATTTAGAATACCCAGATCGGCCGATTGCATGGCGGCCTTTACACCACCGCAACCATAATGCCCGCACACCACTATATCCTTAACTTTTAGTTGATTAACTGCGTAATTTACCACGGACATTACGTTAAGGTCGATACTGATGACCATGTTGGCAATATTACGGTGTACAAACACTTCACCAGGCCCCATGCCCATTAATTCTTCTGATGTTACACGGCTGTCCGAACATCCAATAAACAACAATTCAGGATTTTGACCTTTTGAAAGTTCTTTAAAGAAATTTGGATTTTTGGCCAGTTTTTCACTGATCCAGTTTTCATTGTTTTTAAATACCAATTCTAAGTCCATGAGCTTTGCTATTTTAATAGTGATGGGGAGTCATCATCTAAATGTGGGGTTTAAAGGTAGTCAAAATCTGGTTTTACTTTGGATAAAATCTTTTTTTTATTAGTATTTGACAGCATAAAACTCATGTTATTATATTTCAAGATGATCCATTATCTAATAGAGTTATCCAGATAAAACCAATCTATTTTTATTGGCTAATGCTCTTATTTGAAGGGTTGAAACGCAAAATTAAATACCCAATGATGGCCGAGATCAATGACCCTATCAAGATGCCTATTTTTGCTGAATCTACCAAAGCAGGGTTATTTTTAAAGGCTAAGCTGGCAATAAATATAGCCATGGTAAATCCGATTCCTGCCAAAAACGAAACTCCAAGTATATGTTGGTTGTTGATGTCTTTAGGGACTTGGGTGATTTTTAGTTTTTTCGCTACAAAAACAATTAAGCTAATGCCGATACTATTTCCTAAAATTAAACTTAGTATTAAAGTCATAATTAGTCCTTGATCAAGATCATGATTACTATTAAATTGTACGCCGGCATTAGCCAATGCAAATAGTGGAATAATGACAAAGGCAACCCAATCATGCAATTTGTTTTCCAAGGATTGTAACGGCGATTGGTATTTCTCGGTCCAATCTTGGAGCATGTCAATATGTTCAATTTGCTCTTTGGATAAAATTGGTTCTTTTAATTTGGTGGCATTCTTAATATTATGTGTAATTGTTTCGAGTTGAGCGATAAATGGACCTGTCGCAATTCTTTGATACGTAGGAATTGAAAATGCCAATAAAACACCAGATAAAGTAGGATGGACACCAGACTTAAGGAATAGAACCCAAACTACAGCACCCATGGTAATTGTGAAAAATTTAGAATAATATCCTTTTTTAGAAAGTATAAAAATTAATGCAAGAATACCGCAAGCTATAAGCAATAAGGTAAACTCAATATTATCACTATAAAAAAGAGCAATAACCAAAACAGCACCAAGATCGTCAACAATAGCAAATGCTGTTAAAAACACTTTGAGAGACAACGGAACGCGGTTGCCCAAAATTTTTAAAACCGCAAGTGCAAATGCTATGTCTGTAGCCATCGGAATGCCCCAACCGTGAGTTGTTTCTGGATTATTGTTCAATATGACAAAAAACAGAATAGGAAATACCATGCCACCCATTGCTCCAAATAATGGAAAAGCCAGTTTTTTGGCCGAGTTGAGTTCGCCAATCAGAAATTCGCGCTTGATTTCTAAACCAATTATAAAAAAGAAGACGGACATTAAGCCGTCATTGATCCATAAAATAAGAGGTTTGTTAAGGCTGAAAATTTCGGATGTAAAACCCATTTCGTATTGCCATAAATTTTGGTAACTCTCGCCCCAAGGAGAATTGGCCCAAATTAAGGCGACTAGGGTGGCCGTTAACAGAAAGATACCGCTAAGGCTTTCAGTTTTTACATACTTTTGAAATGGGGATAAACTTTTTTTAAAATTCATTTTTTTTGAATTAGATATAATAAATGATAATACAATGGCTTTTAGCTTCAAAAAGAGCTATAACCATGATTTTTTTTTTGGTTGTCACCTTAAATGGATGACCTAATGATTATTATACCAATTCGGGAGGAGGCAATATGCACTCAGTAGTAATTTGTGCATATAAAATGGTAAAGAAGGAATTTAAGTCTTTGTTTATAGATTCAAAAAACGAAATATGTTGAATCCGTTCAAAAGAATTGTTGATTTTAAATACTTTAATGTTTTCATTTGTTGTGTTAGTATCTTCTTCATTGAGGTTATAGAAGATGACGCTGTCTATCGAATCACTTAATATGCTAAGGGTAGGTGCCGCCGCAAATGCAGTAATAATTAGTATAAATAAGTATGAAATAACGCTATTTTTCATGTTATCGCGATTCGGCAAGCGCAAATATAATATTTGAAGTTTAAGAAAATGTTAAATAACCGGGGCGTTTTTTAACATGCTATAAACTGCTTTTAGTACGAAAAGCAATTTGAGATTATAAGTCAATGGAATTAAGCGCTTTGATGTCAGCTTTGGGAATCCAACCAGTCTTTCCATCGGCAAGTTTTATCTTTTTCCAATTGTCGACGGTATCCAAAATTTGGACTTTTGTGCCTTCATGAAGTTTAAACGATTCGGAACTTCTAAGATTAGGTTCGCTTTTTACTAGACTTTCCTTAGCAAAAACAATAGCGGGTTGATCGTTTTTAACAAGCGCATAATTATTATAGGCCAAGGCAATAGCACATCCTGATGCGATTAAAAAGGTCATTGCCATAATGAATGACAGTCTTTTTTGAGTGGTGCCATAATTGAAATAATAGACCAAATAGAAAATCACAAAAAGGACCATTAAAAGCACTGATAATTTTGCCCAATTATCAAAAGTTAGCCAGTTCGTAATGGTTTTTGAAAATTTAGAAAATCCAACGTCTGGAATTTTATCAATGGCATCAATGGTCATATTGCGTGCAAATGCAATATTATTGTTGATTTCCTTATCATTAGGATCTAGTTGTAAAGCCTTTTCATAGTAATATATGCTTGGTGCAATATGATTGAGTTTATAATGTGCATTGGCCAAATTAAAGTACAGTGCTGCCGAATGTTCTCCAGAACCAATAATGGCTTCATATTTTGTGATGGCATCTTCAAAATCACCTTTGTTGTACAAATCGTTGGCTTGCTCAAAAAGGAGTCCGTTTTGGCCAAATCCCATACAGCCAATTAAAAATATCAATATATAAATAATCGATTTCATCTTATTTGATTTGTTTATCAATTAATGAAATGGTTTTTGCTGCCTTGTCGTAGTCATGTTGCATGGTCACTTCAGAGAAAGGCGTATAACGTGCCAATTCGCAGCTGTCAAGAATGGCTATAAAATCATTGATTACCGTTTCGTCCACTTTACGTTTTAGTAGCAATTCTTTGATGTGGTCTTTGCTGAAATCGCTGGTTTCAATATGCAATTTAGCTTTTAGGTAATTGTGCAATGCTTTTTCAAGTGCAATATAAAAGGCTTCTTTTTGACCCAATGTTTTCTTGGCTTCACTCAAATATTTTCTCGCAAGTTTATCAGCTTTACGTATTTTATTACCTTGAACATCGGCCATGCGCTCGGCTTTTTTCTTACGGAAAACCATGGCTAACGGAATGGCTAAAAGGGGCAGTAGTAAGCTGCTCCAATACCATGATGATTTAAAAAATGGTTCGGAAATAATAGGTTGAAGATTAGGATTGCTTTTAACAAAAGCAAATTGGTCACTGCTAAGTTCAACGCGTTGTTTACCTTCTCCTACACTTGCAATCTGACTGTCAGAATTGGTGCTGTTTGTTGGGCCTTCAAGCACATTGAGCACATGTTCGCCTGTTGAAATGGTCTTATAAGTTTCTGTTTTTAAATCGAAATATGAGAAATTGACGTTCGGAATCGGGTATTTGCCTTTATATTGCGGTACAATAGTGTAGCTGTCAGAAATTCGACCTTGCATACCATCTAAAGTGGTTTTTACATTTTCTGTGTGTTCCGGTTCATAAACTTCTAATGCGCTTGGTAAGGTCAATTTAGGTAATTGGAATAATTTTAAATTTCCGTTGCCAGTGACTTCCAGTCGCGCTTGTAAAGATTCGGTGGCATTCAACTCCGTTTTTGAAGTAATCAATTTAAAATCAAAATTACCTACGGCTCCACTAAAATCGTCTGGCTTGCCTGCTTCGGGCAGTTCTTTTACCTGAAGCGTTTTACTTCCGGCAGAAACAGTTTTGGTTACTTGGGCCATCATGCGTCCACCAAAAAAATCCCGTCTGCTGGTAGGCACTTCAACAGCAAGTTCAAGACTTAAAGGTTCGATTTCTATTTTACCTGTTTTTTGAGGGTATAAAACGACTTTGCGTATCACTAAATAGCGATATTCACGGCCGTTGTATTGACCATTTTGAATTTTATTATCTTTTAAATCGATACTTTGACTCCAAAAATCATTGTACTTTGGACTGTTAAGCTCTCTAAAGTTAGTGACTCCAATATCAGGAGATACATAAAGTTTATATACTATGGTAACAGGTTCATTAAGGTAAGGATTCCCTTTAGAAATCTCAGCAATTAGATGCAAATTGTCATCGGCCACATTATCCACATCGTCAGGATCATTTGGTCGGTTTACCGCAGTAGTAACCTGAACGGTGACGGGCGATGTTTTGTAAATTTCGCCTTGAATTTCAATAGTAGCTTGATTGATGGTAATATTGCCTGTTTTTTTTGGTGCTAAAAAATAGCTGTATGTTTTGCTGAATGATCGTACACCATTGACCCATGAATGGCTCACTGATTGGTTGGGACCACCAACAATGGTAAAGTCATTGAATGATGGCGGATTAAAATTATCACCATCCGTATTCATCTCAAAGTCCACACGCAATCGTTCATTAACACCAAGTTTAGTCTTGCTTACTTTGGCCTCAAACTTTACTTGTGCAGCAGCAAAACTTGTACTTGCTATGATAAAAAATAAGGTTATGTATGTTTTTAAACTCATTTACTAATATAACTATTAACGTACAAAATGATTAGTGATTGTTGATTGGTGATACTTGTTAAAATTAAAAATAATATTAATTATGTTTTTAAACACATGATTTAAATAAAAATTAACGTACAACGATTAACGATTGATGATTTTGAAGTTTTTTAATTTTATTCTGAATTTCCGAGATCCGTCAACTGATAACTGTCAACTGAAAACCGATAACTTATTTTTACCAGTCTTTTTCCGTTTGAATTTTGACGCCTTTTTGTTTTTCGGCATTCATTTTTTCCTGAACTTTTTGTTCTTGATTGTTCATGGCTTCCAATAAGTTTTTTACTTGTTGAGGAGACAGTTTTCCAGGTTGTGGTTTTTGCTCTTGATTTTCCTCTTTACCTTGTTCGTTTTCTGGTTTGCCCTGATCTTTTTTATTATCACCGTCTTTTTTATCCTGACCTTTATCGTCGTCTTTATTATCTTTATTGTCTTGATCTTTTTGATCTTGCTGATCTTTATCTTGATCGCTTTCGTCTTTTTTATCCTTGTTTTTGTCTTTATCTTGGTTTTCGTCTGGCTGATCGTCTTTTTGCTGATCGGCACATTCTTTTGCCAATCCAAGATTATAACGGGTCTCATCATCCGTAGGATCATTTCTTAAAGCACTTTTATAGGCTTCAACGGCTTCCTTACATCTTTTCTCTTTCATTAGGATATTGCCAATATTGTGGAATGCCTTGTGTTTATCCGCTTTTTCAGTGGCATTTTTAGCCGCTTGTTGTTGTCTATAAAGAGCTTCATCGTAGTTACCTTCCTTGTAATACGAGTTTCCTAAGTTGTAAACTCCGGCTACTGAAGAGGATTGTTGGGAAATGGCCTTGCGATATTCTTTTTCTGCGGATATAAAGTTGTTGTCATCCATAAGTTCATTGGCGTGATAAATCAAATTATTTGATTTTTTTATAGCCAACTGCTGTTCCTTCTCAATCTTCTTATCTTGAGAAAAAGCGAAACATGTAAAAAATAAGAGTAGAAATGTTAGTTTTTTCATGGCTCTATGTCATTATGAACTTATTGTATAATGTGCTGAGGAGAGCTCTTTATAAGTCCAATTCATTCAAAATTTATTTTATCTTTCTCATTTTTAAATAGTTCGTAAATCTAAAAAAACTATTGCTATTGGTGTGATAATGTTTTCTTAAAGTTACTTGGGGTTTTCGTTAAATAAATTTAAACGTTTTAACCACGATGTACGTCTTTCGAGTAGCAATATATCAATAAAAAGGAAGAAAATAGCTGCGCCCAAAAACCATTGAAATTGCGATTCGAAATCGGCAAACTGCTTGGCTTCAAATTCTGTTTTATCCATTTTATTCAAAATATCTCGGATATGTTCTACTACTTTTCCGGTATCTCTACCATTGATGTATGATCCGTGTCCTTCCTTAGCAATGCTTTTTAAGGTATTTTCATCCATTTTTGTGATGACGGTTTCGCCATTTCTGTCTTTTTTATAGTTGACAACAATGCCGTTGCGTTTTTCTGGGATGGGACCTCCTTTGACATCACCAATTCCGATGGTAAAAATCCGAATACCTTCTTGATAGGCCTCTTGGGCTACTTTTGTAGCAATATCACCATGGTCTTCACCATCTGAAAGAATGATGAGAACTCTGTTTGTGTCTTGATCATCATCATAAAAGTCTTTTGCAAGTTCAATGGCTTCATGAATGGCCGTACCTTGCGATGAAAGCATGTCGGTATTCATACTTTGAAGGAACATTTTTGCCGCTCCATAATCAGTGGTAATCGGTAATTGCGGAAATGCTTTTCCGGCGTACGCAATTATCCCAATCCTATCGCTTGCCAGATTGTTGATGATTTGCGTGACCAACTGTTTTGATTTTTCCAAACGGTTTGGAGCAATATCCTCCGCCAACATACTTTTTGAAACATCGATGGCAAAGACAATATCAACACCTTCGCGTTTGACGGTTTCTAGTTTTGTGCCAATTTTTGGATTGACCAATGCCATTGTCAAACATCCAAAAGCAAGGGAAAGTATAAACACTTTTAAAACAGATTTGAAAACCGATGTGTTTGGACTTAATCTTTTGAATAAGGTTTTACTCGCAAATTTGCGTTGCATACGATGTTTCCACCATTGTAATAACAAAAACACAAGAACAAGTAATGGTATGACCATTAACCCCCAAAACCATATTTTTTCTTCAAATTGATACATTTCTTATTGTCTTTCTATGTCTATCGCTATCTCTGTCCTCTACCGTCTATCCTCTATATTCTTAATTAAAACTTCTGAATACCGTTGATCGCATTAAAAATTCAAAAAGTAACAGTCCAAAAGCCAATAAAACTAACGGACGGTATTTTTCTTCATAATTATAATACTTAAACTCTTCGACATCTGTTTTTTCAAGTTTATTGATTTCCTCATAAATCTCGGCCAATTTTTTATTGTTATCTGCTCTAAAATACTGGCCTCCGGTGATGTCGGCAATTTCTTTCATCAACACTTCATCAATTTCCACTTGAACACGTCCGTATTGAAAATTGCCATTAGGTAAAATCCCAATAGGTGACAGTGCCATGCCGTTCGTACCAATACCAATGGTATAAACTTTAATGTCATACGCGGCAGCGAGTTCACCAGCTGTTTTTGGATCGATAAAACCGCTGTTGTTTACCCCGTCGGTCAGTAAAATAATAACTTTACTTTTGGCTTCACTGTCTTTAATACGGTTGACTGCCGTTGCCAAACCTGATCCAATGGCCGTTCCGCCTTCAATAGTAGTATTGTATTTAATGTCGTTAAGCGCGCGTAATACAATAGCTTTATCGCTTGTAATTGGCGTTTTGGTATAGGCTTCTCCAGCATATTCTACAATCCCAATACGGTCGTTGGGTCTGCTGTTTATAAATTCGGAGGCTACTTTTTTTAGGGCTTCCAAACGGTTGGGCAATAAATCCTTGGCCAACATACTGGCCGATACGTCAATGGCAATGACAATGTCTATACCTCTTGTGGTTTTTGTTTTTGTCGAAACATCGGTAGTTCTTGGTCGTGCTAATGCGGTGATAATTAATGCCAATGCCAATAATCTTAAAACAAACAGACCGTGTTTGGCTTTTGGTAACCAGGAGTTGGTGATTTTAAAACCATTGATGGTCGATATTTTAAGTTCGGCAGTTTGTTTATGATGCTTAAAAACATACCAGACAATGGCTATTGGTAGCAATAAAAACAGCCAGAAAAACTCCTTGTTCAAAAAATTAATTCCTTCCAGCATCATTCGTCTTTTTTAAGTTCAATGGAGTCGAGGACACGTTGCATAATGTCGGCAGTATAGCGATCTTCGGCATCCCAAACCAAAATAATTTGTTGTAAAATATTCTGCGTGGTAAAGGCTAAAAACACGTATTCTCCTTTTCTGTAACGCTCTGGTATCACGCTAGGGAAAGAGGCCGTTCCAAATACCTTCAAACCTTCGGCAGCATTGGGCGTTACAAACTTTTCTCTTTTGGTAATGATGTCCTTAACGTTGTTGTTTTCCAACATTTGCAGATTGCGTTCAACAACCATATTTAAATCTACTTGAACAGAATCCGGAACGTTCAATCTCGTGGTGCTGACCATGATATTTATCGGGCTTAATAAAGTGCCATAACCAAAAGCGCTAACTTTGGCATCGGTAATGGTATCAATAGCTTTAGATTCTACGCGCTCCAAAACCACAGGCGTGGAAATGTAAATAGGCGGAATGCCATAATCACTGGTTACCCAAACACCTTCCAAAAGTTCTTTGCTGTCATTGCCAATAATAGTATCCTTAACATAGTGGAAACCATATTTTATGGAGAAACCAACAAAGGTGGCCACGATTAAAAACAAGGAAACGGCAACTGTAATAATGATTTTACGACGTTTCTTTTTACGTTCCTGGGCTTCTTTATATTGCTGATCCAGTAGTTTTTCTTCTTCTGTGGGTTCTGGCAATGCTTGTTTGACATTGTCAATTTGAAGATCGATGGTATCTCTATCTATTTTGGCCAATTCAACATCTGGAGCAGATTTGGCGAATTTCACTAAGTCGGCACGTTTTAAAATGGTTTCGATGTTTCTGATGTCGGTTTTGGACAATTCAATTTGGTTGCCATCTTTGAGCAAAGTCAATCGGTTGATCAATTCGTCGGTTGTGCTTTCCAGTGCGCGATCATATACTTTTTCATCCAAATACCGTCTAATAATAAAGGTCAATTCAGAATAATAATCCTTAAGCTCGGCATGTTGTAGATAATTGGATTCGTCCAGTTTTTTTAAGGCTATTTTGGCGCGTTCATAAGGTGGCAAAAGTGCAATTTCTTCTTCTTCGGTCAATGGTTTTTTACGCCAAATAAACCAATACATTAAAAACGCTACAACGGCAATAATCGCTAAAATAAGAAGTGCTGTTTTCCACCAATCGCTACTGCTTTTTTCGACCTGTATAAAGGGTTTGATGTCATAAAGCCCTTGTTTTGTAGAATCGACCAAAACATTATTGACTTCTACTTTCAACGAATCGGTAAAATATTCTTTGGTGCCAATGATGATTTTTTGTGGGGGAATGGTATAATGACCAGAATCGAACTGTGTTAAACCATATTTTTTGATAAGGTTGAACCGGTCGTTGTTTTTAGTCGTATCAATTTTGTAAGATTCTATCATTTCCAAAGGCATAAAGGTTTGGCCTTCGGGAAAGATGATCAAATCGGTCGAGTCGGCTTCAACTTCAATCTTATAGGTAATCTGTTCTCCAATCTTGATTTTTGTAGAATCAATGGACGATTTGACCTGAGCGAAAGAGACAATAGAAAATAGAGAAAAGAAAAAAGAAAAAAGGACGGATGACAGATGACCGCTGCCCAATGCACTTTTTCCAAAATTGAAATCGAATTTCTTCATTATTAACTTTAAATTCTTCATTGATTAAGCTCTGCGTTTAAAGTAGCCCAATAGTTTTGTGACATAGCTTTCATCCAAACGGCAATCGATGGTACCCGCGCCAGATTTTGTAAAGGAGTCTTTGTAATAGTTAACACGCTCATTATAATATTTGCTATAATCGGTTCTTATC
>NZ_DATJCY010000153.1:0-13493 GCF_035577925.1 Gelidibacter sp. | reverse complement strand
GAATTGTCAAATCGCAAATGGAGATCGTAGATTTTATCAATAAACAACCAAAGTGAATTGAAATAACTACCATAACAAAAATCGACATCCTTTTCCAACAACTCCCCTACCGAAAAACGTGGCGGTGGCAATGTGCCAACAATCAGCTTGGTAGTATCTTCCTGAATAAATGGCGGATATGGATGTTTATGAAGAAACAATTACAGACTTTTTTTCAGTTTTTCAACATCCTGAATGGTTGCTTTAAAAATCTGTTTGTTGGTTGCGGTCATATTTTGCATTTCTACAGAAAGTTCATCTACCAATGCTTTGGCATCCTTATTACGCTCCAAACGCACTAAAAAATTGGCAAATGCCAAACGCTCATTATAATTGGAATACGGTTTATCCAAAATTTCAAATTGTGCTATCGCCTCTTCCGTTTTGCCATTTTCGGCCAATGCCATTCCATAAAAAAATGGAATCTTTGACTTCTCGTATTCTTTATGATCTTGCAATCCGCTGCTGTATGCCAAAACTTGATCAAAATCTTTCAAATGGTAATAAGATTCTATCAAATTGGCCTTCACATAAAAATCATTTTGGGTTTGATCGTTTAGGGCTATTTGATAATGCTCAATAGCTTTGGCATAATGATGTGCCTCTAAATAAGCTTCTGCCAGATTAATCCTATTAAGATAAGTATCTGCAAAATCGAGTTGATCTTCCAAACGTTTAATTTTGCCCAACGACACATTCTTTTTTGAAGGTTCGATAACGGTGGCCAGATTACCGGAAACTTGTTCGGAGTTGCGTTTATAAAAAACTTGGGTCACCAAATAGGTTACACAACCGATAAACGGCAAAAAAAGAATTGCAAAAATCCAGTAAAAAGATTTCCTGTTTTTAAATAGGTGATAAATACAAAAACCTTGAAACGCTATAATTAAATATAAATACATGCTACTAAATTAAAGTACAAAGATAATGGTTTGATTTAGTATAAATTGAGTATCTTAAGATTTGATTCATTTTAACTTTAAACATTACAAAAAACATGGGAAAAGGTGATAAAAAAACAAGACGAGGTAAAATTCAACGCGGTTCGTATGGCGTAAAACGTCTTCGGATTAAAAAAAAGACCAATACACTTGAAAAAATCAGTGTGGACAAAAAGTCAAAACCTTAGGTTGATTTGATTTATAAAAAATGTCCTGTTTTCAAAATCCATCGAAAACAGGACATTTTTTTATCGTGTAAACACCAAATTATTTTCTTCAGATAGTTGCTCATGAAATCTATAATTTTCAATATCAAAAGCCTTGATATGATCTAAAGTTGTGGCGTTATTATCAATGATATAACGTGTCATTAATCCGCGAGCCAATTTGGCGTAAATACCAATAGTTTTGTAGGTTCCGTTTTTCAACTCTTTAAAATCTACATTTACCACAGGAACTTTAAGTGCTTTGGTATCGATAGCCTTAAAATATTCGACACTTGCCAGATTAAGAAACAGTTCATTATCGTTTAATTCGGCATTCAAAGCTTTTGTAATATCGGTTTTCCAAAACTCGTATAGGTTTTTATTTTTACCAATATTCAATTTGGTGCCCATTTCCAAACGGTAAGGTTGCATCAAATCCAAAGGTTTCAAAACACCATACAAACCTGAAAGAATCCTTACGGTATTTTGTAACGATTCTATGTTGGTTTCGGGAATTGTATAAGCATCCAATCCTCTATAAACATCGCCGTTAAAGGCATAAATAGCGGGGCGTGCATTGGCACTTGTAAATGGCAACTGCCAATCTTGATTGCGTTCATAATTAAGCTGACCCAAATCCTTAGAAATCTTCATCAACTCTGATAAGGCTTTTGCAGATTTCTTTTTAAGGACTTTATTGAGATGTTCCGACTGTTTTAAAAACTGAGGTTGCGTAGTTAAATCTGTTGGTAATGCTGTTTCAAAATCCAATGATTTTGCGGGTGAGATGACGAGTTTCATAGATAATTCCGGAAAAGCGGGGATTCGTTTAATTAAAATTTATACAATTTTGATTTGCAAAGTTACAAATCAAATTCCATATGTTTTAAGATTTACAAAACAGCAATCGCCCTCATGAATAGATCCAAAATCATGATCTATTTAGCAACAATAGTCTTTCAAGACTCCTATACTTTCAATCCGAATGCCAACAAAGCAATCATCCATACATCCATTTACCACATAGCCACATGATGAAATCAAACCGTTATTTTTTGATTCAAAATAAGCTTTGCCGTTTTTTCTTTTGATCAACCATTCAGTTTCTGCTTTATTATAAATTTCATCAAGTGTTAAGGCTTCAGCACCTTGATTTTTATGCGTTCCTATCTCCGCCTCATTTTCGGTCCACTCCAACGCTTCTTGCGGAATGTCTGACATTCCTTCTGTAGAAGTATATTTAAAATGTCGTTGAACTACCTTTCCTCGCACTACGGCAATATTGGTTTCCCAAGAAACACCGGTCCACGAACTGGCAACAACTTTGTATGTATAGGAGTTTTCGGATACTTCCTTGAATTCTGACCAAGCTTTTTGACTTTTCTTAAAGTCATTTTGATGGTCTAAGTCATCATCTGAAGAACAGGACGTCGCAAATACACCGATCATCAAAAATGCAATAAGGTAAATTTTGTGTTTCATAATTTTACGTTTTTATAGGTTATTGATTACGTAGATGCGAATTTACCTACTTGGTTGGGTCAAACTCCAACAAATATTTATCATACAAAAACACAAAAACCATCCTTTTTCCAAAAATTTAAGCTAAATCATTGTGTAAATCATCAGATAAATCTTAAAATAATTGATAATCTTATTTTTGAAAAACCATTAAAAGAAAGAAAACCAAATCAGATTATTCCAAGTCCATATCGATATCCTGATGCTTGGCATAATGCTGCCACTTGGCAATACAATCCTGCATATCTTGTGGTATTTCGGAATCGAAACTCATTAATTGACCCGTTGTAGGATGCTCAAACCCTAAAGTTTTGGCATGGAGTGCCTGACGCGGTAAAATTTTAAAGCAATTTTCAACAAACTGTTTGTATTTGGAAAAAGTCGTGCCTTTTAATATTTTATCGCCGCCATAGCGGGCATCGTTAAAAAGTGTGTGCCCAATATGTTTCATGTGCACACGGATTTGGTGAGTACGACCAGTTTCTAATTTGCATGAAACCAAAGTGACATAACCCAGGCGTTCAATAACTTTATAATGGGTTACGGCCGGCTTTCCTTTGTCTTCATCATCGTCCAAAAACACGGTATTCTGTAATCTGTTTTTGGGATGACGGCCAATATGGCCTTCAATTGTGCCTTCGTTTTCTTCAATATTTCCCCATACAAGCGCAATATATTCGCGCTCGCTGGTTTTATCAAAAAACTGTTTGGACAAATGCGCCATCGCCGTTTCGGTTTTGGCAACTACCAACAATCCACTGGTATCTTTATCAATACGATGCACCAAACCTGGCCTATTGCTCGAATTGTTGGGCAGATTGTCAAAGTGGTAAATCAAAGCATTAATCAATGTTCCGGAATAATTACCATGACCCGGATGGACTACCATTCCGGCTTCTTTATTGACCACCAATAAATCATCATCTTCATAAACAATGTTCAATGGAATATCTTCTGGTGCCAATAAATATTCATAAGGTGGATGCTCAAAAAGCACACGTATTTTATCAAATGGCTTAACTTTATAATTGGATTTTACGGCAATATCATTAACATAAATACTTCCATTTTTGGCGGCTGCCTGAATTTTATTACGCGTTGCGTTTTCAATAAAATTCATAAGATATTTGTCAATCCGCAACGGCGTTTGACCTTTTACGGCTGTAAACGCATAATGCTCATACAACTCATCATCGTTATCTTCTTCAAGATCTGGTGCATAATCCATCATTCTTCTTCGTCTTCTAAAACTCGGTTGCCATTTCCTAAAACCATATCTATTTTTGAAGTCATTGGCAATAAATCGCCTGCTTTAATTTCATGGCCTTCAAATGAAATGGATTGTACTTCATCTTTTCCTATATCATCAATATAAGAGATATTTCCCACTTCAAAGCCAATTGCTTCCAACGTTGGTTTTGCCTGACGGAATGTTCGGCCAACCACAATTGGCACTTCAACCTTGCGATAACCCGATGGATTTAATATTAAATATATTTTACGATCTTCTTTAACTTGACTTCCTGCCAATGGATATTGTTCAATAACCGAGTATTTGGGATATTTGGGATTATAATTGGCTGAATCCTGAATTTCCATAGTTAAGTCGATATCCTTTAATTCGATTTCAGCCGTTGCAACCGATTTTCCGGACAAATCAGGAACCGTTACAAAACTCCCATGATTGGTGCGATAGTCCAACCATTTTAAAATTAAAAAACACAATACGATCAATACTATAACCGCAAGAATAAGTTGTTTGAAAAACACTTTACTCGATAAAAATTTTATAAGGCTCATGAAAGTTTATTATAAGTGACAAAGATATATAAATACAACTTCTTTTTCTTTTGCTTTTAATATGATATTTTTGTTTATCAAGATACACTAAGAATTATAAGTATAAAACAGATAAGCACGTTAAATATTATAATTTCGATATAATGTATCCGGAAGATTAAAAACTGAACTTTAATTAATAAGATTCCCGCTATCACGGGAAATAAACATGAAAAAAAACATTGCCATTATCATGGGAGGATTTTCGAGCGAATTCAAGATTTCCCTCAAAAGCGGACAAGTAGTTTATGAAACACTTGATCCTACTAAATATAACGCTTTTCGTATTCATATATTTAAGGACAAATGGGTATATGTAGATGCCAACAACGGTGAACATCCTGTTGATAAAAACGATTTTTCAATAACTGTTGACGGTGTTAAAACTAATTTTGATTGTGTATTCAACGCTATACATGGCACACCAGGAGAAGATGGTTTTATGCAAGGCTATTTGGAGTTGCTCGGCATTCCGCAAACCAGTTGCAATATGTACCAAGCTGCATTGACGTTTAATAAACGCGATTGTTTAAGTGCTTTAAAACCTTATGGTATAAAAACTGCCGAATCCTATTATGTAAATCTAGGTGATGCCATTGATGAAGATGCCATTATTGCCAAAGTAGGCTTACCTTGTTTTGTAAAAGCCAACAAAGCCGGAAGTAGTTTTGGCATTAGCAAAGTCTATAAAAAAGAAGAGTTCAAAAAAGCTTTGGAAGTGGCATTTAAGGAAGATGACGAAATTATCATCGAATCTTTTCTTGATGGGATTGAAGTATCTGTTGGCGTGATCACTTATAAAGGCAAAGTGACTGTGCTTCCGATTACCGAAATTGTAAGTGAAAATGATTTTTTTGACTATCAGGCAAAATATTTAGGGCAATCTCAAGAAATAACGCCGGCAAGATTGACGGACGAACAAGAAGAAAAAGTAAATACCGTTGCCAAAAAAGTATATGAAGTATTGAAAATGAAAGGGTTTAGCCGCAGTGAATTTATCTTTAAAGATGGCGAACCACATTTATTGGAAGTTAACACTGTTCCCGGAATGACGGCCGCAAGCATTTTACCACAACAAGCGGCAGTAGCCGGAATTAGCTTGGTAGATCTATTTGGCAATGCCATTGAAGAATGCTTGAAGATTTAACCCTAAACCTTTTTGAAGAAGAATTGTATATTTGATTGTAATTTAAAAATGAGATTCCTTCCCGATAGCTATCGGGATTGGCAGGAAATATTATGAAACGCGCACTATTCCCAGGATCTTTCGATCCCATAACTTTAGGACATCAAGACATTATCAAACGCGGTTTAAAAGTGTTTGATGAGGTAGTTGTTGCGATTGGCATCAATGCCGATAAAAAATACATGTTTTCTTTAGAACAACGTCTGAAATTTATTGAAGACACTTTTAAAGATGAACCTAAAGTAAAAGTGATGACTTATAAAGGACTGACCATCGATTTTTGCAAAGAGATTGATGCTCAGTTTATTTTAAGAGGTTTGCGCAATCCGGCAGATTTTGAATTTGAAAAAGCTATAGCACATACTAACCGAAAACTCTCAAAAATTGAAACGGTGTTTTTATTAACAGCTGCAAGCACGTCTTATATTTCGTCGTCGATAGTTAGAGATGTTATTAGAAATAATGGCGATTATACAGTTTTGGTACCTGAAAGTGTTCGGGTAGAATAAATTGAAGCTTCCTAAAATGAGATATGTTGGAATTTCTTTTGAAGTGCTTCTTTTTTGAGTTCTAGCTTCCTTATGAAATTTATGTGCGTTTCAGAATTCGGATTGAATACTTTGTGAGCCATTCCTTTCTGAATAGCATCTACTTCTTCCATAACAGGCAATACATTTTCAGACAGCCAGACCAATTGAAATTTCTCCCAAATATAATTGATGGCGGTCGTATTAGGATGAATCATATCTTCTGCATAAAACCGATAATCCCGAAGCTCATCCATCATGATTTCATACGATGGAAAATAATAGCAATCTTGATGTGAAAACTTCATAATAAAATCATGTATTGCCGTAATTAAATGCGCTTTACTTTGTGTGTTTTCAATAAAACCATCTTTGATATGACGAATTGGCGATACCGTAAAAATCACAGAAACGGTTGGATTAAGGTCTTTTATTTTATGTCTTAAATTACGAAGTACATCTGTAATTTCATTCACGGAGAGTAATTCTTTGGTAAAATAACTTTGTGATACTTTATGACAATTGGCAACGACCGCATTGGATTCGCAATGTTTATAAACCCAAGCCGTTCCCAAGGTAATGACAATATGCGAAGCTTCTTTAATCTGTTGTTTAGTAACCACCAATTGGTTATTTAAAACGGTAAGCAAAGTGTTTTTACTAGTATTGCTCAGTTGCGAATGCGCATCAAAACAATGCCATTGTTCGTTATTGAAAAACACATCATCTTCAGTATATTCATCTTCTTTAATTGCTCTTTCAACAAGTGTTTCAATAGCTTTTGGGTGAAATAAAACACCAAACGGATTTTGATGACTCTGAAATTTAAAATATGATAACTTATCACCGATATTTTCAACAAAACATGAGCCTAACAGAAATACTTTCGATTGGTAGTCTATCAAGTTTTTGGTCTGCTTTTTAAGTGGGATGCTGGTTTGTAGTTTCATACTTTTATCGTCAAGTATTCTCGCGAAGGCGCAAAGGCGCAAAGCTAAAGTTCCTAAAGCTTATTAACTATTCTTGTGATTCCTGACTTTATTAATGGGCTATTAAAATTGATCAACAATCCCAATTTCAAACCACTAAGTTTTAAATAGGTCAATACTTGTTTTGGATGAACAGGATGGATTTCTTCAACTGATTTTATCTCTACAACAACTTTTCTTTCTACAATTAAATCTGTTCTATAACCTAAGTCAAGTTTGATATCTTTCCAAAAAACCGGAAGTGGTTTTTGTCTTTCAAAATACAGTCCTTTTGTCTTTAATTCAAAACACAAAATTTCCTCATAAACTGATTCCAACAATCCAGGTCCCAAATCAACATGAATGTGATAACAAGCATCTACAATAATACCAGAAATCTCATTTTCAGTCATAATATTCTATTTATTTACTGAAGCACTAAGTGTAAAGTTAATAAAGATTATGAACAATTCTAGTAGTGTTATAGCTATCGTCTATAATTCTGCTTTTATAGTAATTGATTTATTTTTCTCGCAGAGGCGCAAAAACGCTAAGCAAGGCGTTAATCTTAGAAAACTAAATTATTTCTCCGCGACTTCGCGGCTCCGCATAAGCATTAGATTTCTCCAAATCCTTGCGAGAGCATTGATTCTTTTTGTTCGCAAGGACGTTAGCTGGTCTTAAAAAATAAAATCACCCCTCTGCGACTTCGCGACTCTGCGTGCAATATATTCAATAAATCCCTAAGCCCTCAAATACTCTTCCGCAGCTTTCAACGCCTTATCAATCCCTTCAGGATTTTTACCGCCTGCCGTCGCGAAAAATGGTTGGCCACCACCACCACCTTGGATGTGTTTCCCTAATTCACGAACGATTGTGCCAGCATTAAATCCTTTGCTTTCTACCAGTTCTTTAGAAATATAACAAGACAATAAAGCTTTTCCATCAGTTTCGGCAGCAAACAATAAAAACAGATTGTCATATTGTTGTCCCAACTCAAAAGATAAATCTTTAATTCCCGCAGCATCCAAATCCACTTTTTTAGCTAAAAACTGAACGCCATTAATTTCCGCAAGTTCATTTTTAAGGTCAGCTTTTAAGTTCTTGGCTTTATCTTTTAATAAATGTTCGATTTGCTTTTTCAGTTCGACATTCTCGATCTGCAAATTTTTAATGGCCTTAATTGGTTCTTGAGCATTGTTTAAAAGGCCTTTTATTTCAAAAAACGCACGGTTATGTTCTTGGTAATAATCTTTCACGGCATCATTGGTAATGGCCTCAATACGCCGAATACCCGAAGCCACAGCACCTTCCGAAATGATTTTAAAATACCAGATATCACTCGTGTTTTTCACATGGGTTCCACCACATAACTCGAAGGATTTGCCATAACGGACTGTTCGCACCGTATCACCATATTTTTCACCAAAAAGTGCCATCGCACCCTCATTAATAGCTAATTCCATTGGAATATTACGTTGTTCTTGAAGTGGCAATTTGCCATCAATACGAGCATTGACAAAGTTTTCGACATCGGTTAATTCCTCAGGTGTCATTTTTGCAAAATGAGAAAAGTCAAAACGCAAATATTTAGAATGCACGGCACTTCCTTTTTGTTCAACGTGCGTGCCCAAAACTTCGCGCAATGCTTGATGTAGCAAGTGCGTTGCCGTATGATTGGATTCGGTACGACGACGTTGTTTTTCATCAACTTGTGCATTAAAAGTACCTCTCAAGTCGTTTGGTAGAGATTTTGTAAAATGGATAACCACATTGTTTTCTTTTTTGGTATCCAAAATATAAATAATATCACCGTTGCTATCTTTTAAATAGCCTTTATCACCAACCTGTCCACCTCCTTCGGCATAAAATGGCGTTAGGTTAAATACCAATTGGTACATTTCACCATCTTTTTTAGAAACCACTTTTCGGTAGCGTGTAATTTTCACATTGGTTTCCAAAAAATCATAGCCTATAAATTCCTGAACATCATCTTCAATTAAAACCACCCAATCTTCGGTGGTCATTTCACTGGCGGCACGAGAACGTTCTTTTTGTTTTTGCATTTCGACATTAAATCCATCGACATCTACATTAAATCCGTTTTCCTTAGCTATTAGCTGTGTTAAATCCAATGGGAATCCGTTAGAATCGAACAGCTCGAAAGCATCTCTTCCAGAAATAACTTTCAGCTTTTTTAATTCTTCTTCATCCAAGATAGCTTCAGCTTTAATTCGGCCGTTGGTGTTTTTAATAATCGCTTCAAGATTTGAAATTCCTGATGAAATGGTTCTTAAAAAAGATTGTTCTTCTTCTTTTATAACGTTTTCAATCAACTGTTTTTGTGATTTCAATTCTGGAAAAGCATCGCCCATTTTCTTGCTGAGCACATCAACCAATCTGTAAATAAAAGGTTCTTTCTGATCTAAAAACGTAAAACTATAACGAATGGCACGTCTTAAAATACGACGGATCACGTAGCCAGCACCAGTATTGCTCGGCAATTGTCCATCGGCAATCGAAAACGAAACGGCACGAACGTGATCAGAAATTACGCGAATGGAAACATCAACCATTTCCTCTTTACCATACGTCTTATCGGTAATGGTTTCAATTTCGCGAATAATTGGCGTAAAAACATCGGTATCATAATTGGATTGAACCCCTTGCAAAACCATGCACAAACGCTCAAAACCCATTCCGGTATCGATATGTTTTTGAGGTAGCGGCTCTAAGGATCCATTCGCTTTACGATTGTATTGCATAAAAACCAAGTTCCAGATTTCAACTACTTGCGGATGATCCATATTGACCAAGGTTTTACCATCAACCGCTGCTTTTTCTTCTGCTGAACGGATATCCACATGGATTTCACTACAGGGACCACACGGACCTTGATCGCCCATTTCCCAAAAATTATCCTTTTTATTACCCATCAAGATGCGATCTTCAGAAATAAAGGATTTCCACAAATCATAAGCTTCTTGATCCATTGGTAAATTATCTTCTTCACTACCTTCAAAAACGGTAACATACAAGATGTTTTTATCTATGCCGTAAACTTCGGTCAAAAGTTCCCAAGCCCAAGCAATGGCTTCTTTTTTGAAGTAATCGCCAAAACTCCAGTTGCCCAACATTTCAAATAAGGTATGGTGGTATGTGTCAAAACCTACCTCTTCCAAATCGTTGTGCTTGCCAGAAACCCGTAAGCATTTTTGCGTATCAGCTATACGATGATGTTTAGGTTGTGCATTTCCTAAAAAATATTCTTTAAAAGGTGCCATCCCCGAATTGACAAACATTAACGTAGGATCGTCCTTCAAAACCATAGGTGCTGATGGTACAATGGCATGTTGCTTTTCTTTGAAAAAATTTAAAAATTGGGAACGAATGTCTTGAGATTTCATTGGTATAAATTGATGTCTTATTTTATTATATTTTTAGCAATATGACAGACTTTTCATAAAATTATTTTAAAGTTTGCATATCACTAACCTACATTAATTGAGAATGGTTTAGTTTTACTAAATTTACAATTAAAATATTTTGTAGGTTTGTTCGTTTGCTTAATGTCAAATGACCCTTATGGTTTGCATTAATTCTGCAAAAATAGTATAAATTAGGAAATGAGTAAGGTTAAATATTATTACGATGCTGAAAGTCTCTCTTATAAGAAAATAGAGAAACGAAAAAGAAACACTTTAAAATATGCTTCCATATTTATTTTAGCATCGGCATTGTTTGCTTTCCTGTTTGTCTTTTTGGCAAGTCAGTTTGTTCAATCTCCAAAAGAGCGTGCTTTGGCAAGAGAACTCCAACACATGGAACTGCAATATCAATTGCTCAACAAGAAAATGGACGAGGCCCAAGCAGTACTCGCCAATATTGAAGAACGTGATAATTCCATTTACCGACTTTATTTTGAAGCCAATCCCATTCCTGAAGAACAGCGCAAAGCTGGTTTTGGAGGTGTGAATCGTTATAAAAATCTGGAAGGTTTTGATAATTCAAAAATCATTATTGAAACCAATAAACGCATGGATATTTTGCAAAAACAAATTGTTGTGCAATCCAAATCCTTAGATGAAATAGCCGTTTTAGCGGCCGATAAAGAAAAATTCCTATCTTCAATTCCTGCAATTCAACCTATTAGCAATGAAGACCTTACCCGAATGGCCTCAGGATATGGCTACCGTACCGACCCTTTTACGAAAGCCAAAAAATTCCATTATGGCATGGACTTTACCGCGCCACAAGGCACCCCGGTTTATGCTACTGGTGATGGTGTTGTTACCCGAGCAGACAACGCCTCTTCAGGTTATGGCAATCATATAAGAATTGATCATGGTTATGGCTACGTCTCGCTTTATGGCCATTTGTACAAGTATAATGTGCGTGTCAACCAAAAAGTAAAGCGTGGCGACCTCATTGGTTTTGTGGGCAGCACCGGACGTTCACAAGCACCTCACATCCATTATGAGGTTTTTAAAGATGATGAACGCATTAACCCAATGAACTTCTATTATGGTCATCTGTCCGCAGAAGAATATAGCATACTCTTGGAGCGCGCATCCTTAGAAAACCAATCCCTAGATTAATATGCACATCGATCTACCCGAAAAAAGATATTATGGCATTGGCGAAGTAGCGAAAGCATTCAAGGTCAACACCTCTTTAATTAGATTTTGGGAAACAGAATTTGATATCCTTAAACCAAAAAAAAATGCAAAAGGCAATCGGAAATTTTCGCAAGAAGACATAAAAAACCTTAAATTTATCTATCATTTGGTTAAAGAGCGCGGTTTTACACTTGAAGGTGCAAAAACACATCTAAAGGAAAATAAACAACAAGCGCTTAGCCAATTTGAAATCATCGATAAATTAGAAGATATCAAAGCACAACTTTTAAAAATTAAATCGCAACTCTAAAACCAACATATTATGAAAAAATGGCTCGTTCCCGTAATTATTATCGCAGTAATCGCATTTGGACTCTATTCATGGGGGAAAAACTTTAACAATACAGCAGTTGAACTTAAAGAAACGGCAACCAGAAGTTGGGGTGATGTAGAAAGCAGCTACCAACGTCGTAATGACCTTATTGGTAATCTTGTAAAAACCGTACAAGGTGCCGCCGATTTTGAACGTTCGACCTTAACAGAAGTTATTGAAGCAAGGGCCAAAGCCACGTCAACCACTATCGATCCGACCAACCTGACACCAGAAACTATGGCCCAATTTCAGGAAGCCCAAAATGGTTTGAGTGGAGCGCTATCACGATTATTGGTTTCGGTAGAGCGCTATCCTGAACTTAAGGCTAATCAGAATTTTTTGGAATTACAATCGCAGCTTGAAGGTACTGAAAACAGAATTAACGTAGCACGAGATCGTTTTAACCAAGCCGTAGAACCTTATAACAAACACATCAAGGTTTTCCCAAACAGCTTGTTGGCAGGTCTTTTCAATTTTGACGGTTTAGATTATTATAAATCAGATGCTGGTTCGGAAAAAGCTCCGGATGTCGATTTTGATTTTAAATAATTAAAACCGACGGTCAATTGCTATTGACAATAATTCATAAAATTAAAGCATCCAATTATCAAAAAAATGTCTAAAACAGAAGATTTTCTCACCGCTGAAGAAGAACAACAAGTGATTACAGCCATCAGAACGGCAGAAAAAAACACTTCGGGCGAAATACGTGTGCATCTCGAAAAATCTTCTAAAAAAGATGTGTATGAACGGGCTTTAGAAGTTTTTCATCTCCTAAAAATGGACAATACAAAACTCCAAAATGGCGTATTAATTTATGTAGCCGTGGAGGACAAAACCTTTGTTATTTTTGGTGACGAAGGCATTAATAGTGTCGTTGCCGATGATTTTTGGGAAAGCACCAAAAATGTGATGCAAGGCCATTTTAAAAGAGGCCATTTCAAACAAGGATTGGTAGATGGTATCTTAAAAGCAGGTAAACAATTGGAAACTTATTTCCCTTGGGAATCGGGCGATAAAAATGAAATTCCTGATGATATTTCCATAGGATAAAAATCAAATGAGCACTATGCAATCAAAAATCAACAGTCAAACTAACACTAATTACAAAGGGAGCGTTTATCAACGCTTTCTTTTTAGCACACTGTTGATTTTATGCAGCATTCAGCTTGGATTTTCTCAGTTTAATATTCCCGATAAGCCTAAAAAACTCACCGACCAAACCAGTGTTTACCAATACACTTCTTTATTATCTGAAAGTGAGAAAAGCACTT
>NZ_DATJCY010000152.1:0-4906 GCF_035577925.1 Gelidibacter sp. | reverse complement strand
TCTATTGGGGTTTGATTTACCGGACTGGCAAAAGTATTATCAATCGTTGTAATTATATGTTTTGATTTTGCCAAATCGGCTACGCCTTTAATATCGGTTATGGTCAATAATGGATTGGATGGCGTTTCAATATGGATCAATTTTGTATTTGGACGAATCGCAGCTTCAAAATCTGAAACCTCATAACCATCCGTAAACGTAAACTCGATACCATATTTAGGAAATTCTTCTCTAATAAAATTGCTTGTGCCGCCATATAAGGTATTTTGAACCACAATATGATCGCCTTGTTTTAAGAATGCCAAAAAAGTTGTACTAATCGCTGCCATACCACTTCCAAAAATCATTCCTGCCTCAGCGTTTTCAAGTGCAGCAATTTTTTTTGATAAATATTCCTGATTGGGCGTATTAAAATATCTCGGATACCGCTTGATATCAACATTATCAAACTGATAAGAAGTTGACATATAAATTGGCGAAACGGCACCTTTAAATTGCTCGTCCTTGATTTCCCCAACATGGGTGCAAATGGTATTTAATCCGTATTTTGGTTTTGACATGTTTATTAACTTTTATAAACTTTAAAATTACGAATAAAAGCTAATAATAAGTGTTTTTTAGATAGTGCTTTTAAAAAATTTCATTCCAATTTTGGAATAAAAATCAATGTGATCTTCAAAACAATCTTTCTAAAAAACAAACACTTATAAAATCCCAAAATGTTGATCGAAAAAGTTTTATGATCGATAAAATTTAAAATCTTCAAAACCATTTGTAGGGATTGTTAGTCATTTGGACTATCTTTGCAACGCTATTAATAAACTTTGCTCCAAATGCTTAAAGCCGTATTATTTGATATGGATGGTGTTATTGTAAACACCGAACCACTTCACCGAAAAGCCTTTTTTCAAACATTTAATGATATCAATATCGACATTTCTGATGATGTATTTGCGTCGTTCACTGGCCGGACTACAATGGCCATTTGCAAAGCATTGGTTGAAGAATTTAAATTACCTATGGCACCTCAAACCATGGTTGACATTAAACGTCATCATTTTAAATATTTGTTTGAAAACGATAGCGAATTAGATCTTTTGGATGGTGTTTTTGACTTGATCAAAGAATATCACAGCAACGGATTGTCCTTAGTTTTGGCATCTTCCTCCTCCATGGATAATATCAATAACATTTTTGATCGCTTTAATCTCAATCCTTATTTTGTTGGTAAAATGAGCGGTACCGAATTAAAAGCATCCAAGCCTCATCCTGAAATTTTTGAAAATGCAGCCTTGGCTTCTGGACATCAACGCCATGAATGTATGGTTATTGAAGATTCCACCAACGGCATTATAGCCGCTAAAAATGCTGGGATTTTTTGCGTTGGCTATGATAGCGTTTTTTCAAAAGACCAAGATTACACATTGGCAGATTTGGTCATCAACGATTTTAAAGAGATTTCCTATCCTATTATTTCAGAGCATTTCAAATCTGTGGTGATGAGCAGATAATTATCATTAAAGATGGGCAACAATTTTATAACTGCTATTTTTTAAATTACTCACTTTTTGAAACAGTAAGCTTTTGTTCATTCTTTAAATTGATTCGCTGAAAAAGCTATTCATTTTTTGTGGTTTTATGGAATGGAATTACAATAAGTTAATTTGGTGTATTTATAAGCTAAGCGACACTTTAAAATAACCATCTTCAATCGAAAGACAAGAAAGAAGAAACATATAGAACAATTTGAACTAAAAACAGCTCAATTGTTAGAATCTGAAATTATCGAAATTAAAATAGTAGTTGAATTTTCCAAAATTAGACCGACGAAAGTATAAGTCAGTGTTTTTCTGTGACAAAAAACAAAAACAGCCATAAACAAAATGTTCATGGCTGTTATCATTTAATACTTAATTTACTTTCTATTTCTTATAATGGATAGCATATTTACGGTAGGCGAAAAATGCTAAAACTGCTACAATACCAACAGTGATCAAAATAAACTTCACGCTCACTATCTGGTCGCCACTTGCGTATGAATGAAGCCCTGATAAATAAAAATTCACCCCAAAATAGGTCATCATAATACTTGCAAAAGCAATAATAGCGGCTAAGTTAAATCCGAAAGTACCTCGAAGTCCCGGCACCAAACGCATATGGATTACAAATGCATAAACCATAATACTGATCAAGGCCCATGTTTCCTTAGGGTCCCAGCCCCAGTAACGTCCCCAACTTTCATTGGCCCACATACCGCCCAAAAAGTTACCGATGGTCAATAAAACTAATCCTGTAGTAAGCGCCAATTCATTGATAATGGTGATTTCCCTAATATTGAGCTGCATTTTCTTTTTATTTTTTTCGGTAGTGAAAATCATTAAAATCAAGGCCACAGTTCCTAAAATCATCCCCAGGGTAAACGGGCCATAACTCATCACGATCACCGCAACGTGGATCATTAACCAGTAGCTATCCAATACAGGTTCTAACGTTGAAATGGCTGGATCCATCCAATTCCAATGTGCCACCATCAAAATAATAGCGGTTACAAATGCCGTAGCTGCAATGGTCAAATCACTTTTTCTACCAAAAGCCAATCCAAAGAACATGGTTGCCCATGCCACATAAATCATCGATTCGTAAGCGTCACTCCAAGGTGCGTGCCCTGACAAATACCATCTTACTCCCAATCCTAATGTATGGAGTAAAAATAGTCCAATAAGAATTACTGCCAACGCTTTGACTCCAAAGTTGATATACTTATTATTTCCTTTTAAAATTTGAATAATCAAAAGAACGAACATGACGGTACCTGCGTACATGTACCAACTAAATAGGCTTCTAAAAATATCATACTTGTTATAAGCAATTTCGGTCTTTACTTTTTTCTCAGACAGCATGACTTCACTGCCATATTTTTCTTGGGTTTTGGTAATCCCGTCCAAAACAGCATCTGATTGGGAAAAATCACCCGTTTGCTTGGCATTATTAAGCGTCAACAAATAAGCGCTAAAACCATTGTTCATGAAATTTCCTAAAAGAGAATCACTTATTTTTTCGCGATAGCCTTCATCTCTAAATTCCTTTGAAGAAATCCATTTATTGTTATCATCGTTAGGAACCGGGAAAATTTTCATGGCACGACCTTCCAATGTATTGTGCAATAATTGAACACGTTGATCGGCTTCCTTTAATTCTTTTTGAGTACCATTAGGTACGGCCGCTCTATAGGCTTCTTCAAGATAAGGCTGTAATTTATAGTTTCCTTTTTCTGTAAAAAAGTCAATAAAAGCCACATGTTTTTGATCAAATGGCACACCAATGATTTTTCTGATGGTATCCGCTTTTTTTGGTGCCAAGTAGATAATAGGAACATTATACCATAACAATGGACTTTCTTGAATGGACAACATAATTTGATTGGCATCAAAGCTTTCATAAGAATCGTGCTTGCTTATTTTCCGCAATACTTCAGAAGCATACGTGTCCATTGGCATCATACGCCCACTGTAATCTTGTACGACCAGATGTCCAAATTTATCGGCATGTTCTTTAGGAGTAATATTGGCTTTAAGGACAGAATCTATTTGTGCTTTTGTTGGTCGGTGGTCGTCATGCGAATTAGATTGTGCAAAACCAAAAGTGCATAAGCCAAACATCAGTACAGTAAGCATTTTACTTTTTTGTTTTTTGACTTTATCCAACATGCGGTTCAAATCGGCAAAACGGGTATTTTTATCAAACCAAATAGCCATAAGACCGATATATAATAAGATATATCCTACATAAGTGACCCAAGTTCCCCAAAAATCGTGGTTTACAGAAAGAATGGTTCCTTTTTCATCCGAATCAAAACTTGCCTGGAAAAAACGATAACCTTTATGGTCCAAAATATTATTCATATAAATGTGATAATCAAAATCTCCTGATTCTTTGTCCAAAACCGTTACTTTACTCTCATAAGATGAATAGCTTTTTTCTGTCCCTGGAAACTTACGCCCGATAAACTCATTAAGTTTTACCTCAAATGGCAATTGCAACATTTTTGACCCATATTTAATGGCTACGGTCAAATTCTCAAATTCCAATTGTTCGAAAGGATTATTTTTAAAAGGTCCACCCAAAAGATTGGCTTGTTGTGTTTCGCCATTAACATTTACTTTCATTACCACGCCATCTTCATCACCTTTAAGCATTTCTGATTTTTTAACCACATCAAAAACTCCTTTTACAATTGGCGTTGGGAACACCATCGACATATTGCCAATAGCATAACGCGATCTTAAAATTAAGGGCTGAACACTATCTTTCACAACCAATCCGGTAGCACGTGTAGCCATGGTCATATAATCGCCTTCGTAAGGAGACTCAATCGTCAAACCATCGGGCGTTGAAGTAATGTTTATGGCGCCAGGTGTAGGCCTATCCAGTGCGATCAAAACATTGTGTAAATTTTGAACTTCGCCAACTTTCAAAAAGTGATTATGTGGCTGTCCGTCGCCAGCTTCTACAATTTTAAGGTAAGATTCGCCGGACTCATCTGGAATGACATCAATTTCAGCCGATTTGATAAATTTTTCGAGTTCAATGCTTACAGGAATATTATTATAATCGGTTTCAACCATAAACTTATTATCCAATCGGTAAGAGAAATCAACTTCACGTTCAATGATTTTTCGTTGTGCTACGCCATCAACCATATAATCGCCATCAAGATAGATGGTTACATAGGTTTTTTGTGATAAAAACTGACTTTCGGCATTTCCTTCACGAATATGCATCATCCCTTCATAACCAATATATCGGGTAATGAAAGCACCAAAAATGATCAATACAAATGATAAGTGCAGAAGTAAGGTAGCCCATTTTTCTTTTCGCCACAATCGGTAACGTGGAATATTACCAA
>NZ_DATJCY010000151.1:0-1545 GCF_035577925.1 Gelidibacter sp. | reverse complement strand
TTTCACAACAACAAACGGCAACTTATAGTGTCAATCCCTCTCCTTTTGAAGAAAACCAAAACATCACACTGACCTTCAACGGAAGCAGCATCGACGAAGCTACTTGGGGCGTTACCGGAAACGACTTATATCTATGGAGCTGGTCCTACGATATGAATCTTTCAAATGAACAGAACTCACCAACCAACGGAGCTTGGGAGAATTCCAATGAAGCCAACAAACTTACTTACAATTCTGGTAATGACACCTACAGCATTTCCTTTACGCCAACAACGTTCTACAACAGAACCGGAATTGGACGTATCGGATTTTTAATTAAAGCAAAAAACGGCACTGGTGATAAAAAAAGCCAAGACATCTTATTAAATGTTGGAAGTTTTCAAGTCACCTTAACTAATCCTCAACAAAATAGCACGACCATACTTTCTTCCGGTGGGAGTTTGAATATTTCTGCAACCAATTCGGGCGGAAATGCGAATTATAATTTAATAGCGAATGGCGCAAGTATTAACACCAAAGCTAATACGTCCAACTTTTCTTTTACCCACACCAATATTACCGCCAACCAAAACTACACACTGGAAGTTACACAATCGGGAACTACAGTCAGTAAGTTGTTTTCTGTTATTGTAAATCCCACAGTAACCTCTGCGGCTTTACCTGCTGGAATGGTTGACGGCATCAATTACAATACTTCCGATCAAACGAAGGTCACTTTAGTACTCGATGCACCACATAAAGATTATGTGTATGTCGCAGGAAGTTTTAACAATTGGCAACCAACCAACAGTTATGCGATGAAAAAAGATCCTTCTTCAGGTAAATTCTGGCTGGAAGTAGCAGGATTAACACCCGGGAAAATAGAAACTTATCAATATTGGGTAGTTGATAACACACCTATTGCAAACTCGCCCAAAATGGTAAAAACAGCCGATCCCTATTCAACTTTGGTATTATCACCATTTGACGATCCCGGCATTCCGGCATCAACCTATCCTAACCTTCCTGCATATCCCGAAGGACAAGAACGTGAAGTCACGGTTTTGCAAACCGCCAAAACACCTTACAACTGGCAAATAACCAATTTTGAAAAACCACAAAAGGAAGATTTAGTGGTTTATGAAGTCTTGATCAGGGATTTTGGGACCAATCGGAATTTTCAAGATTTGATCGATCGCATGGATTATTTTAAAAATCTAAACATCAATGCTATCGAATTGTTGCCGGTAATGGAATTTGAAGGCAATGAAAGTTGGGGTTATAACACGGCTTTCCACATGGCGTTAGATAAATTTTATGGCACTGAAAACAAGCTCAAGGAGTTTATTGATGTCTGCCATCAAAACGGAATTGCCGTTATATTAGATGTTGCACTCAACCATGCTTTTGGAAGAAATCCAATGATACGCATGTGGATGAACGATCCTGATGGCGATGGCTGGGGAGATCCAAGTACCGAAAATCCATACTTTAATACAACACCAAAACATAGCTATAATGTGGGCTCTGATTTTAACCATTCCAATCCGAGAACAAAAGAATATG
>NZ_DATJCY010000150.1:0-2384 GCF_035577925.1 Gelidibacter sp. | reverse complement strand
AGCGCCAAAGATGCAATAGCACTTTTGCCACATCAAGTGAATGTTTCGGTGGCGGCATCATTGGCAACTGTAGGTCCTGAAAATATTGATGTGTCAATTAATTCTATTCCCGACTATGTGGGTGACAGACACACCATCACTATCCAGAATGAAGAGATAGATGCAGTAATAAGTGTTTATAGCAAAACTCCAGCAATAGCAGGGTGGAGCGTGGTAAATACATTACGAAATATTACCTCACCCATTGTATTCTGATAGATTTTCAATCACTTTTTCACTCAATCTATCAAAAGCTTGACGGGTTCTACCTGCTGATACATTCATAAATCTAACATTGGGGTGGCTCTGCAACTCTTCGTTGCCCAAAGCACCTGGTGAGTCGCAATAAACACGATTGTTGCGACTTAACCATTGGATGAAAGGTTTTTCATCCCAAGCACGAGACAACCCAACGTTGAACAGTATTTTGTGATTGCCAAAACTTTCAAACTCTCTCTCATGCAACAAAACCGTATTCTTGTTGAGGCAGCATATCACTACGTCATTGTTGGCCATTAAATCGTTTATTGGTACAAATTTGTATCCTTTCTTTGCAGCATCTTCTTTTTCACTTCTTGCCACATAATCTATTGTTGCACCAAAAAATGACAATGCATCTGCAATCATACCTCCAAGCTTTCCTAAACCAATTATTCCACACTTAAGTCCTGTGATTTCTTCGGCCACACCATTCCATGGTGCAATTTTTGTTCCATCGGGGCTTGTCTCAAAACCATGTAGGCAGCGCACCAGTTCACTCACAACATATTCTACCACTCCTTCATCACCGTAGTCTCTAATGCCTGTAACAACTATATCACGCGTTTTAGCATAATTGATATCTACATTAGCGCTTTCGGGAGAATAGAGCGAGCAACACATCCCGATGTATTTTATATTTGGACATCTTTTTAATATCTCTTTGTCCAACGTAGTGGTGTAACTCAACAATACAGCATCTGCATCACCAATGCGATTTACAATTTCGTCAGCATCCTGTGGTATGTCCTCAAACATTACGACTTCTTTTGCAAAGCTATTCAGTTTTTTTTCTGCCCAGTCCACCAAACTTATTGGTTCTATGGCTACTAATTTTTCAAACATTTACTCAGTTTTTTTATTTAAAAGATAAGCACAATATAGTCAATTATGCGGAAGTAAACAGCTTAAAGTAAGTGTAAAGTTTTTGAGGGATTGGTGTTTTTATTATAAGCCTATCATTTGGACTAGAAAAAAGCACCAGCAATAGGTAGCAAAACCATTCTCCTTGTTTCGGATTAGTCCTAAAGTGGAAAACTAAGAGTTTATTGATTTCGTACCAGTCCGAAAGTAGAAAATAAAAAATATAATGGTTTCGTACTAATCCGAAATTAGGAAATTAAAAATTTATCGATTTCGTACTGATCCGAAAGTAGAAAATTAAAAATTTATTGATTTCGTACCGATCCGAAATTAGAAAATTAAAAATATAATGATCTCGTACTGATCCGAAAGTAGAAGGGTGCTTTTTTTGTGGCGTCAGATACGTCGGCAGGGATGGTTTTATTTTGTTTTTATTATAAATGTGATTTAAGTGTATTTAATTGCATTCCTTATGCTGTCTTTGATATTGCTGAAAAACAAAAGGGGCTAAAAGGGCGAAGAAGATATATTGAAAGATCCGCATCTAAATGATTCAGTGTATAAATCATAGGAAAAGATTTCTATTAAGTTATCCACAAGAGTTTAAAGAGAATACCATTTAATGTATCCTAATCTATCTTATAAGTGAATATGTATAGTTTGCATTCAATTTTGCAACAAAATTGCTCTTTCATGCCCATTTTATTGATAAAATGCTGATATTTGTTCTTTATTTGAAATAATCATATTGAAATATAAAAGATAATAATCCAAATGTTTAAAATTCAGACGTTAAATGCAATCGATCCAAAAGGTCTATCACTTTTGCCCTTAGGTGATTATGAGATAGCCAGCGAAATTCCGAACCCTGACGCAATTGTGTTGCGAAGCCATAAAATGCACGATATGGAGCTTCCACCTTCACTAAAGGCTATTGCAAGAGCAGGAGCGGGTGTAAACAACATTCCAATTGACAGATGTACGGAAAAAGGTATCGTTGTATTTAATACGCCAGGGGCTAATGCAAATGGTGTGAAAGAGATGGTGATTGCAGGATTGATGCTTGCATCACGCGATATTATTGATGGTGCGATGTGGGTACGATCATTAAATGGCAAAGGTAGTAAAATACCTGCACTCGTAGAAAAAGGAAAAAAGAATTTTGTTGGGCAGGAGATTAAAGGAAAAACACTAGCCGTAATAGGTTTGGGTGCAATAGGTGT
>NZ_DATJCY010000149.1:0-19722 GCF_035577925.1 Gelidibacter sp. | reverse complement strand
TTTCAACATATTTTCAACCGGACATATCATTAGTGCAACAAGAACCCTACAACATTATCTAAATTCAATTTGTATTAATGTCCTTAGAGAATTGAAAATTGATACCAATAAATTTACTGCGGTAGTTGGGAAATATTTTCGTTTAAGCGTTAATAAGAATATTATCCAATATATTATTGGATGGATTCACCCAAAATGGATATAAATTCAATCATCTACACTTGCCAAAACTTGAAGGTTTCTTAATAAAAACCAACTCGCCGTCTGTTACTTCAAGATTAATCCTTTTTTTAAATGCCATGAATTGTTTCCAATACAATAGGATTTATCCAAATCTTGTGTTTGCATCATACTGAGACACTTTATATTACAATGTTACACAATTCAACGATCTAATTATATTAACAAACTGTTAAGGCGTAGCGTTGAAAACGTATAATATAGACGACAAAAGTAACTGAATGTTACAATGGAATTTATTTATGAATCTGCTTTTACTTTCTCCTTTTTTGAAAACTTCATATAAATAGCAAGTCCGATACCAGCAATTAGCACATAAGGAATTACCATTAAGTATACAATACCATCATTAACACCTTTGGCTGTAGATTGTCCTTCCTCACTTTCCAAAACAGCACGGCACATGGCACATTGAGCATTGGTAGCGACAAAAGTGAACAAAGAGAAGAGTATAAAAAAGATCTTGCGTTTCATTTTAGACGTAATAAGGTGAAATCATAATATAAATAATTACTCCAGATATGGCAACATACAACCAAATTGGAAATGCGATTCTCGCAATTTTTTTATGACGTTCAAAATTATTGGTAATCGCACGAACATAAGTAATCAGTACGAAAGGAATAATAACAATTGATAGTAAGATATGTGAAATTAAAATGAAAAAATACACAGTTCTAATAGCGCCTTCACCACCATAAGGCGTAGAATCACTGGTCATGTGATAAGCCACGTACATCACCAAAAATGCTACTGAACATCCAATAGCGGTAGTCATCAAAGTTTTGTGAAGCTTTATGTTTTTGCTTTTAATAGCCAAAAGTGCGCCCACCAAAAGCAAAGCTGTCAACCCATTTATACTGGCATAAATAGGCGGTAAAAAAGATAATGGCTCAACATCAAAACCTAATTTGCGTAAATTGACGCCAAACAAACCTGCTACTACTAATGGGATAATAATAGAAAGTACAACAATCCATTTATTGTATTTTTTTTCAGCAGCTCTATTAACGGTATCCATATTTTATTCTTTCAATAATTTAGCAATATCTTCTTTTAACATGCTAATTTGTTCCTCCATCCCTTCTTCATCCACTTTTTCTTCTTCAGAAATAATGCCATTATAATAAATGATTGGACTACCTTGGCTATCGGATCTTGATCGGATAAAACCATTTTTATCAATGAGTGCGAAATTTCCCGAATGCTCAAATCCGCCATCCGCATTTTCATCTTTGGCTGTGTAAAGGTAAAAGCCGTCGTTGGCCAGTTTATAGATAGCATCTTCATTACCGGTCATTAAATGCCAATTGTCATGCGTTATACCATGCGCACTTGCATAAGCTTTGAGTACTTCTGGCGTATCAATATCTGGTGTAATTGAAAATGAAGCAATACCAAAATTCTTCTCGTTTGAAAATGAATTTTGGATGGACAGCATATTGGCATTCATTTTTGGACAAATGGATGGGCAGGTCGTAAAGAAAAACTCTAAAACATAAACTTTGCCTTCATAATCTTTATTGCTAATGGTTTTTCCATCCTGATCAATAAAACTGAATTCGGGTACTTTTTTTCGTACGCCATTAAGCTCAATAAAATGTAAATCTGAAAGATTTCCAGGTCGTTTTTTAGGATTCAGATTAATGTCTTCACTTCTACTTTCATCTCTTACGACATCTTTGTTAGTAATTCTGTCAATTATTATTGGAACAAAGTAAATTCCAAATAACAGAACAATAAATGAAATGCCAACATAGGAGTAATTAGTTTTCTTGCTCATCAGTTATTCCTTTTAAATCATTAGCGCGCCTTGTAGACGAATCAAAAGTTCCCTTTCGTTTTTCTCTATACTCTGTAAACAAGACACGAATATCTTCACTCATTTTATTTTTTATGATAGCTACTTGTACGGCATCATATGACGTTAAATCGTAAGAAGGGGCATTGAGTTCCACTTCTCTTTCTGTTCTATCATCCAAACGTCCTCGTTGGTTAAGATCGGCATCAACAATAAACACACTTGAGGTTGATAAATTATCATCCAACTCAGTATAGCTATTTAGACTCTTATATAATTGTAATGTAGCATCATCTTCCAAGAACACAAAATGCCAATATTTTAAATCTTCATGCGAATCTATTTCTCTTTTTAATGCCTCCAGATCATCCTTTGATTCAGGAGAAAGAACCACAATAATTTGAAACCTTTTAAAACCCTTAAACTTGGTATAGATCAATTCCTTTAGGTTGGACGCTGCCATCGCTCTTTCTAAAGGTTTTTTACCTAAAAAAGCGACTATACTAATATGATCTTTTAATTGATAATCGCTAACCGTATTAATATCCTGTACATTTTCTTTTACCACATCAAGTGCTACATAATTATGCTTTGCAGGTAGTAATAGCAATAAAAAAGCTACAGGAAGGAAAAACAGTATGCCTAAAATGGTATAGCGTTTAACAAGTTTTATATTCATTTAAGGTAGTTTTTCATAATTGACAAGTGTAAAACAATATCTATTTTATCACTAAAAGTGTACTAAAAACACAATAGGGCAAAAATAAAAAAGACGGTTCAAATAACCGCCTCTTTATGTATGTTTAACACTAAAACGAATGGTTTTAGTGGAAGTGTCTTTTAAAAATTCATTTTTACAAATCCAGTACTGAAAACATGCTCAATATATTCACCTTCTTTTAATAAAATAAAGGTTAAATAAGAAATTAAAACCACTCCAGTCCAAACAACCATACGTCTCAAACTTGCAGTTTCAT
Source organism: Gelidibacter sp. (assembly GCF_035577925.1). Lineage (GTDB taxonomy): Bacteria > Bacteroidota > Bacteroidia > Flavobacteriales > Flavobacteriaceae > Gelidibacter. The sequence continues at coordinate 16,704 of NZ_DATJCY010000149.1, read as the reverse complement.
CTCTCATGTGCATAAAATCCCAAGTAATATAATAGGCCTTTACGATCGTCAGGATGATAAATATCCAGTTAAGAGCTTTCATTCCTAAAACTTGACCCATCAGCACTTCGGGTTTATAAATCCCTAAAAGAACTTCAATAGCTGTAACTATAGCCAAAAAGATTAATACTCCCCAAATTTTTTGGGTATTGGATTTAAACTTAAGCGTTCCTCTGAATATTGCTAAATTTTGTGTTTCTGCTGCCATATTAAATAAGTTATCTATAAAATTATACTAAGTAGAAGAATGTAAATACAAACACCCACACTAAGTCTACGAAATGCCAGTACAAACCAACTTTCTCAACCATTTCATAACTGCCTCTTCGCTCATAAGTACCAAGGAGAACATTAAAGAAAACGATAATATTAAGCATCACCCCAATCGATACGTGGAATCCGTGGAAACCTGTAATAAAGAAGAAATAGTTAGCAAATAATGGTGAGCCATATTCATTCTGAATAAGGTTGGCACCTTCAACAATATTTTTGCCCTTAGATTCTAGTTCCAGTAGGGACTCACTTCGAGATAAAATGGTTTTATGGTGACCGCCTTCTACGGTATAAGTGGTTCTGACCAAAAGCTCAGGATTAGCTTTAAAGCCATCTATAACTTCTTCTAAAGTATAACTTGGAAGTTCTTTTTCTGAGGTAAACCAAATACCATCTTTAGCAGCGTGATAGGAACGTTCTGTTGGCTGTGAGACAGCAATGTCTTTTAATGCCACTCGATTTCCTTCAGCATCCACAAAATGTAAGATATTACCAGCATGTGTTCCAACTGCACCGTAATCTCCTTTAATAAAGGTGGACCATTCCCAAGCTTGAGAACTCAAAAATATTAAACCTCCCAATACTGTTAAAAACATGTACAAAGTGGTTTTTGCCTTGTCCATCTTATGTCCGGCATCAACGGCCAATACCATAGTTACGGAAGACATAATTAAGATAAAGGTCATGAATGCCACGAAAATCATCGGGTAATTACCATGTACAAAAGGTACGTGTGTAAACACATCATCGGCAATTGGCCAAGAATCGGCAAATTTAAATCGTGAGAATCCATAAGCGGCTAAGAACCCTGTAAAGGTCAAAGAGTCGGACGTGAGGAAAAACCACATCATCATTTTGCCGTAACTTGCTTTTAATGGTTCAATACCTCCACCCCAACGCTTATTTTCTTCACTAGTGTTCGCGACAGTCGTATCCATATGTAGTGATCAGTTTTTAGTTTTAAAGTTGCACAAAAATAATCATTTTATTCATCTAAAGAAACATCCACATTAAATTTTGAGATGCCCTAAATGCTGTTTGATGCTGTTGATACTTAATTTGAATATCTTGAATAGCTCTAATTAGCCGACAAAGTATAAAAATAAAAAGAGATATACCCACAGTATATCAATAAAATGCCAAAATGTTGCTGCAAGTTCGAACCCAGTTCTTTCTTCAGCATTATACTTTTGTTTAAAATGATTATAAATTACGACAAGAATACAAACCAGTCCAGCGATAACGTGAACAATATGTACCATCGCAATCAAATAAATATAAGACATGGTCACATTACTGGTAGGCCCAGTAAAGTTATAACCCATGGCAATGATTTCATTAAAGCCTAAAAACTGATTTGTAATAAATGCAACGCCCAAAGCAAACGTAACGAGCAACCATACCATGGTTTGTTGCCTTTGGTTATTTTTTAGCGCTTTATGGGCCATCATGAAAGTCAAACTACTTATAATAACCACAATAGTACTGATGATAAAGGCGTTTGGCAACTGAAAATCGTTGAGCCAATCTTCTCTTGTACTACTTACCACAAATGCACTGGTCCACCCAGCAAAAGACATGATTAGTGAAATGATCCCAAACCAGAGCATCATCTTTTTTGCTCTATTATGTTTTTCCTGAAAGGTACCTTGTGTAAAATCCATATTAACTTATAAATTTATCGGCAACATAAACAATCTGTAACAAGGTAATATAAATCACACTAGCGTACATCAACTGTTTGGCTGCTTTCTCTGTTCTTTTTTTGAATAATTGCAATGCGTAATAAACCATCACCGCCCCAAGTGCAAACACGATGATTGCTGCGACTACAGATAATTTTAAATCACCTGTAATACCAAGTACTGGCACTACAGAAACAATAACGGTCCACACTGAATAAATAATAACTTGCGTTGCAGTGCCTTTATCACGATTGCCCGTTGGCAACATAAAAAATCCACCTTTTTTATAATCGTCAAACAAAAACCATCCGATAGCCCAAAAATGTGGAAATTGCCAAAAAAACTGAATTGCAAACAATGTTCCGGGCTCTATTCCAAAGGCATTCCGCGCTGCTACCCAACCTAACATAAATGGAATTGCGCCAGGAATTGCACCAGCAAAAACCGATAAAGGAGTTTTTGTTTTTAAAGGTGTATAAATACTAGTATATAAAAAAATTGAAATGGCACCGTATATTGCCGTACGTGGATTAATAAAATAAAGTGTGGCAATCCCTAGTATTGTAAAAACAACAGCCATTGCAAATGCAGAGTTCACGGAAATTCGACCTGCAGGAATCGGTCTGTTTTTGGTACGATCCATCAAGGCATCCAAGTCGCGCTCAATAATCTGATTGTACATATTAGAAGCCCCAACCATAAAATAACCGCCAAAAGCCAATAATACCACAATGCTCCATTCAATGGTTTCAGCTCCCAAAAGGTATCCAGCCACAGCAGAAAACACCACACTCACTGATAGTCTCATCTTGGTTATTTCCTTAAAATCAGAAATAATCGAGACGCTTGATAAAGAAGAATTTATTGTCGTCAATTGGTCTTAAATTTTCGCTTTTAATTGCGAGTGCGAAGATACTTTGAAAATTAGTTTTGAGCAATTCAAATAATGAAAATTAACTTTTCAAATCAGTTTTCAATTTTTAAAAATTTAAAAATGTGTACTTGTCTCAGTTAGCATTTCTACCAATAAGGCTTTCAAAAACAAAAATGTCCCATAGTGTATTAATGCTTCCCTGACAAAATTCATCAAAAAACCGCATGTTTTTTACTTAAGACTCCTGCTTACGCAGAGATTGTTTTCTAATTATCAAAATACCAGTTGAACAAATCTGTTTTTACTCCCAGATTAAACCAAGTAGTACTATTATTAAATGTAGTTGCAGTATTGGCTTCTGGATTAAAATCTCTAAAACTGATATTTGCAAAAATCTTTAAATGACTCACCGGATTAATAATATAGCCTGCTTGTAGTTCGGCATTGAATGTTTTGGTTTTATTTCCTTGTCCAATTTTGACGTTGGCATCAAAAGGACGTTCGTTATAATTTCTGTAAACATCACCTCCGTAACTAAAATTATCTGTTCCATCATTAAAATCCAAACCTCGGGTGCCAAAAATAAATTTGGCATCGGCAAACCATCGTTCATAATTATAACGTCCTATAACAATGAATTCTTTGAAATTTGCTCCCCATAAATGTGCCATGGGCTGATTGCTATGTGCATAATTATTGACAATGGTATTATGGGAATATACATACGGCCGCACTTGGTTATACTCTACTTGCAGCATTAAATTATCTATTTTAAATGCATCGTAATACTTAGCGCCCAATTGATAGCCGAATTTATTTTTCCAGCTTTTATTGCCTGCCTTAACATCGGTCAAAGAGAATTCGTCCAAAATAAACTGTCCATACAAGTTTACTTTATTGTTCCATTTATATTTTGCAGAAGCACCAACAATAGCATTTCCAGAACCTTGTCCCGACTCAAACTCAATGGCTCTGTAAAAGATAATTGGATTGAGATAATTGATATCAAATCCTCGACCGTTAGTATCTGTCCACATAACCGATTCAAAAAGACCTATATTTAGGCGTTTAGACACATTCCAGCTCAAATAATGGTTAGCCATGTATTTGGTCAAAAACGCCTTATCTTCTATAACAGCATCTCGTACGTCCCTGAGCCACATCCAAGTATTGGTATACTTTATTTTCCAGAACTTCGTGTTTAACTTCAAAAATGTATGCGGACTCGCCACATCACTTTGAAAAAGAGAACGATAGCCGTCTCCTATGAAATTTTTGCCATGACCAAATTGGATATTAACAAACTTGGCGGGTGCATACGATAAATACGCATCGGCCACTGGATAATCATAAGCATCTTTCTTAAAGCGTTTGGCAATGCCACGCCCAGGAATAATTGCTGGATCCGGGCCAAAAGCCTTTAAAGTTTCGGCGTAGTGGTTATAATATTGTGCAAATCGTCCCTGGCTTTCAAAAACAGAAGCTGAAAAGCTAAATTTCTTACCCAATCCTCCTTGAATATAAACGCCGCGAGTATTATTAAAGGTCGAATTGAAATCGGCATCTGAATCTTTGCCGACTTGCAAATCGAGAACAGGATCAATGGTAAACCAATAATCTTCACCTTGCAGTTGCACCAAGTGTTCATCCCACAGTTTTCTGCCGAACCAACCTTCTGCACCTTTTGAAAGTGACGCCTTTTCAGCTTGAAAATCATAATAGGAGGCCACTTCCTCAAAAACAAATGGCTTTGCCGCTGTATGACTGTTAGTGCCCAAGCCATTCATATGGGCATCAAAACGGGAATAATACCCATGTGTAAACGGAATATTTAATTGGCTACTATATTCAAGTCCCTGATATTTACTAATATTATTGGTAATACTATCAAACTCATTGGAAACAATAGCGTTGAGATGGATCGCTTTTTTTATACTTTTTTGCTCTTCCAAATCGACTGAGTGCACAACTAAATCATTTATCAAAGGAATTTTGATACTATAAGAATACTGATAAAAAGTAGGTTGCCCGTTATAGGTTCCAGGTTTAATTTTTGGCAAATCTTCGAATACACGTTTTACTTCATCTTTAAGCACATCGTAAACAGCATCAATATAAATAACACCAATATGACCTTCTTTATCAACTTCAAATAATACTTTTACATCTCCTTTATAATTATCATTTTTAACATCTTGAGGGATAACAAGATTTTCAAAAACATAAGTGTTCAACTTCGTGTTAAAGCAGACTTTTAAATTATCAACCACCTCATCTTCACACCCGATAAAAACTGGTGGTTTTTCATACGAATCAATGTTCTGTGAAAAACTAAGGAGTTGAAAACTAATGAATATTATTATAAATAGCTTCTGCATAGATGGTTTTTAACCTTTAAGATAAAGGTGGAAAGATACTATTTTTTTCAAAAAAAGGACACTAAATATTATGCGATCAAAATGCAATTAACAGGAAGCATTATTTTAAGAAATAAAAAACCCAATGCAATGTGCATTGGGTTTTTTATATATAATATTTGAATACTAGTCTTGTACTTGGAACAAAATAGGCAATGAATAAGGTACTGTTACCGCTTTCCCACGTTGTTTACCAGGCTCCATCTTTGGAAGCAAACCAATAACACGTTGTGCTTCTTTTTCTAAACCAGGATGTGGTGCTCTTGCTTGAACATTCGTAATATTACCTGATTTGTCAATTTTAAAAACGACACTAATACGCTGTCTTCCAGAAAGACCTAACTCAGATGCTAATTCTGTATTAAATCTTTTATTTACGAACTGACTGATCTTATCAGACATACACTGTTTTTTAGCTTCGTTTGTACGCTCTTTCTCACAGCCTGGAAATACCGGTACGTTTTCAATAACGTGAAACGGAATTTCCTCCTCCTCTACTGGAGCATCAACCACAACAACATCTTCTACTTTGGCAATAACTTCTTCCTGATTAGTTTCAGTAGATTCAATAACAGTTTCTTCAACTTCTTTGTCATCCTCAACTACCTCTATCTGCTCTGGAGCTGCTGGTGGCGGTGGCGGTGGTGGCGGTGGAGTCTGCAACTGTTCTGTAATTGGAATTTCTTCTTCCAATTCAGCATCAACGTTTAAAATGCCTATATCAATGGCAGCCTTATCATAAGTCTTGTAATTGATGGCCAAGTTGGTCAACAATAACACTAAGGCTAGACCAACAGAGAAATAGATAGAACTATTTCTACCAACGTCGGCCTTTACATTCTTTTTTGGTTCCATATGCTTTGAGTGTTTTTAAGGAATGCTAAAATAACCAATAATTTGTTAAAAAAGCAAGTGAATAAATTATTTTAACTTTAACTTTCTGTATATAATTATAAAAAGTACTGCAATAACCGCACCAAAAGCATTTGCTAGAGCATCATAAATATCATACTGTCTGCCAGTTGTGAGGTATTTCTGTAGTAATTCAATTAAAAACCCATAGGATACGGCTATAATAAATGCATAAAACAATGCAGAACGAACCTGTAGCGACTTTAAATAATTAAAAACCAATAGCATAAAAATAAAATAAGCTCCAAAATGTCCGATCTTATCATCAAAAGAAGTGCCTAAAGGAGGAATCTTACCAATTGACATCAAACTTAATACTAAAAGTACTAGAGCATAAACTATTAATAATACTAAGGGCCAACGTTTATGCACCTATCAGCTCTTTATAAGCATCGGCAGAAAGTAAACCTTCAATTTGGGAAGCGTCAGAAATTTTTATTTTAATCATCCAACCTTCACCATAAGGATCTGTATTTACTTTTTCAGGCTCATCTTCAAGGATGGTGTTGAACTCTATAATTTCTCCAGAGAGTGGTAAAAACAAATCAGAAACTGTTTTTACGGCCTCAACGGTTCCAAAAATCTCATCGGCATCTAATGTCTCGTCAAGTGTTTCAACTTCAACATAAACGATATCTCCTAATTCTCCCTGTGCAAAATCTGTAATACCTACAGTTGCAACATCACCATCAATGCTAATCCATTCATGGTCCTTTGTGTACTTTAATTGTGCTGGAATGTTCATTTTTTTTAATAAATTTTATAGTGAAACAAATGTACTTTTTTAAAATCCTTTAATCAAAATTAATTACCGAAATTATACCTTAAGGTAATTCCGGATCTAATTGTTGTTTGAGGAAATGCGGTAGAAATGGCATAGTCAGAAAATGTGTAGTCAAAATAGAAAATACCGGTAAGGTTTTTACTAAATGCGTAATCTGCCGAATACTTAATGCCCCAGATAGTTTGTCCAGAAGTAACTTGATTGTCATCCAAATCGAGATATCTAATGATGGTTTTATTATCGCGCAATGAGATATCTGCTTTCATGTTCAAATCGGCTACAATAGTTTGTTGTGGTCCGGCCATTTTAGACCGAATCCTGACATCCTTGATACGATAACCCAATCCTAAAACATATTCGTAGCCATTTATTTCGGTAAGCAAATTATTGTCAAAACTTAAAGATAGAATTCTATCCTTTTTAACTTCGGCCAAAATCTTTACTGAACTCTTGGTTTCAAAATCCAACTTTATCAACGGACTAAAGTGTTCTTCCAGGTTAATATTGCTAAATATCGTTTGATTTTTAAAGTTTCCACCTTGATCGAGTGCTTGCGGATTTGCACCATCGTAGTCTAAATTGGTTCGGAATTGATTGATCGTATAACCCGAACGGTAGCCATGGGAAACAGAAAAACGTTTGAATTTGTCCTTAAACCAATTTAAACGCATCAAACCGGTATATTTTAACGTCCAGTTAGGAATTGGAATATCTCGAAAGGCGCTCATCGATACTTTATCCGGATTGGAGCCTTGATAAGCCGATAAAAAAGCCGGCAGCAAAACTGCTTGATTGTTTTTTCCAAAACCAACCGGATAGCCATCCGCATCAAGAGGATAAGTATCTGAACCATAAAAATTGCGCGCCAGACGTTTGGACACAATTAATCGGTTGGCTCTAAAATCTTCAAACGCCTCTGATCTAACTTCATCACTCTTTCCAAAAGCTGTTTTAATAAGTGATGTAGAAATACTGAAATTACCAAATGAATTTCTAATCAAGGCATTATACGTGTCACTAAGTCCGTCACCGTTAGTATCCAAGGCATTATAATTTTCATTTAGGTTTTCAGAATACATTCTGTTGCCTATCAAATCAATTTTTAAATCTTTTATAACTTCAATATTAGCCGAAACATCCAGCGTTCGGTTGGTCACTTCGGTATATTGCTGATTAAAATCGGGATAAACGCTCAGCCAACCATTTCTAGCTGCTAAATCTCGAATATCACTTTGGCTGCCAAATGTGTAACCTAAGGTTGGTTTAAGCGTTCCTATAAATCCTGGAGTCTGTAAATATCCTGGCAAGAATGTTCCGTTGTTTTCACTATAATTAATTTGCACGCGTTTTACCATCGTAGCAAGGTCCACAAAGGTATTGAACACTTTTGTACCTACTGATGTGCCATCAACATTAGTCCTATTTTGCGGTGATGCATTACCATTACTTCCCGTTTGTCTTGGCTGTCCTGTTGCGCGGCCTTGTGTTCGTCTTCTACTATCTTTTCTGGTCAATCCCACATATCTATAAAGCGTTTCCATATTGAACGTAGAATTGATATTGTGTGTATTGGCATTTTGTATGGAATTCCCAAGATTATAATGGTTGGTTATGCCTGTGGTTTCATCCAGAATAGGCATGTTGGTATTCAAATCCGAACCTTTTTGCCATTGGAAATCGCCTGTGTACGAATAAGTCGCTTTTAAGAAACTGAACGTCGGAATCTTATATAACGGAAGTTCATAATTGAGCTGCAACTGCTGGTTTTGGATATTAGGATCGCCCAACTCAAAGAAACCGTCCCAAATATCAAGATTAGGATCTTGTTTTCCGTTAATTATATCATCAATAAAATAATTACGCACAATATTGGTATTGTTGGCCATAAAATTCAAGTTCATAGACTTTGAAATCTTATAGTTAATGGCATACTGAAAATCGAATCTATAATTTCTTCTGAATAATTCTTCCAAACCAATATTATTCCCACCCAATTCTACTTCCCTAAATTTTTGTTTATTGAATTGACGTAAAATATCAGAATTTATGGTAAAGCTATTTGGCAATAAATTAAAATTGAAATCTTTAAGAATTTTCGCATATCTGCTTTTAAATATAGAATCGTTTTTAGCAAACGGCTCGATAGTTATCGGCTGAAAATTATAGGCATAATTGACGCCGGTCCTTAGATTTTGATCCAAAGCATTTTCAATTTCAAAATCCCGATGCTCTACCTTATTGTAAGAGTAATTGAACGTTAGATTTTCAACATCATAAAAACGCGGTTTTCCATCGCCGGTACGTTGTTTTCTAACACCAATAAAATTAATACTTTTACGCTTGGTATAATCCTCAGATTGCTTCAAAATCTGATCTTTCTCATCTGATGAACTTGCAGCTTCCAATCGTGAGTCGAGCGTCAAATCGTTATAAAACTGATCATATTTAGGCGTTACCATTTCTTCGCTTTGTGCATAATTAAATGGTAATTGAACGCCCCATTTTTTTGGCAATAATTGTCCAAGATTAATATTGGTCACAACATCATACTGCATGATATCTTCACGGCTGCGCTCATTTGGGCGTTGCTCAATACTTCCAAAACCAACGGTGCTTTGTCTTCCTGTAGCACTGATATCGGCAAAATCGGCAATATTAGAATCCATGCTCAATATGGCAGCCCAACCGCCTTCATTGTCCAAATCAGAAAGTCGTAACTCATTAAACCATACTTTTCCACATAAATTGGTGGCTGTGGTATTATTTTTCACACCAACCATAAGCACTCTAATATCTCCAAAATTGGGATTTCCTTTGATGCCGACTCTAGTTTCTCCAACTTCAAAATTATCTCCGGATTGCAAGAGTTCTGGTCCTGAAGATGTGACATTATAAAACGTTGGATCTTGATTGGCCAACGTACCATCACTAATCCCTAACGCTTTTATTTTTTGTAAAATATCCAGGTTGATATTGATTTCGTTTTCAGAAGGCCAAACCTGATCTCTTCCTACTCCAGAAACGACATTTAATGGCACTTGAATTTCGTAAAAGTTTTGGGTAAAATCATTTCCCATTCTGATAAAACCGATCATTTCGCCAGGATTTAATGTACGTCCTTCAGAAGCTTCGGCATGCATAAACATTTTCAGCTTTTTATACTGACGCATGTCTACACTAATATTCTTATAAACCCCTCGAGAATCGTCACCTTCCAACTCACAAACCTCAACAACTAAGGATTGTTCGTTTTGTCTAATGATATTATTGTTACTGTTGATTTTCTCCAATTCCACACCTGGAGGCAATACATAATTTCCTTCATTTTCTTGCAAACCGATGACCCCAACACTAAAAGATGCATCAGTACTGTTGTTGTTTGGGTTGCTATCCAAATCCAGGGTATATCGACGCCAATCACTACGTACCAAATCTAATGTTGCAAAACGCATAACGGTGGTTTGCGAAAACTCCTTAAGATACATTCTTGCAAACCGTATGGATCGGATATCAGAAATACCACCGATCGTCCTTGTCGATTTATCAATCGGAATTCTAAACTGATACCATCTCACATCACGATTATCGCCATTTGGCAAAGTGATATTCCTGGTTTTAACGTCGTTGATCAAAGCGTTATTAGGATTGTCCAAACTGCCGCGCGTGATATCAATTTCATATTCAAAATAACTATCAATGGTATTCATGGTGTTATCTCGGTTAATATCTTCTACATCGGGCTGGGTTGTAGAACCCCTATTGGTATCAGAAAACGCATCTGGCGAATTTCCTTCAGAGCCATTGTAACGTTTATAGCGATCAAAAATATCACCTTCGGCCTGAAGGAAATACGTGTAATTATCATTGGATGGATCCGGACCAAATTGAGATCCAAAACGCGCTATTTCTTGAGCATCGTTATACCCATCATAACCGACATCTTGATTGGCGCGATCACTTCCTAAACTCGAAAAAGCATAAATTAATGATTGGTTACGCGGCACTATTGAACCAAAATCGGTAACTGGCAAACCAGAAATATCGCCATTGTCCGGAAGGCCATTTTCATATTGTTTTTTCCCGTCCTTAATAATATCTTCTGAAATATTACCAAGGTTAATAAGCAGTTTCCCACCCGGATTTGAGGTGTTGTCCAAAAATGGATCCTGAAGCCAAAACTCTATATACTCAACATTGGCTTGTTCAAAATCGGTACTGGTAATAGCGCGCGTAATTCCCGCCCAACTTTGTTGCGGTTGGGTTAATGTATTTGGATAATTGATGTTTTGGGTCTGAAAATTGTAAGGCCCACGCTCTGATGGATAATAGACCAAATCCAAAGTTGGAATAATAGTACTCTGACCTTGAACCAAGTCTCGTTGCGGGAAAATTTCATCTATAAACACACGTCTGGTGTACAAATTTGACAAATCATTATCGGTAATTCCTTTTGGTCGTTGCACACTATAAAAAATGGGATCAATAGTGTACCAATTCAAATGTGCTCTATTAAAACCGTTCTGAATTCCTATTTGATCTTCATTGGCACCAATTCCCAAGCCTTTTGGTCGGCTGGATAAAAACCAAGATTGTGGTGACAATAGGTCAATACTTCCTTGCGACCCTTCAAAATCATCTACATAAGCTGTCGTTTCTCCTTGAAAATCGGTGCCTTTTGGTGCTCCAGGAAGTAGGTAGGCAAACTCGCCTCTTACCGAAAGATTGGAAGGTACGTCGGTATCAATATTAGGCAACTTATTGGCCAATCTTGTTAAAAATGGTACTTCTGTGGAATAGTTACCATTAAAACCAAAAATGGTATTGTTGATAGATTCCGTATCATAATTGGCCTTTTGGGTAATAGGACGCTCGTTCAAATTTAAAAACGTGGCCCCCAAAACAAACTTCTCATTGAACTGATGCTCGACATTTAAACCTGTAAATCGTTTGGTTTGCTGACCGAAAACCGCATTATTTTCAACCGATACGTTGATTGGCGTGTTAGATGCTTTTAGTGCTTGGTCCAAAATTTCGACACGTCCCAACTGATAATTCACAGTATAATCAACGCCCTCTACTAAAACCCGTCCACCAGCAGTCACTTTCACAGAACCACGTGGTACGTTGAATGCACCTATGGAAATCCCATCACCGCCAGTCGATTTGTAACGTCCTTTGAGTTGAAACTTATTTTTATCTGATTGCTCCAATGCCGCCGTTTTGGTGCCCTTATAAAGAATATCATAAACGTATTTTTCCTGATTAGGGTTGGCATAAACAGCATCGTTATAATCTGAAGGATAAGCAGGATCAGCTAATACATCAAATAAATACTTCCCAAAAGGCTCTACTTTTGTAAATATGATCTTTCCATTTTGGGTTAAAACGGTAATCCCTGGAACAAAATCAAAAAAACCATCGCCATTGAGTTGTGGATCATTATTATAATTCAATCGGTCTAAATGAAACAGTCGGATTAATGGCGTTTCAGTTATGGGCGTGTCATCTGTCGGATCTGGTGTGTTATTATCATACAATGGAAAAGTGGTGCCTTCAACAGGTTTGATATAATTTAAAGGCGACGCTTCCGTATAAAAAATATTCAGTTTAAAATCTTCCTGACTGAGTTGGTAAGCGCCAGAATCATATATATTTTTCATCATCAAATCCCAAATTGGCTGATTTACATTGGTGATGGCACTTTTCAGCATCTTTAAGATAAGATTGTTATTATTGATCACAGTATTTCCGGAAATAGGATCCATAGATGTTCCGGTAGCTTCAATGCCATCATTGGCAAATTCCCCAACCTGATACACATTGCTTCCCACCGTATATTGAAAAGCAACGGCCAGAACTTCGTCATTTTGCAAACGTTGGTTCAATGAAATGTAACCCAGTTGTGGTTGGAGAGTATAATCATAACCTTCCGTCAATTTTCTTGCATTCTCAAGTTTCCCAAAATCAAAACCTTCATTGGCCGGAATATTGATCCCTTGTTCAACACGCGTAATATCTCGAACAGAACTATTAAGATTAGAGCCCGCACCACCAATATTAGTTGGATCAAAACCGTTGTTTTTATTATTAGGAAGCGATCCCGGAACCAAAATATTAACGCTAGAACCTACACGTTGTGACTCTCCCAAATCTTGAAAAGCGACAATATTTCGCACATTATCGGTTTGATTACTTTTATTTGTAATCCATACTTCAACACGCGTTATCTGAACATTACTGTTGATATGCGGATAACGCTGAAGTGCAATATCATAGCGTTCCCTGAAATATTGTGCTAAGAAAAAGTGTCGGTTTTCATCATAATCGCGTGCATAAAATGAAAACTCATCCAACGTACCGCCACCTTGCGCGATTACTGAACGAGATTGTGATTTTTGCTCAGAAAAAACAGCAGTTACCCTGGTTTTTCCAAATTGCAATTCGGTTTTGACACCAAACAAACTTTGTGCGCCTGTAATTAATGAACTGTTGAGGGGCATACTCACATTCCCAACTTCAATTTTTCTTACAATATCATCTTCAGTTGGTGTGTATTCCAACTTAATGAGGTTTTGAAAATCGAAGGTGGATTGCGTATCATAATTGGCGGTAACCTGAAGTCGGGTCCCCACTTTTCCCAATAAACTCAGGCTGATACGCTGATCAAAATCGAAGGTAAAGTTGCTTCGGTTACGCGGTGAAAATGATGGATTATCTTGTTTTGTAAATAAAACGCCCAAATCCATTTCTACCGAACCTTGCGGAATAACCTCAATGGTATTTCCTCCAAAAACAGTTTCAAAAAACCCAGAATTCACATAAAACTCAGGAAGTAGGTTTTTCTGTTGACCTTCTGTTCCCTCCTTTTTGCCTTCGGCAATATCTATTTTTTGTTTGTAATAACTTTTAAGGTTTTGCTCTAACATTAACTTCTGAAATTCTTTTGGTGTAAGAATTAGTGGATAGTTAATATTGAATTTTCCAACGGTTTCTGTATATATATAACGATCTGTAACAGGATCATAGGTGTATTTTGAAATAATACTATTGGGATTTGGCATTTTGATGGTGCCAAATGAATGTCCTGTTTTAGTAGAATCCTGAGGCACTGGCAACTCTTGTGAAAATCCAGAATACCCCAAAAAAAAGACCAGGCTAAAGAACCATAAACATTTTAGAGATAAGGATAAGCTAGGGTTTCTTGTACTCAAAATCTAGTTATAAATTTTTTAAAGCTTCTTTTATTATGACTTCTACGCTTGCTTCCGGCTGATTGGCCACCACTTTATCAACAACACGCTCCGCCTGTTTTCTTGCAAATCCAAGGACTTCCAAAGCAGATAACGCTTCATCTTTGTGGGTATTGTTACTACCTGCGGAAAGTTCGTCCAAATCATACACTTTTAGCACTTTATCCTTCAAATCTAAAATTACTCGTGCTGCTGTTTTAGCTCCAATGCCTTTAACAGATTGAATCAATGCCGCATCACCTCGTGCAATCCCTTCACGAACTTGTTTTGGTGTTAATGACGATAACATAGTCCGTGCAATACTTGGTCCTACGCCACTTACAGAAATTAGCAGTTTAAAAATTTCACGCTCTGCCAAAGATGAAAACCCAAATAATGAATGAGAATCTTCCTTGATTTGCAAGTAGGTATATAATTTCAAATATTCCGTATCGGGAATTTGAGAATAGGTATGCAATGAAATATTAAGGAAATAGCCTACACCGTTACAATCTATGACGACATTAGTTAAATTTTTTTCTACAAGTTTTCCTTGAATATGTGTAATCATGTATAGCTTAGGTTAAAGTCTCAAATGTAATAAAATTATTTTCATTACGATGCAGGTCCATTTTCTCCAGTATTTCTGATATCTTGTTCTCTTTTCTCCTTTTGTTGAGCATCAATTACAGCAATAGCCGTCATATTCACAATTTCATCAACACTGGCATCCAATTGCAAAATATGGACAGGTTTTCTCATCCCCATCATTATCGGTCCTATTGATTCTGCTTTATTGAGCTCTTTTAATAATTTATATGTAATGTTTGCTGCATCCAACGTTGGAAAAATAAGTGTGTTTACATTTTTACCTACTAATTTTGAAAATGGAAAATTCTCACGCAGCATTTCTTGATTAAGTGCAAAATCTGTTTGCAATTCGCCATCAACCAATAAATTAGGACTCGTTTCGTGCAATATCTTAACAGCTTCGGTCACTTTTGAAGCCTTTGGACTTGTTGAGGATCCAAAGTTGGCAAAAGAAATCATCGCCATAACTGGTTCCATTCCAAACATTCTAACGGTTCTTGCCGTCATTTGGGCAATAGTCGCCAAATCTTTGGCAGGCGGATCAATATTGATTGACGTATCACTCAAAAACATAGGGCCACGTCGTGTCATCATCAAGTTGGTCGTTGCTATTCGAGTAGCACCTTTAGCCAATCCAATAAGTTCTAACATCGGTTTCACAACAGATGGATAACTTCGTGAATACCCTGAAATCAAAGCATCAGCATCGCCTTCATTGACCATCATGGCGGCAAAATAATTACGCTCTCTCATCAACTTTTGGGCAGAATAAAAAGTAACGCCTTTACGTTTGCGCTGCGACCAATACACTTCTGCATATCTATTGCGACGCTCATCTTCTCCATTTACACTAGGGTCAATAATTTCAATATTGGCATCAAATTCAATTTCGGCCATCAACCTTAAAATAGTTTCTCTTCGTCCCAATAAAATCGGAATAGCGATGCCCTCATCATACGCTATCTGCGCTGCTTTTACTACATCCAAATGATCGGCTTCTGCATAAACCACACGTTTAGGGTTCATTTTTGCACGATTGGTCAATAGTCTGATAATTTTATTGTCAGAACCCAACCGCTCTAATAGCTGATCACCATATTTAACCCAATCAGTAATCGGTTCTTTAGCAACACCACTCTCCATAGCCGCTTTAGCAACCGCTGGAGGAACTTCTGC
Organism: Gelidibacter sp.; assembly: GCF_035577925.1. Classification (GTDB taxonomy): domain Bacteria; phylum Bacteroidota; class Bacteroidia; order Flavobacteriales; family Flavobacteriaceae; genus Gelidibacter. Next base: position 724 of record NZ_DATJCY010000149.1, on the reverse strand, counting down.
AATCAAACGAGGATCAAAAGGTTTTGGAATAATATAATCACGTCCAAAGGTCAATCGCGTTTCACCATAAGCAATATTAACCTGCTCTGGAACGGGCTGTTTCGCCAAATTAGCAAGTGCTTTGACCGCTGCCATTTTCATGGCTTCGTTAATTTTAGTTGCTCTTACATCTAACGCACCTCTAAAAATAAATGGAAACCCAAGCACGTTATTGACCTGATTAGGATGGTCGGAACGCCCTGTAGCCATAATCACATCATTACGTGTATCAATGGCCAATTGGTATTCAATTTCAGGATCGGGATTGGCCATAGCAAAAACGATAGGATTATCTGCCATAGACAAAAGCATTTCAGGAGAAAGAATATTTGCTGTAGATAAACCAATAAATACATCGGCATTTTTCATGGCATCCTCCAAAGTGTCCATTTGACGATCTGTAGCAAATTCAGCTTTTTCTGGGGACAAATTCGGACGATCCATTCTAATAACTCCCTTACTGTCACACATCACTATATTTTCACGTTTCGCGCCAAATGCTTGGTATAGTCGTGTACATGAAATAGCAGCAGCTCCTGCGCCGCTAATCACAATTTGAGCTTCGTCTATATTCTTATTAGCAATTTCCAAGGCGTTCAATAGCGCTGCCGCAGAAATGATGGCTGTACCATGTTGATCGTCGTGCATCACCGGAATATCCAGTTCTTCCTTTAAACGCCGTTCA
>NZ_DATJCY010000148.1:0-5759 GCF_035577925.1 Gelidibacter sp. | reverse complement strand
GCTATCCACATCGCACTATTATTTATATTGCTTTGGGATGTTTCAAAATGGCCGATAATACTTTGCGTCGGAATTTCACATTATATTATTGACGCTACCAAGTTGATCGTTCAAACTAAAAAAACAAAACGTTTATTCTTTTTTTTAGACCAGCTGCTGCATATTTTGGTCATTATTGGGGTTACAATATTTTTTACAAAACCTGATATTTCATTCGAAACTGTTTTTAATGAACGCACGCTCCTACTCATTACTTGCATCATTTTTTTGACCATTCCCGTATCGATCCTCATGAAAACCATCTTTTTAAAATGGAACATTTCAAAACTTATGGAAGGCAATGAATCCCTTAAAGATGCTGGTATGTATATTGGCATTTTGGAACGGATTCTGGTGTTTGTTTTTGTGATTTTAGACCATTGGGAAGCTGTTGGATTTTTGATAACTGCAAAATCTGTATTCCGATTTGGAGATCTCAAAGAATCGAAAGAACGAAAACTGACCGAATATATTTTGATTGGAACGCTCATCAGCTTTGGCATTGCTATTTTAGTTGGTATTTTATATCTGATGGGCTTAAATAACATCGCATAAAAAAACCACCAACAGTTTAGTGTTGGTGGTTTTCTAAAATATTTTTTTTGAAAATTATTTGCTCAAGTACATTTTACGTCGTGCATATAAATTGTAAAACTGATCGTCTTTTAGGTTATCAATAAACAGAATGCTTTCGCCAGTACTTTTCATTTCCGGACCCAATTGTTTGTTCACAGAAGGGAATTTATTAAATGAGAATACTGGTTGTTTTATAGCAAATCCATCCAATTTAGGATTGAAATTAAAATCGGTAACCTTGTTTTCTCCCAACATAACTTTTGTGGCATAATTAACATACGGTTCGCCATAAGCTTTTGCGATAAACGGAACTGTTCTTGAGGCTCTTGGATTCGCTTCAATAATATAAACGATGTCATCTTTAATTGCAAACTGAATGTTGATCAATCCCACGGTATTTAATGCCAAAGCAATTTTTTTGGTGTGATCTTTAATTTGTTGCTGTACAAATTCGCCTAAATTGAACGGTGGCAATGTTGCATTACTATCACCAGAGTGGACACCACAAGGTTCAATATGCTCCATAATACCTATGATATAAACATTTTCTCCATCACAAATGGCATCGGCTTCAGCTTCAATGGCACCATCTAAATAGCGGTCCAACAGCAATTTGTTGTCTGGCATTTTTCGTAATAAATTCACTACATGCTCCTCTAATTCGTTTTTATTGATAACGATTTTCATGCCTTGACCTCCAAGCACATAAGAAGGACGCACCAAAATAGGGAAATCGAGCACATCGGCAATTGCTAAAGCTTCCTCCGCTGTAGTAGCTACGTCAAACTCTGGATAAGGAATATTGTTTTCTTTTAATAATTTGGAGAAACTTCCTCTATCTTCTGCCAAATCGAGTGATTTATAAGTTGTTCCGATGATTTTGATGCCATAACGGTCTAACTTTTCAGCCAATTTTAATGCGGTCTGTCCTCCTAATTGAACAATCACACCTTCTGGTTTTTCATGACGAATAATGTCATAAATATGCTCCCAATACACAGGTTCAAAATACAATTTATCAGAAATATCAAAATCCGTCGAAACTGTTTCAGGATTACAATTGATCATGATGGTTTCATAACCGCATTCCGAGGCTGCCAAAACACCATGGACACAACAATAATCAAACTCAATCCCTTGACCAATTCGGTTGGGGCCAGATCCTAAAACGATGATCTTTTTCTTATCAGACACGACACTTTCGTTGGCAGAAATCAATTTACCATCTGGACCTTCCACATTATTTTCGAAAGTGGAATAATAATACGGTGTCTGTGCTTTAAATTCGGCAGCACAAGTGTCCACCAATTTGAAAATACGATGAATATTAAGTTCATCACGTTTATTATAAACTTGACTTTCCAAACAATTGAGCATGTGCGCTATTTGTCTGTCGCCATAACCTTTTTGTTTAGCTTCCAACAATAAATCATGTTGAATGGTATCAATGGTATATGTCGAAATTTCCTTTTCAAGGTGATATAATTCTTCATATTGCTTTAAGAACCACATATCAATTTTTGTAATTTCATGAATACGGCTCAATGGAATTCCCATTTGGATGGCGTCATAAATAACAAACACCCGATCCCAACTGGCGTGGGTTAGTTTATCGATGATTTGATCGTAATTTTTATAACCTTTTCCATCGGCACCCAATCCGTTGCGTTTAATTTCTAAAGATTGTGTCGCTTTATGAAGTGCTTCCTGAAAGGAACGGCCAATGGCCATTACTTCACCAACCGCTTTCATTTGAAGTCCCAAAGTACGATCTGCCCCTTCAAATTTATCAAAGTTCCAACGTGGAATCTTAACCACAACATAATCTAAAGTGGGCTCAAATAATGCAGAAGTCGATTTTGTGATCTGATTGGTCAATTCATCCAAATTATAACCAATGGCCAGTTTTGATGCAATTTTAGCAATTGGATATCCGGTGGCTTTACTCGCCAAAGCAGATGAACGAGAAACACGCGGATTGATTTCAATAGCGATGATTTCTTCTTTTTCATCGGCGCTTACTGCAAATTGAACATTACAACCTCCTGCAAAATCGCCAATACTGCGCATCATGTGGATGGCCATATCGCGCATACGTTGGAAAGTTGTATCCGATAAGGTCATTGCAGGTGCAACAGTAATAGAATCTCCAGTATGGATACCCATAGGATCCATGTTTTCAATCGTACAGATAATAACAACGTTGTCATTTTTATCTCGCAACAACTCTAATTCATATTCTTTCCATCCTATCAAGGCTTTGTCGATCATGACTTCATGGATAGGAGAAACTTCCAAACCACGTCGTAACAATTCATCAAACTGATCTTCGGTGTGGACAAATGAAGCCCCTTCGCCTCCTAAAGTATAGGAAGCTCTAATGACCAAAGGAAAACCAAATTTTTGGGCAATCTCTTTACCTTCCAAATAAGAGGTTGCCGTAGCTTGAGGTGCCATTGGAATACCAATTTTGTACATTAATTCCTTAAACTTCTCTCGGTCTTCAGTAATATTTATAGCACTAATATCAACGCCAATTAGCTTAACATCAAAATCTTTCCAGATCCCTTTTTCATCAGCTTCAATACATAAATTCAATGCCGTTTGCCCGCCCATTGTTGGTAAAACAGCATCAATTTGAGGGTGCTCCTTCAAGATTTGAACGATCGATTTTGTCGTAAGCGGTAATAAATAAACATGATCAGCCATGGTAGGATCTGTCATGATGGTTGCTGGATTGGAATTGATGAGTATGGTTTCTATTCCATCCTCTCTTAGTGAGCGTAAGGCCTGGGTACCAGCATAATCAAACTCGCAAGCTTGTCCAATAACGATTGGCCCTGATCCGATAATAAGTACAGATTTAATGTTTTTGTCTTTAGGCATTTTAGTGAATTTTGTGGTGCAAAAATAAATATGAATGAGGTACAAAAAAAGGTGTTACACCTAAGTAACACCTCTAATTATCAACAATTGTTAATCATTATTTTTTATGTCTTATTTCTGAAGATACAGATAGTTTTTTTCTTCCTTTAGCTCTTCTACGTGCAAGAACCTTTCTACCATTAGCAGAAGCCATTCTTTCTCTAAAACCGTGTTTGTTTACTCTCTTTCTTTTCGATGGTTGAAACGTTCTTTTGCTCATTGTCTTATATCTTTATAAAAATCTTGTAAAATCTAAAATATAGCGCTTCGGGTCTCTCTCCAAAACTGCGGGCAAATATACAAAGACTTTTTACTTTGACAAATCTAATTTTGAAATATTTTTTTAATTTTACTTATGGCAATTTCATGCCCAACAATAGCTCCGATAATATAGTACTATTATGGCTAATATCAAAAAATAGCAATGCCAACTTAAAAAAAATTAGTTTCTTTGTGCTTTGAAATCTGACCTCACCATAAGAGACCTTAACGTCAATATTTTTTTATGACCATACCAAACAAAATAGCATCTACAATTACTTATAATATATCAAACTAAATCATGTACAATAAAAATATAAAACTTGTTATCGCAGGATTAATCATTGCTTACGCCATTTATCAATTCACCGAAGGCTACATTGGCAATGGTATTATGTTCATCCTACTGTCTACCATTTTTGTCTTTTTGTATTTTAAAAACGAATTTATCCTACTTGCATTTTTAAGGCTCCGAAAACAAGATTTTGCCGGTGCAAAACGTTGGTTGGACAAAATTAAAAATCCATCAAGCGCTTTAGTAAAAAAACAAGAAGGCTATTACAATTACCTTAATGGCATTATGGTATCTCAAACCAATATGAATGAAGCCGAAAAATATTTCAAAAAGGCTGTTACTCTGGGTTTGTCCATGGATCACGATTTAGCAATGGCAAAATTGAACCTTGCGGGAATTGCATTTAGCAAAAGACGTCCTCAGGAAGCTAAAATTTTATTAAGTGAAGCTCAAAAACTAGATAAGCGAAACATGTTGGCCGATCAGATAAAAATGATGAAAGACAGCATGAAAAAAGCACAAATGCCAAATCAACATTACGGCGGAAATCGTCAAGGAAGACGTCGTTAATCTGATAATACTCTTTCTAAACATGTAAAAACTGTTTTTTTAAATTCAGTATTTCAATATCATAAGCCCTTGTTTATAACCAGGGCTTTTTTAATTAGAAGCGATACAAAGTAATTGTGGTAACTTTAGGATGCTTTCCGTTTTCAAGGTGATTTTAAATCAAAAGCAACCCAACTTTAAAGTCACGGAAAAAATAAAAAAACAACTTACACAGAAGATTAACCTTGTTTTTGAAGCACTTATCGAGAAGATTTGAGATTAACGAACACAAACCATACCTTGACCTCCCCTACTAAACATGCTATTTATGATTTTAAAAAAACTACTTATACTTCTTATTTGCGCTTTAAGTCCGCATCTATTTTCACAAGATGACAAAATATATTTTGAAGATGCATTAGCCCAAAATTTAAGGAAATTTAATAACCAATCTGATTTGGCTATTAGAAATAAAATGCCAAATGAAGTTGATACCATTTTCAATTCCTTTTTAAACAATTATTTAAAAAACACTTATGTTTCCGATTTGAGACTTAAAAAAGTATCGGGCGGTTACATTCAAACTGATCAAATTAACACACCATTTTTATTAATTACCAAAAACTCTGCAATTATTCAAGCTGATGAAGAGATTGAAACCATCAATGCAATTTCTGACTACTACAAAGGCCAAGTAGAAATCATTGTCATGTTTTGGGACAGACAGGATATTGCAAAAAAGAGCACGCGCAACTACAACAAAAACGTTACGGTTGTTTATGCCGATGAACGCTACAATAATTCAAACCGCGCACTTTCAGTTTACAAACATTCGTTTGGCGTACCAACTTGCTTTTACGTTAATAAAAACAAACAGATTTTTGATATCGACCGAAAGTTTTTTCAAAGGAATTCAAATCCCGATTCGCAAAAGATATTTGCAGAGCGAACACATAAAGGAATTACGGAATTATTGGTAAGCCATGAGGATAGCGCAGCACAATCCATTACCTTGGATTATTAATAAAAATAGTGCTAGTTTATAGCATCAGAAACATAAAAAACATAGATTTTCTACTTCCATTGATAACTTATTTATTGACTTATTTGCTTT
>NZ_DATJCY010000147.1:0-21285 GCF_035577925.1 Gelidibacter sp. | reverse complement strand
GGAACGGTAAAAACTCTCTATTGAAAACAATATTTTTTTTGACATCAAAAGCTATCGGTATTTCATTGTTAAACTGTAGAATAGTAGTATTTTTGATATTTATAATTGTCGATTCAATACTGTCAATGGGCACGGTTTCGGGATCGGCACCACTAAGGCCCAGCAGCACGGCATAATCTGTGGCGTGGCCCTTTCCTGTGAGGGACAACGAGCCATATAAATCGACGGTTATTTCAGTAACCTTTTCAAATTGGTTAGCTTCCTTTAATTCCTTGATCCAGCGTTCGGCTGCACGCCAAGGGCCTAAAGTGTGGGAGCTGGATGGACCAACTCCAATTTTCAACATATCAAAAACAGATATACACTCCATAGACGAAAACGTTTAAGTCAATCGCCAAAGATACTGTTTGTTATAGAAGTTCCACAGAAAAACGATGTAATAGTTTTGTATAAAAAGCAGAATTTGATACTGAGAACATTAAGTGTTTTTCATTAATTAAATCTGGATAATGGTATTCAATAAAGAGCTATAGTGAATTAGAAAGATATTCTATGAGAATAATATTTATTGGCATTTTTTACAAAAAAAAGAGATTCTCAATGACAAGGTTTTCAAACTAAATAAAGTTGAAATGGATTAGTAATTGAGAATCTCTCTTGTTCTAAAATGGTTTTTTAAAAACGCTTATTTAATTTCGAAGTTTGTAATGTTGTTGGCTTCCATAACTGCGTTGAGGTTAGAAACATCTACACCTAAGTTATCTGCCGGGATAACGACTACTCTAAAAAACTGTTTTTGTGTCCACTCATCATCCAAAGTAGTAAGGTTTTTGGTGCCATCTAGAAAAAACCGTACATCAGTTTGTGTAAAATCGTAATTGTAAACTAAAGTACCATCATCAAAAATTACACTTTGTGGCAGCAAGCGCCAAATGTCTTTTCCGTCTATTGTTTCCCAAGACATATATACTAAGGTCACGTCAGTTTCATGAACTTCAAAGTTATTACCATAGGCTTCAGTATGAGAAAACCCGTTGTCAGTATTAAAATCTACTTCAATTTCAAACGCAGATGAAACAATAATACCGCCGTCTTCTCCCGGAGCGCCAGGTGAGCCAGTTAAGCCTGGAGGGCCAACAGGGCCCTGATCGCCCGTACAGCTGGTTAATACCATAGCAAATAAAAATAGTAAGGATGCAATTTTCTTCATGTCAATTCTTTTTTATGATTTTTGTAAAATTACAAATCGTTTCTGTATCCTGCCCATAAGTTGTCAAAGTTTTAGAAAAAAAATGACACCTTGTCATATTTCATGACATGGCACAATCATTGACATAGACTCTACGGAAATAAAAAAATAATAATTCAATACAAAACATATATTATGAGTAAAATAATTGGAATCGATTTAGGTACAACCAACTCTTGCGTTTCGGTAATGGAAGGTAATGAGCCAGTTGTAATTCCTAATGCAGAAGGTAAAAGAACCACACCATCTGTCATTGCTTTTGTTGAAGGCGGTGAAATTAAAGTTGGTGATCCGGCAAAACGTCAAGCGGTTACCAACCCGACAAAAACCATTTCTTCGATTAAGCGTTTTATGGGCAACAAGTATTCTGAGTCTAAAAATGAAGCAGAACGTGTACCTTATAAAGTAGTAAAAGGAGATAACGACACCCCAAGAGTAGATATTGAAGGGCGCTTATATACGCCACAAGAATTATCGGCTATGATTCTTCAAAAAATGAAGAAAACTGCCGAAGACTATTTGGGACAAACTGTAAGCGAAGCTGTAATTACAGTACCAGCTTATTTTAACGACTCACAGCGTCAAGCTACCAAAGAGGCTGGTGAAATTGCAGGATTGAAAGTGCGTCGTATTATTAATGAGCCAACAGCTGCGGCATTAGCTTATGGATTGGATAAAAAAGGGAAAGACCAAAAAATTGTGGTTTTTGACTTTGGAGGAGGAACACATGACGTTTCTATCCTTGAATTAGGTGATGGTGTTTTTGAAGTATTGTCAACAGAAGGTGATACACATTTAGGTGGTGATGATGTGGACCAAAAAGTAATTGACTGGTTGGCAGATGAATTTAATGCAGAAGAAGGTATCGATTTACGTAAAGATCCTATGGCATTGCAGCGTTTGAAAGAAGCTGCGGAAAAAGCTAAAATTGAATTGTCATCTTCAACACAAACCGAAATTAACTTGCCTTACGTAACAGCAACGGCTACCGGTCCAAAACACTTGGTAAGAACTTTGACACGTGCTAAATTTGAGCAATTGATTGATAGTTTGGTAAAACGTACCATCGATCCATGTCAGAGTGCTATGAAAACTGCAGGTCTCTCAATAAGTGATATTGATGAAGTGATTTTAGTTGGTGGATCAACACGTATACCGGCTGTACAAGCAGCTGTTGAGAAATTCTTCGGAAAAACTCCAAGTAAAGGGGTTAACGCCGATGAGGTTGTAGCTGTAGGAGCCGCAATTCAAGGTGGGGTATTGTCCGGTGATGTAAAAGATGTATTGCTTCTTGATGTAACACCATTATCTTTAGGTATCGAAACGATGGGGAATGTAATGACCAAATTAATTGAGGCCAATACTACAATCCCAACTAAAAAATCACAAGTGTTTTCAACGGCAGCAGATAACCAACCTTCAGTGGAAATCCACGTATTACAAGGTGAGCGTTCTATGGCAGCCGATAACAAAACCATTGGACGTTTCCACTTAGATGGTATTCCACCGGCAAAACGTGGTACACCACAAATTGAAGTGACTTTTGATATTGATGCCAACGGAATTATCCACGTTACTGCAAGCGATAAAGCCACAGGAAAAACACAAGATATCCGAATTGAAGCATCATCTGGATTAACTGAAGAAGAAATCCAAAAAATGAAAGCAGATGCCGAAGCAAACGCTGAAGCTGATAAAGTGGCTAAAGAAAAAGCTGAAAAATTGAATGCTGCTGATGCGATGATTTTCCAAACAGAAAGTCAATTGGCAGAGTTTGGTGATAAACTATCTGATGATAAGAAAAAACCAATTGAAGAAGCCCTCGAAGAATTGAAAAAAGCGTTTGAATCTAAAGATATCGCAGTGATTGATCCAGCTTTAGAAAAAATCAATGAAGCTTGGAAAGTGGCCAGTGAAGAAATGTACAAAGCACAGGCAGATCAAGGTGGCGCACAACCAGGACCTGACGCAGGAAATGCGGGTCAAGGTGGACAAGCCCATGAAGGAAGTGATGTTGAAGATGTTGATTTTGAGGAAGTGAAATAATTCAAAAGTATATTTTATAAAAGTAAACGCAATCTTACGATACCAATCGGAAGGTTGCGTTTTTTATTTATGGAGTTTCAGAAATTGATTTCGATAAACATCTTAATAAATTAAAGTTTATTGGATTTGTTCAATTGGATTTTAAAGCTAAATGTTATGCATGCATAATAATTATTTATATTTGTGACTATAATATAAAAATATGCAAGCCAAACTCAGCCATCTTCTCCATATCAAACATCCTATAATCCAGGCACCAATGTTTTTAGTTTCTAATACGGCTATGGTGATCGAAGCCATGAAAAGTGGTATTGCGGGGTGTATTCCTGCATTGAACTACAGAACATTGCCCGAATTAAGATCGGCAATCCGTGAGTTGAAAGCTGCTAAAGTAGAAGGTGGAGCTTTTGGTTTTAATTTAATTGTAAATAAATCCAACATCAAATACAAAGAGCAATTGCGCGTGCTTTGCGAAGAAGGTTGTGATTTTATTATCACATCATTGGGCAGTCCCGAAGAAACAATTAGAGAGGCACGTAAAGTTGGGATCAAGGTGTTGTGTGATGTTACCGATTTGAAATTTGCAACGAAAGTCGAAAACTTGGGTGCTGATGCAATTATTGCAGTCAATAATCAGGCGGGAGGCCATCGTGGCGACATTTCTCCCAAAGCATTGATTGAACTTTTAAAGAGCAATTGTACGATTCCAGTAATTTCTGCCGGAGGTGTCGGAACCAAAGCAGAATTGGATATGATACTGGGTTATGGTGCTGATGGCGTTTCGATTGGAAGTCCATTTATAGCTTCAATAGAAGCTGGTGTGACCGAAGCTTATAAGCAAGCCTGTGTGGATTATGGTGCGAAGGATATTGTTATGACGCAACGCATTTCAGGAACGCCTTGCACGGTCATCAATACGCCTTATGTCCAAAAAATTGGAACGAAAGAATCTTGGATGGAATCGGTGTTGAACAAAAATAAAAAACTAAAAAAATGGGTAAAAATGATCCGTTTTTCAATAGGTATGAAAGCCACCGAAAAAGCAGCTACAGAAGTGACTTATAAAACAGTTTGGGTGGCAGGACCAAGCATTGAACACACCAAAGAAATTCTTCCAGTGCAACAGATTATCCAAAATTTGATTTCTTAAATAAGTTGGTTGATAAATGCTGTATTGACTTCGTGTTTTCCATCAAAAGGTAAAATCTTCAAATTACAATGTCCAAAAAGTTCAAAAGCTCTGTTCTTTTCATAAAGAATGTGAGTTTCATCTAGGTATTCGTCCAGCGTTCCATAAATCAATGATACTCTGGTTTTTTTGGCTAAAAACTCAAAATCGGAAACTGTCAATTCCTTAGGAATACCACCAGACATCAATACAATTTGTGAGCAGTCCAGTTGTCGTTTTGCAATATACCGCAACGCTACTGAAACGCCTTGCGAATAGCCTACAATGATCAAATTAAGAGGTTTTGGAACTTGAACCTGTTCAAAAACAGCATCAAAATAACGCATTATGTTTTCAGTTTCACTCAAGGTGTTTTCTTTAGTTAACCAACTTGCGCCCACATGTTTGAGTTTTGGTGGTACATAATATTTACTAGGTGCTTGTGGCGCAATGATATAGTTTTCTGTTGGATTGAGTTGAGTGAAATATTTAAGGAAGTACCGACTCAAATAACCCATCCCGTGACAAACAAACCAAACATTTTTTGTGTTGTCCGATAATGTATTTAAAGTGGAGTAGGTGTTAGTAACTTGGTAACTGACTGTGTTTTCTTTTGAATCCATGGGCTGAATAATGATAAGGTTTAAAGATAAGCACTTATCGGTTTATAAGTAGTAAAATATGAAGTTAAAGTACCTCACGTATTTTATCTGGATATCCCATTTAATATTGTAGAAGAACACGATTCTTAAACAAACTTTAAATGCCAAACAGAAAACTCTAAAGTTGTTTGTACCTTTATGATTTCTATTAAAAATATAATTTTTTATGCAATTATCGAAAGACGACATTTTAAAAAGAGCTAATCAAGCCAGTAAAAATACACTTATGGAAACGCTAAATATTGAAATGGTTGATTATGGACCAGAATTTTTAGTGGCCAGAATGCCAGTAAACTCAAGAGTTTATCAACCAGATGGCGTACTTCATGGCGGTGCCACAGCGGCATTGGCAGAAAGTGTAGGAAGTTTTGCTTCGCATATTTTTCTGGATACCGAACACTTGTTTGTTAGAGGTATTGAGATCACGGCCAATCACTTAAAATCGGTTAAAGACGGATTTGTATATGCCAAAGCAACATTTCTTCATAAAGGTAGAACGACACAGCTCTTGGATATAAAAATTACCGACGATCACGATAATTTGGTGTCCATTTGTAGATTATCGACCATTACCTTACCAAAAAGTAAATAGTATGATCTTGGATCAGTTTTTTGAACAGATTACATTTCAGTTGAGTGCTAACTTACCATTTGTAGCCTATAGAAAACCAAATACTACCACTATAAAAGCAATGTTACAACATAATGATGCGCTATATTCTTTAGTTGATTTTTCTGAAAGCGGATTTGTTTTTGCACCTTTTGATAGTCGAGAAGTTACCTATATTATGCCTTTGGAGCATTCCAAAATAATTGATGTTGAATTTGTTGCCGATGACTTATTGGAACATGATATCCACAAGAAGAGCGTTTCAGCCAATGTGGTCAATGTCAATTCAGAGGTCGATAAACAATCACATATAAAACGTGTTGTAGATTGTATTGAAACAATAAAAAGTGGCATTTGTTCAAAAATTGTGCTTTCAAGACGGGAACAGCTTGAGTATTTAGAAAATGATCCAATCACAATTTTTAAACGCCTCCTACATCGGTATCCAACGGCATTTGTATATATATGGTACCATCCAAAAGTTGGATTATGGCTTGGCGCAACACCCGAAACCTTGCTAAGTATTACTGGTAATCAATTAAAAACCATGGCTTTGGCAGGAACTCAGTCGTTTGAAGGCTCGACAGAAGTGGTTTGGGAAGAAAAAGAACGCGAAGAACAACAGATTGTTACCGATTTTATTGTGGAAGGCCTAAAATCGGCTGTCGATAATTCAGAAGGCCTACATAATACCATAAAGGTTTTTGGACCAAAAACAGTCCAAGCAGGAAATTTGCTGCATTTGCTAACCGAAATTTCCATGCCGCTTAAACCTGAACCACAACTTCTAAAATCAATTTTGGATGCCATCCATCCAACACCGGCAGTTTGTGGTTTTCCCAAAGAAAGGGCCAAAACTTATATTATAGATAACGAAGGTTATCCTCGCGAGTTTTATTCTGGTTTTATGGGCGAGTTGAATGTCAAAGAAACCATTAGTAGAAATACCAACCGTCGCAACGTAGAGAATAACGCTTATGGTTCACAAAAAACGGTGACTCATCTTTATGTCAATTTGAGATGTATGCAGATTAAAGATCAAGAACTCTATATTTATGTTGGCGGAGGGATTACCAAAGATTCAAATGCTGAAGCCGAATGGTCTGAAACGGTCCATAAATCAATAATCATAAAAAGTGTGCTTTAACGACTATTTTTATGCTGTTTTTTTAAGATAACTATCAGGTTTTGGTTTTTGTTAGGTCATATTTTTCAATTGGCAATCCTTTGTTTGCTGCTCTATTTTTGTACTTTTGCCATTAGATTTAAGCATGAATGAAATATCCTAAAATTCCGCTGGCACAAACTGTTATTCAGCTTTGTAAGGCAAAAAACATCAAACATGTGGTGATATCACCAGGAAGTAGAAATGCTCCTTTGACCATTGGTTTTACAAACGATCCTTTTTTTAAGTGTTACAGTATTGTTGATGAACGTTGTGCGGCATTTTTTGCATTGGGCATTGCACAGCAAATAAACGCACCGGTTATTGTATCTTGTACTTCCGGAAGCGCACTTCTTAATTTTTATCCAGCAGTTGCCGAAGCTTTTTATAGTGAAATACCATTGATTATACTTTCAGCAGATCGTCCTAAACACCTTCAAAATATTGGTGATGGCCAAACCATTAATCAGCATGATGTGTATAGAAATCATATCATCCATTCGGCCAATTTAAAACTGGATATAAAGGATGAATTGAATATTCCGGACACTGAAGATATTCCGGTATTGCGGAACATTGAGGACAAGTTGGAGCGTATGTTAGGTCTTCAAAAGGATATTCAAACACATAACGAAAATGAACTTAATCATGCTATTAATAAATGTGTGATCAAAAGTGGTCCTGTGCATATTAATGTACCATTTGATGAACCATTATATGAAATGGTGGATGCATTGACGGTATCTCCAAAAAATATAGAAATTGAATTGGAGAATCCAAAAATGGATTCTTATATTTTGGAAAAGTGCTTAACTGCTTGGCAAAAATCTAAGCGTAAAATGATCTTGGTTGGCGAATATGCACCTCAAATGATCGATCAGCAGTGGTTAAATATGTTGGCTAAAGATGATAGTGTCATCGTTTTTACCGAAAGCACGTCCAACTTGCACCACGGTTCTTTTTTTTCAAATATAGATAAGCTTATCGCACCTTTAGATGATGATGATTTTATAAAACTCAGGCCCGAAATTTTAGTCACTTTTGGCGGCATGGTGGTATCTAAGAAAATAAAATCCTTTTTAAGAAAGTATCAACCTAAAGACCATTGGCATATCAGTGAAACAAGGGCTTATGATACCTATTTCTGTTTAACCGAGCATATAAAAGAACAGCCCAATTATTTTTTCAGTGAGTTTTTGCCAAAAACCCAGGAAGTAAAAAGTTCGTATAGAAATTACTGGACAGCTATTAGGTCAGAACGAACAAAAAAACACAATAGCTTTGTCGAAAACATTCCGTTCTCTGATTTCAAGGTATTTGATACACTTTTTAAAATGCTTCCCAATGATACGGTATTGCAAATAGGCAATAGCTCTGCCATTAGATATGCACAATTGTTTGACGTGCACAAATCCATAAAAGTATTTTGCAACCGAGGCACCAGTGGTATTGATGGCAGTACGTCCACAGCCATTGGTTGTGCGGTAGCCAATAAGCTGCAAACCAATTTTATTACCGGCGATTTGAGCTTTTTTTATGATAGCAATGCGCTTTGGAACAATTATATCCCTGATTCTTTCCGAATAATTGTAATCAATAATGGAGGTGGCGGAATATTTAGAATTCTTCCAGGTCATAAAAATACCGAAAACTTTGATACTTATTTTGAAACCAAACACAATTTTTCGGCGCAGCATTTGGCAGAAATGTATAATTTTAAATATAAAAAAGTAGCCACGCAGAGCGATTTGATAAGTGCGCTGTCCACATTTTTTAAAGAAAGTAAACAACCTAAAATTCTTGAAATTAATACAGCAGATCAATTAAATGATGAAATTTTGTTGTCATATTTTAGCGCTTTAAAATAAACGATAATTTGTGGGTGAAATTTTACAAATATGTTAATAAATTAGTATATTGAAACTTTAATTTATATAACCAAATATTTTAAGAATGAATAAAAGAGAAGAACTAATAGCTAAGTATGCCGCTGATTTAAAAGAAAAGTGTGGTGTTAATGTTGATATGGATTTATTGACCAAAGTAACCATTGGATGTGGACCATCAATTTATAATGCAGACTCTTCGACCGTAGCAGGATCTGATCAAAGTGAATTGAACACAGTAAAGAATAATTTTTTGATCAAGAAATTAGGCCTGACTGATGGGCCAGCGTTGGACGAAGGTATTGATGCTGTTATGGAAACTTACGGTAAATCAAACAAAAACAAACACAGAGCAGTTGTATATTATTTATTGACCAAGCACTTTAAAAAAGAAGCAGTTTATAATAAATAGTCATTAGCTTGAAAACTTAAAAGCGTTACTTCTGAAACATCAGAACTGTAACGCTTTTTTTGTGCGATAAACATGAATATACTTACCTTTGCCACATGATACATATAGGTGAATACAATACACTCGAAATACTGAGAGAGGCCGAACAAGGTCTTTATATAGCTGACGAAGATGGTAACGAAGTTTTGCTGCCCAACAGGTATGTCCCGGAAACTTATAAGATTTGGGACAAAATAGAAGTCTTTGTTTACCTGGATAACGAAGAACGTCTTGTTGCAGTTACGGATCGGCCGTATATAACGCGTGGCCAATTTGCCATGTTGCGTTGCAATCAAGTAACCAAACACGGTGCTTTTTTAGATTGGGGCATGGTAAAGGAACTGTTTTGCCCATTTAGTGAACAAGCCTTTAAGATGAAAGCAGGAGGTTGGTACTTGGTGCATTGCTATCTGGACGAAAAAACAGATCGATTGGTAGCTTCCAGCAAAACCAACCATTTTTTGGACAATAAAACGTTGACCGTCCAGCAATTTGAGGAAGTGGACATCATTATTTCACATCCTTCAGAAATTGGAATGAACGTGATTGTCAATAATAAACATGCAGGGCTCATTTTTAAAGATGACATTTATAAGGAACTGAGTGTTGGTGACCGTATGAAAGGGATCGTCAAAAAAATAAGACCTGATAATAAATTGGATATTACTTTAGAGCAAATTGGCTATAGAAAGATCGAACCTAATGCTGACAACATCATGCATGAGTTAGAGGACAATGGCGGCTATCTTAATTTAACCGACAAATCAGATCCCGAAGCTATTAAAGAAGTTTTGCAAATGAGCAAGAAAACTTTCAAAAAAGCTATTGGAACTTTATACAAACAACGATTAATTGAAATTAAAGAAGACGGTATTTATCTTATTTAATTTATTTTAAAAATGAAATTATATGAGTCAGATCAAATGGGAAACAGTTAAGGAGTACCAAGATATCACCTATAAAAAGAGTAATGGTGTAGCGCGAATAGCCTTTAACAGACCCGATGTCAGAAACGCTTTTCGCCCAAAAACCACAAGCGAATTGTACGATGCCTTTTATGATGCCAATGAAGATGTCAATATTGGTGTGGTGCTATTATCTGCCGAAGGACCATCTTCTAAAGATGGCGTGTATTCCTTTTGTAGTGGTGGCGACCAACAAGCCAGGGGACATCAAGGTTATGTTGGTGAGGACGGTTACCACCGTTTAAATATATTGGAAGTACAGCGTCTTATACGTTTTATGCCAAAAGCGGTTATTGCTGTGGTTCCGGGCTGGGCTGTGGGCGGCGGACATAGCTTGCACGTGGTTTGTGATTTGACATTGGCCAGTAAAGAACATGCCATTTTTAAGCAAACAGATGCCGATGTCACTAGTTTTGATGGCGGTTACGGTTCTGCATACCTTGCAAAAATGGTGGGTCAGAAAAAAGCTCGAGAAATATTTTTCTTAGGCAGAAACTATTCGGCTCAAGAAGCTTTTGAAATGGGAATGGTCAATGCCGTAATTCCTCATGCCGAATTGGAAGACACCGCTTATGAATGGGCCCAGGAAATATTGGCAAAATCGCCAACTTCGATAAAAATGTTAAAATTCGCTATGAACCTTACTGACGATGGCATGGTTGGCCAACAGGTTTTTGCCGGAGAAGCTACCCGATTGGCATACATGACCGATGAGGCCATTGAAGGCCGAAATGCATTTTTGGAAAAGCGTAAGCCTAACTTTCAAAAGAAATGGATCCCATAATCCAGCAAAAACATTAGAATGAAAAATTTAAAACCCTGGTTGTCAGCATTTAGGTTACGGACATTGCCATTGTCTATTTCAGGAATTGTTGTAGGAAGTTGTTTTGCAGTTTATAACGGAAGTTTTGACATCCTTGTTTTTATTCTTGCGTTATTGCTTACTGTAGCACTTCAAATTCTTTCCAATTTAGCCAATGATTATGGTGATGGCGTAAAAGGCACCGACAATCATACTCGGGTTGGTCCGGCACGTGCCATTCAAAGTGGTCAAATTACACCGAAACAAATGTTGGACGGCTTAAAAAAGAACGTTTTGGTGGTCATATTATTGACCATGATGCTTATTATGAAAGCGTTTGGCCAAAGTTATTTTTTATATACAATCTTCTTTTTTGCTTTGGGCGGCTTTTCAGTTTATGCCGCAATGAAATATACTATGGGCGAATCGGCGTATGGTTATAGAGGTTTAGGTGATATTTTTGTATTTATTTTCTTTGGTATTGTGAGTGTAGTAGGCAGTTATTTCTTATATACTAAAAGTTTAGATCATATTGTAGTTTTACCAGCATTGGCGGTTGGTTTACTTAGTGTTGGCGTCCTCAACCTGAATAATATGAGAGATATAGAATCTGATGAACTTTCCAATAAAATAACTCTGGCAGTGAAAATGGGTAAAAGAAAATCTAGAATCTACCATCTTATATTAGTCGCTACCGCAATGGTAATTGGGATTGTTTTTAGTATTCTGTATTATACATCACTTTGGAATTTTATTTTTTTGATTTCTTATATCCCATTGATCGTTCATATTAAAAAAATCATAAATGCTACAGCTGCTTCTGATTATGATGCGCAACTGAAAGTATTGTCCCTGTCAACATTTTTATTTTCATTATTGTTGGGAGTCGGATATATTTTATAAAAAAAATGACTTAACATGATAGATATCAAAGATTTATTTGTATATTTAAAGGAAATTTTTAATCAACATTGTATTTGTTGTTAAGTTGGTTATAAAATTTGGGGCTTTGAAACTCAGACATGTTAAGTAATATGTCTGAGTTTTTATTTTTATGACGTTTTCTTTTCTTATTTGAAAACAAGGCTTCCAAAAATATTTTGAATATATTTAAGACGTTCTAAAAATAATATCTTTTAATTTATAAAATCATGAAAATCACTTATTATGGGCATGCAAGTTTAGGCATCGAGGTCAATGAGGTCAGCATTTTGGTAGATCCTTTTATTTCTGGCAATGACAAAGCATCACATATAGATATAAATAGTTTAAAAGCTGATTATATCCTTTTGACCCATGCGCATCAAGATCATATTTTGGACGTGGAGACCATTGCCAAACGCACCAATGCCATGATTGTTTCTAACTTTGAAATTGCCAGTCATTATGAATCTTTAGGATTTGAAGTGCATCCAATGAATCTTGGAGGATCTTGGGATTTTGAATTTGGAAATGTCAAATATGTCAACGCTATTCATACATCATCTTTTCCTGACGGAAAATATGGAGGTCAACCAGGAGGTTTTGTGATTGAAGGTGAACGCAAAAATATTTATATCGCTGGCGATACCGCATTGACCATGGACATGAAACTTATACCACTTCAGATTAAGCTCGATCTGGCCATTTTGCCAATTGGCGATAATTTTACGATGGGTGTTAATGATGCTATCATAGCAAGTGATTTTGTACAATGTGATAAAGTTATGGGGTACCACTATGATACTTTTGGATATATTGAAATTGACCACGAAGAGTCAAAACGGAGGTTCTTTGATAAAGGCAAAGATTTGATGTTATTGGCAATAGGGGAGAGTATCGAACTTTAATTGGTTTGTACACGTTTATTTATTGCAAGGGAATTAAAAAAGAGGGCTGTCTCAAAAGATAGCCCTCTTTATCGAAAATAAATTCTAAAAGTTTAAGAGCCTTGTATTTTTTTTGCTACTGCTTGTACATCATCCAATACGCGCAATAGATTGCCGCTCCAGAGCATGGCAATTTGTTCTTCTGTATAACCGCGTTTAACAAGTTCTAAAGTGACATTAAACGTTTCTGAAGCATCATTCCAGCCATCAATACCGCCACCGCCATCAAAATCACTACTTATGCCAACATATTCAATACCAATTTTATTTACCATATAATCAATATGATCTACAAGATCGGCTACATCTACTTGTTTTGGTGCGTCTTTCATTGTTTTTAACTTGGCACTCACCACAGGATTTACTTTTTGCAACATTTCATAATAAGCTTGACGCTCTTCTTCTGATAATTTTTGACGATCGGTCCAATCCAAAAAAGCAACGTTCATGGAATCCATGACAGTCATCGCAATTTCTTTTCTGAATTCGCCAAACTTTTTACTCTTTTCAGTATTTAAGTAGGCAGGAAATGCAACTGCTTGAACAACGCCGCCACTTTGTTTGATCCATTCCAGTTGTTCGTCATCTAAGTTTCGGCTATGGTCACATAAAGCTCTTGCTGATGAATGTGAAGCGATAATTGGAGCTGCAGATATTTCCAGCATATCTCGCATGGCTTCTTTGCTCGGGTGCGACACATCGACCATCATTCCTAAACGGTTCATTTCTTTAATGACTTCTTTGCCCAAATCACTTAATCCATTGTGCAACCAGACATCATCGGCCTCACCTGTATTGCTGTCGCTTAATTGACTATGTCCGTTATGTGCCAAGGACATGTAGCGACCACCTAAATTATAGAATTTTTCAACATTAGAAATATCTTTTCCAACCGGATATCCGTTTTCAATTCCAATCATTGCTACTTTTTTGCCCGATTTGACTATCCGACGTACATCATCAGACGTAAGTGCTAATTCGATTTGGTCAGGAGCAATTTCGTTTACTAATTTATGGATGGCCGTAAATTTGTTCATCGCCTCCTCATAAGATGTTTTGAAACCTTCGTCATTAAGTTCATCTTGTCCTGTATAGGCAATAAACCAAGCCACATCCAATCCGCCCTCTTTCATTTTTGGCAAGGTCACTTGGGAATTTAAATCCTGGGTATAATTAACTGCCGTAGTAAAATTTTTGACATCGATGTCGCAATGGGTATCAAGTGTGATAACACGCTCATGAATACCACGTGCAAGCTCAATTAATGCAATTGAATCTTGTTTTGAATCGTTTTCTGTCATTGGTTTTTTGTCATTTTTACAGCTCATAACAAGCGCGATAAAACTTAATGTAATAATAGTTCGTTTCATTATTTATTTTGGTTTAGTTGAAAGGACAAGTTACAAAAAGCAAATTATGTTTCAATATATTGTATATTTAATTTATGCGAACACAAATTTTCATAGCGTTTTTTCTTTTGGCAAGTTGCGATAAAGAAAAAAACAAACCATCTGATTTCTTTTGGGATTCGATGGTAGTTACTGCAAGTGCCTATAACTCAACAATAAATCAAACCAGTAGCAATCCGTTTATTACAGCTTTTGGAGATAGTTTAAAACCAGGGATGAAGTATATTGCCGTTTCGCGCGATTTGTTAAAAAAAGGACTTAAGCATAATACACCTGTAATTATTGAAGGTTTTGAGGGATTTTATTTGGTGAAAGACAAAATGCACAGCAAATGGCGCAATCATATTGACATTTATATGGGCAATGATATTGATGCCGCAAAGCAATGGGGAAGACGAAAAGTTTGCATCGACTTTAGATTGCCTGAAGGAACCGATATCATAAAAATACGCACATTGCATTAAAATACACGTTAAAGATGACCTTTTGACGCGCTTTAAATCAATTAAAGTGACATAATGTCTTCTTTTAAATACATAAAGTCAAAAAAATTTAAGAAATTCCTCTTGGCATTTATTTTGAAATAGTACAATCAAATAAACGTTTAACTTAAAATTTGATTAACAATGAGTACAATAGCAACAATGCCAAAAAAAGGCAATGACGTTTCAACAAAACGGAACATTTCTACCTTACCAAGTTTTTCATCTTGGGTTGATAATTTGTTTGAAAGTGGAATGGGATCTGGATTTTTATCCAATTTTAATACTGGACTTACGCTTCCAGCTGTAAATATCAAAGAAAACGCAGATGAATTTTTCTTGGAAATTGCCGTTCCAGGAATGAAAAAATCAGATTTCAACATTGATCTGGACAATAAAATTCTTTCCATTTCTTCAGAAACAAAAGAATCTTTTGAAGATAGCAAAGAAAACTATACTCGACGTGAGTTTGGCTACTCTTCCTTTAAAAGAACATTTACATTACCGGACACTATTGAATCCGATAAAATTAATGCTGAATATACCGATGGTATTTTAAAAGTGCATTTGCCAAAAAGAGAAGAAGCGAAAGAAAAACCTATTAAAAGAATTAGCATTTCTTAACAAGCAAAATGTAAAACCTTGAAAAGAGAAACCACTGAGTTTCTCTTTTTTTTGTTTGATGTAAAATATAGAACATTAGCTTAATCATCACAAAATCAAATAATAAAACACAAAGTTGTTAATTTTCAAACAATCATCTATATTAACTTTTATAATGGTTAAATTTGGAAAATTTTTTTGAACGCCCTATTTTATGTTAGAACCATTACAGGATTTTCATAAGCCACAAATTAAAAAAAGTCTTTATGACTATCAGCTTGCTGATCTCAACAAGATTTTTGAGGTGATGAAAACCGCACCAGATAATTTTAATTTGTTGTACCAACTGCCAACAGGTGGCGGTAAGACGGTTATCTTTTCTGAGATTGTAAGGCGTTATATTCAAAATCATGACAAAAAAGTCGTTATTCTTACCCATCGGATAGAACTGTGCAAGCAAACTTCTAAAATGTTGACCGGTTTTGGAGTTCACAATAAAATCATCAACAGCAATGTAAGGGAACTTCCAGACCAAGATCAGTATAAATGCTTTGTGGCGATGGTCGAAACTTTAAATAATAGACTTAATGATAAAAAACTTAGCCTTGATGATATTGGCTTGGTAATTATTGATGAAGCACATTATAACTCGTTTAGGAAACTCTTTAAGTTTTTTGAAAACTGTTTTATCCTTGGTGTCACAGCAACACCTTTAAGCTCCAATATTAAGTTGCCCATGAAGGATAATTATCAAAAACTGATTGTTGGTGATGACATTTCAACATTGATCAAAAACGGATTTTTGGCTCAAGCCGAACTGTATAGTTTTGATGTGGAATTGAACACCTTAAAGATCGGGATTAATGGTGATTATACCGTAAAGTCTTCAGAAGCACTTTATACCAATTCTTATATGCTGAGTAAGCTTATTTTTGCTTACGAAGAAATGTCAAAGGGCAAAAAAACACTGATTTTCAATAATGGAATCAATACTTCAAAAGAAGTTTATTATGCCTTTAAACGGGCTGGATATAAGGTAAAACATTTGGATAATACCAATACCAAACAAGAGCGAAAGGATATTTTGAAATGGTTTAAAAACACACCTGATGGCATCCTCACTTCAGTGAGCATTTTAACCACCGGGTTTGATGAACCTACGGTAGAATCGGTGATTTTGAACCGCGCCACGCGTTCGTTGACGCTGTATTTTCAAATGATTGGAAGAGGATCGCGCATTTTGGATCATAAAAAATCATTCCTTGTGATGGATTTAGGGAATAATGTGGCTCGTTTTGGACCATGGAATCAAGTGGTTGATTGGCAGCATATTTTTAAATATCCGGATTTTTATTTGGACAACCTTAGAAATGATGAAGATATTGAACGCGATTTTGTATATGTCATGCCCGATTCCATTAAAGAGCGTTTCCGTAAATCGCAAAATATTGAGTTTGACATAAAAATGGAATATGAGCAGGCAATCTATGAAGGCAGAAAATCAATTACTGCTATTGAGCGTTCCATAGAACAGCATTCTCAAATGTGCATTGTCAATTCTGAAACAATTTTTGAAGCTAGAGATTTGATCAAATATTTGCATGATGATATTTCTTATCGCATAAAACAGTACTCGTATTGTATGATGAACAGTACCAAGAACTATAAAGATTGGCTTATGGAAGAGTATGTTAGAAAACTCCGTTTGAGTTTTAATGGCAAGTTTTAACGTTTCCTTTAAAATTTTACTGATAATTATTTGGTAGTTTCGCTCTGAGGTATGGTTTTTGATTTTAAAACCGAAATCAGTTTTTAAACGTATGGAATTCTTGAAATTTAAATCTTTAGGTCTTTTTTCGCTTTTTTTTCTCCTAGTCATTGTTCAGGTAGAGGCACAGGATATTCCCATTAGGAGCATTGCTATTCCTGCCGTGAAAAAAAAGGATGAAGATAAAAAACCTGAGCCTCAACCCGTCAAAATTGAACCAGTTAAAAAAGAAGAAGTACCTACTGCCGAAGAACCAATCACAATCAGAAAGAATAAAACTGAATTTTCGATGTTTGACAATAGTGATTTACGCGATCCTGGTGAGATTTTTAATGAAAAGTGGAACAAAAAAGCTGTGCAACAAGGTTTTAAGATGGAAACCATGGAAGATCAGTTTTTGGGTAATTTCGCAATCACAGGAAATAAAGCGAATATTAGATGCCGTGACCACGAGTATCCTGATGGCGATCGTGTAAGGGTTTTTGTAAATGGTACGGTGTTTATTATCGATTTATTGTTGACAGGAAACTTTAAAAGTTTTGACGTGCCTTTGGAACCAGGCATCAACAAGATTGAATTTGTAGCACTCAACCAAGGAGAGTCGGGTCCTAATACAGCCGAGTTTCAGGTTTTTGATGATAACGGCGTTTTGGTGTCCTCAAAAAAATGGAACCTCCTAACCGGCGTCACTGCAACAATACTTCTCATTAAAGAGTAATACCGATTTTAAAACAAAGGGAAGAATGGCCCTTTTGCAATGACATGGTAATTCCATTCATTTGCTTTTCGCTGAATCTCGCTTACTTGTACAACGCGGTCGGTATGGACCGTAAATTCTAAGGGAAAAGTGTCCGAAAAAATAATTTTAACCACACCTTCAACTTTAAGGATTGCAGCCTCTAATTTTGATTTTTCAGAAGCATCATTCACATCTGTGGTAAAGGTTTTACCGTAATTTCCGGGAATTATGTTATCAGAGATAAATGTCATTGTCGTATTTTTTTATAAATGGTATTATATAAATTTAGAAAAAATAAATGTATTTCAGATAAATCACATTAAATAAAATACAATGTTTCTAAAAAAGCAAATGATAACTTGTTAAAAATTAAGTTTTTACAACTATTTCAAGTCATCGAAAATGTTAAATTGAATAAGATAGACTGAAGATTTCCTAAAAACCAGATGAAACGACTAGATAAGAATATTTAGTGGAAATCCATTATTTGAATACTATCTCTTATATTTGTACAAAGTGTATGAAATTTGATAAAAAAACTTAAATTTATACCATCTTATTGTAAGTGCTTTATTTTTCTTTTGACATTTCAATTTTTAAAAAATTGGAAATCGCCAGAATTCTTTAGTGTTTTCAATGCTAACCCTTAAAAATAATATTTAAAAAAACGAATGGCAAAGTCGCAACAGACCTTTAACAAAATTGAAAAAGAAAAAGCTCGTGCCAAAAAGCGCGAAGAAAAGAAAAAGAAAAAAGAAGCCCGTAGAGCTGAAGGTGGAACCGATGGTATCCAATTTGCTTACGTAGATGCTTACGGCAATCTAACAGACACTCCACCAGATCCTGCTGATAGAATCACTATCGATGCTGAAGATATCGTCTTAGGCGTTCCAAAAAAAGAAGAAGGAGAAGAAGAAGATCCGGTAAGACACGGAAAAGTTTCGTTTTATGATAATTCCAAAGGTTTCGGATTTATTATAGATACTGAGAATAATGAGAAATATTTTTGTCATGTTAGTGGATTACTAGATGAAATTACTGAAAATGACAAAGTTACTTTTGAACTGGAACGTGGCATGAAAGGTATGAACGCTGTAAAAGTTAAGCGCGTTTAACCAACATTTAATTCATCAACTTTAATAACTTCACCAGGTTGCATAGCGTTTAAGCAGATGTGACCCACACGAACTCGCACCAATCTTAAGGTAGAAAAACCAACGGCTGCAGTCATTTTACGGACTTGCCTAAATTTTCCTTCAGTTATTGTAATTGAAATCCATGAGGTTGGTCCGTGGCGTGAATCTCTAATACTTTTTGAGCGTTCGGGAAAATCGGGGGTATGCTCTAATTTAAAAACTTTACAAGGTAACGTTTTGTATTTCACGCCTTCAAAACCAATAATTACACCTTCTTGAAGTTGAGCAATAGCCGCTTGTGTAATGTTGCCATCCACTTGGGCATAATATTCTTTTTCAATAGCACTGCTACAAATAGTGTTGCTTAAAAAACCATCGGATGTTAAGAGCAAAAGACCTTCAGAATTTTTATCCAAACGGCCGATCGGCATTACGCCCTCTGGAAATTTATAGAGCTCACTTAAAAACTTTTTATTTCGCTGATGTTTGGCATTGCTCATAAACTGACTGAGGTAGCCAAAGGGTTTGTAAAGCAAAAAATGATTGTGAATTAATGCTCTAGATAACTCCATTTATAATGCTATAAACCAATTCTTTGGTTAGTTTTTTATCTTTAGCCTTTTCACGAATATCATTAAAGGCAAATCTAAAGTCACAACCTTTTTTATAATGGCTGCACCCATAAGCAGATTTTCCTTTTATAATAGTTCCTTTTTTACATTTCGGGCAAGTCAAATGATCTGGAATTTCCTTTTTCGAAGATTTTTTAGGTTCTAACACCAATTGAAAGTTGTCGTCCAATCGTAATAAACCTTCAATTTCTCCAGACTCGACTTTAAAACCCTTAAGATTAACTGTAGAGCCTTTCTGTAACAAACGGATAAACTGGTTTTCTGAAATTGTTTTATCCTTAAACTTAAAAGGTAAAATGAAATGGCAGCCATTTTTAAAATCGCTACACCCATAAGCAGATTTGCCTTTAATCAAGTATCCATTTTTACACTTTGGACAGGCTTCTGAGCTAATTCCTGCTTTTTTATTGGTCTCTTTTTTAGTAATTGCCTTTTGAACTTCTTGAGCAGACGAAATATTAGCACGTTTTGTTTCGCTTCGTACTTCATACACCAACGCATCAACCATCTTTTTCATATTGGCAATAAATTGTGCTGCGCTATAAGTACCTTTTTCAATATCTTTTAATTGTTTCTCCCACATTCCGGTCAATTCGGCCGATTTTAATAATTCGTTTTGAATTGTATCAATTAGCTGAATGCCTGTTTGAGTTGGTAATACTTGTTTTTTATTGCGTTCAATATATTTACGCTTAAATAAGGTTTCAATAATATTGGCACGTGTTGAAGGGCGACCAATACCGTTTTCTTTCATCAGCTCTCGCATTTCATCATCATCCACTTGTTTGCCAGCAGTTTCCATAGCACGTAGGAGGGAAGCTTCAGTAAATTGATTGGGTGGTTTAGTCTGTTTTTCCAAAAATGAGGGTTCGTGAGATCCTTTTTCACCTTTAGTAAATGACGGGAGCAAATCGGATGATTTTTGTTCTTTTTCAACCGATTCAAAAACCACACGCCAACCTTTACTTAAAATTTCTTTTCCAGTCGCTTTAAAATTGACATCGGCAGCTTTTCCAATTACTGTTGTGTTAGATACGGTACAATCTTCATAAAACACAGCAATAAAACGTCTTGTAATAATGTCATAAACTTGCTGTTGATTGTATTGTAAATTATTTTCAACCCCTGTAGGAATTATAGCGTGGTGATCGGTGACTTTTTTATCATTAAAAACTTTAGGAGATTTTTTGATCTTTTTCCCTAAAAGTGGTGTCGTTAAAGGCGCATATTTTTTCAGATTCTGTAAAATCCCTGAAACTTTAGGATAAATATCATTTGGTAAAAAAGTGGTATCCACTCTTGGATAAGTTACGACTTTCTGCTCGTAAAGCTTTTGAACAATTTTAAGGGTTTCATCGGCCGAAAATCCAAATTTCGTATTACAATACACCTGAAGTCCGGTAAGATCAAACAATTTTGGAGCGTAATCTTTTCCTTTCTTCTTATCGATAGAAACAATTTCAAATTCGCTTTCCTTGACTTTATTTGCCAATATTTCACCATCTTCCATTTTGGTAAAACGACCTTCTTCGTAACTGAACAAAGTATTGCGATATAACGTTTGCAATTCCCAGTAAGGTTGTGGCACAAAATTCTCGATTTCCTTAAACCGATTGACGACCATGGCCAATGTAGGGGTTTGTA
>NZ_DATJCY010000146.1:0-21000 GCF_035577925.1 Gelidibacter sp. | reverse complement strand
CAACGCACAATTACTAAAGCGTTTGCAAAAAAGTGCCGAACGTACCGTTGAAAAAAAACTAGAACGTAAAACGGAAAAGGAAACCGGTAAAATAATGGATTCTATTTTAGATCCAAGCCAAAAATCGCCAAGTCAAAAGACACCTTCCAATACCCCGCCAACTTCAACTGAAGGCAACGATTCCAACCAATCATCCGCACCGGAAAATAAAAACGTTCCGCGCGGCCTGGAAGTTTACAGTAAATTTGATTTTGTTCCGGGTGATAAACTAATGTTCTTCGACGACTTCTCCAATGATTTTGTAGGTGACTTCCCCTCCAAATGGAACACCAATGGCACTGGGGAAATAGTAACCATGGACGGCTCGCCGAACAAATGGTTTGAGATAAAGAGCGGCTCTATAAGTTATATCCCGGATGTCCCCAAACTTCCGGAAGAATATACTATTGAATTCGATTTTCTCACCGCCGGATTGGACTCCAAGACCTCTTCCGGAGCCTACATACATATTACCGTAGGCGACAAAAACAACTTTGACCGAAACACCAACGAGGTAGATGTAGAGCTCCCTTTATGCCAATTTATAAGCAGAGGGGTTGGGGTCAGCAATCTTGTGGACGGAAAACGCGAAATGAACAGTACCATCAATGCCGATATCCGAAAAACCGTTTTGCAACAAGCCCATGTATCTATCGCTGTAAACAGCCAACGGTACCGATTTTGGCTGAACGAGACCAAATACCTGGATATCCCCAGGATCGTTCCAGTAGGCAAAATAAGCACCTTAAGATTCAGGGTATCTGGCCTTAAAGACGGGAAAGACCGTCTGTTCCTGAGTAATTTAAAGGTAGCGGAAGGTGGGCAGGATCTTAGGCGTACCCTTATCTCTGAAGGCAAAATATCCACCAATGGGATTCTCTTCGATTCCGGTTCAGCCAATATAAAACCACAATCTTTGGGCATTGTCCTGCAAATTTCGCAAGTCTTAATGCAAGACGAAAACATCAAACTGAATATTGTTGGCCATACCGATGCTGACGGCAATAGCACCAACAATTTAAAACTTTCAAAAGACCGTGCAGAATCCGTAAAAAATGCCTTAGTCAATTTGTATAATATTTCTTCAGACAGACTTGAAACAGATGGAAAGGGCTCAGAAGTTCCTGTTGCGGAAAACTCTACAGCCGATGGCAAAGCACAAAACAGACGTGTTGAATTTATAAAAATTTAAACTGAATATTCAACTTTCATACACCCAAATTTCAAAAAACGCCAAGGATTTTCTTTGGCGTTTTCATTTATTTTTAGTCAAATTTATGTAGTATTGCAGACTTCAATAAAGCAAACCTCTCCAAATGATAAAACGTACCAAAGCATCCATTTCAAAAGCCATCCTTCATAAAGTTGGCAACAAATTCAACAGCACCAAAAACGCCTTTTCTGAACAAGAATTAGACTTTGACGAAATCAGTTACGACTTGATGCTACCTTATTTATTACGTCCTTTTGGGAGCTTGGTAGAAACTTACCGCTTTAATCACCATTCCAACATTAATCTCAACGAAATCAATACGTATGCAACACAACTGTTTGCTGATGAAAGTGATTTTTTAGAAGTTTCCAAACACATCGTAACCCATCTGTTTGAACAAAGTAATTCGGCACAAATTAAAACGGGCGATGTCATGGTTTGTATGTTTAATGACATTCAATATGAAGATCTTTTTATAAATGCCGTAGGTATTTTTAAGATTGAAAATAAGGCTGAGTTTTTTCAGACTTATTTGGAAAATAACAGCTACGATATTATTACACAAAAAGGAATTCCAACAAAAAAAGTGGACAAAGGCTGCCTAATCCTCAACACGTCCGACGTAGAAGGAAATATTGTGCTCAGCGTGGACAATAATTCTTACGATACACAATACTGGATCAAACATTTTCTGAACGTTAAATATCCAGATGACCATAATCAACACACTAAAAACTATATCGAACTCTGTAAAGATTTTTCAGAAGATATTTTAAAACCTAGTTTAGGCATTCAAGAAAAAAGTACATTCCTAGCTAAAACCATCGATTTTTTTAAGGAAAATGAAGTGATTAACGTAGAAAATTTTAAAGACGAACTTTTTGATGACGATAAGCACAAAGAACTTTTTGAAGATTATAAAAAAAGCTATGAAACCGATCATTCTTTAGTAATCCGCAACCAATTTGATGTTTCGGAAAGTGTCCTTAAAAAGGAAAAACAGAAAATAAAAACAGAGATTAAACTCGATACCAACATCCAAATCAAATTGGATATTGACGCTCCAGATGCCTCATCAGAATATTTGGAACGTGGCTATGATGATGAAAAGAAAATGCACTATTACAAAGTGTTTTTTAATGAAGAGGCGTAGAGATATTGTTGATTGTTGATTGTTGATTGCTCAAATTAGCTGAACAATTGATGACACAACGGACAACGGACAACTCACCGTCCTAAGCAAATTGACTTTGTTTTGTTTCTTGCGATGGCACCGCTTCAAAAAGAGCCATAAAATGTTTCAGAAGTTTTGTCTTTATTTGGGCTTCGTCCACTTTTTCAACACCAAGCTCAACGTTTAACGAAGTCACAGCTTTACCGCGAATTCCACATGGAACAATGTTATCAAAATACCCCAAATCTGTATTCACATTAAATGCAAATCCATGCATGGTAACCCATCGGCTAGCTCTTACACCCATCGCACAAATTTTTCGAGCAAACGGAGTGCCCACACCCAACCAAACACCTGTTTCCCCAGCACTTCGTTGGCCCTCTATACCATATTCTGCCAACGTTAGGATCACCATTTCCTCTAATAAACGTAGGTATTTATGAATGTCAGTAAAAAAGTTTTCCAAATCGAGAATAGGATAACCCACAATTTGTCCTGGGCCGTGATAGGTAATATCTCCCCCTCTATTGATTTTATAAAAAAACGCACCTTTTTTGGAAAGTTGTTCTTCATTCAATAGCAGATTTGAAAAATCTCCACTTTTACCTAAGGTATAAACATGGGAATGCTCTACAAGTAAAAAATAATTTGACGTCTCAACATGGACTTCTTCTCTTTTATTTTTAACTTTTGCGGCAATAATTGATTTAAACAATTCCTCTTGATAATCCCAAGTCTCCTTGTAATCTTTATGTCCTAAATCTTGTATATCGATAGTTTTGTTCACGATTTTAATCTTCTAATATAATCTCCAAATTCATCAAATCAGAATCCTTATTAAGGGCATTCAAATCGGTTTTGAGCGTCACTGTTTTTCTATCTTCAGAAAAAGTCACATCTTTGTACGACACCGATTTAATAGCTTTTGGGAAAGTGTAGGTCATGGTATAATATGAAGCTTTAAATAACTCACCCAACTGATCGCCCAAATCCTTTAGACTGTCTTCTGATCCTGCAGATGTATCATTATTACTAGCTTCTGAAACAGTTTCTTTTTTCAGTTGAACACGCGTGAACGTATTATTGGAAAAACCGTAAAAAACAGGATCAGATTTTGTTTTACCATCCTGGTTTTCTGACCCTGGCAATGCCAGCTCTTCTTTTCCACTCATCGCTTGTGCAATTTGCATAGCACCATCCAATTGCTCATTAATCTGCTTTAGTTCAGTAATATCAATAAATGGACGGTTTACAGCAAAATTGAACACACTGTTATCTTCATCCATTCGCATATCAATCACAACATCTTTTAAATCATACAGCTGTTTTTGCTGATCTAATGGCAATGTACTAATACTGTCTTTATTCTGCTCCAAAAACTGATTGAATACAATGGTGGTATCTACTGCTTTCGATGGTATTTGTTCATCTCCACTAAAATTACTTTCATTAAACATGGTCATAATTTGCGACATGTCAAAAGTAGATTTATAGACACCGCCCATGTGCTCATTAAACACAATAGATTCTGTAACGCTACAACTCATTACAAAAAATGATAGGCAAACAAGTGTAAAAAGATGTTTCATAAAATCGGATTTTAGTATGAAAAGTAAAATTACTGATTTTTGGTCAGAGTGCTACAGAGATTCCATGAGAATAACTTTCTGATTTTGGTTATCAGTTTTGCGTTGTCAGTTGTAATTTGACATAATACGAAATGACATAAGAGCTATGACAGTTTTATTCTATCTTCTATTGTCACTTGTTTATTCGTTATTGATCCTCAGTCTTCAATCAACAATTATCTCTTCGGATTGTTCAATATCACTAAAGCTGCAATAACACCAGGAACCCAGCCACAAAGCCATAATAAAAAAACAATTATTATTGAGCCGCAACCTTTATCAAGAACGGCAAGTGGCGGACAAAAAATAGAAAGAAGGACTCTCCAGATACTCATTATTTTGATGTTTTTAAGAACCACCTTGTCTTAAAGATGGCTGATTGATGTAACAAATTGGACGTAAAACTGCCTAATTTGTTACGCTTTAAATCTAAAAAAATATTCTTGTATCAGTTGTAAAAAATTTCAAAAGTGTATAACCTCAAACTATTTTAGTATGCTAAACTCCGTTTCTACTATCAATCCTCCAAAAACCCAATCTATCAGTGAAAGTATTGTGTTAATTTTTTTAAATATCGTAAATTTGCACTTCAAAAATTTTATAACATGCAACTTTCAGAACAAGAACTCATTCGAAGAGAAAAATTAGACAAATTACGTGAATTGGGAATCAATCCTTATCCAGCCAATTTATATCCTGTGGACCATACTTCTAAACAGGTAAAATCTCAATTCGAAGAGGGAAAGAAAGTGGTCATTGCTGGCCGATTGATGTCGATGAGAGTTCAGGGAAAAGCAAGTTTCGCCCAAATTCAAGATTCTGAAGGAAAAATACAGACCTATTTTAACCGGGATGAAATTTGTCCGGGCGATGATAAAACTTTATACAATGAAGTCTTTAAAAAACTATTGGACTTTGGTGATTTTATAGGGATTGAAGGCGAATTATTCACCACTCAAGTTGGTGAAAAAACCGTAAAAGTGAAAAATTTTACATTGCTGAGCAAATCCTTAAAACCACTTCCATTACCAAAAGAAAAAGATGGTGTTATTTATGATGCTTTTACAGATCCCGAGCAACGCTACAGACAGCGCTATGCCGACTTGGTAGTGAATCCTCAGGTTAAAGATGTATTTATAAAACGCACCAAATTGTTTAATGCCATGCGTCAGTTTTTTAATGATGCCGGCTATTTTGAAGTAGAAACTCCGGTTTTACAACCAATACCTGGAGGTGCGGCGGCTCGTCCGTTTGTAACACATCACAACAGTTTGGACATTCCGTTATATATGCGAATTGCTAATGAATTGTATTTAAAACGACTTATAGTTGGCGGATTTGACGGCGTTTATGAATTTTCAAAAAACTTCAGAAATGAAGGCATGGACCGTACCCATAATCCCGAATTTACCGCTATGGAAATTTACGTTTCCTATAAAGATTACAACTGGATGATGGACTTTTGTGAAAAACTGTTGGAACATTGCGCCATTGCCGTAAACGGGACCACAGAAGTAACTTTTGGCGAGCACAACATCAATTTTAAAGCGCCTTATGCACGTGTGACCATGACCGATTCCATTAAGCATTTTACAGGTTTTGACATTACCGGCAAAACAGAGGATGAAATCAGAACTGCAGCAAAAGAAATGGGTATTGCCGTAGATGACACGATGGGGAAAGGCAAATTGATCGATGAGATTTTTGGCGAAAAATGCGAAGGCAATTATATACAGCCAACATTTATTACCGATTATCCAAAAGAAATGAGTCCGTTGTGTAAAGAACACCGCGACAATCCTGAACTGACCGAACGCTTTGAGTTGATGGTTTGCGGTAAGGAAGTTGCCAATGCCTATTCAGAATTGAATGATCCTATTGACCAACGCGAACGTTTTGAACACCAAATGGAATTGGCCCAAAAAGGTGATGACGAGGCTAACGGAGTGATCGATTACGACTTTTTACGTGCTTTAGAATATGGCATGCCGCCAACATCGGGAATGGGCATTGGGATGGACAGACTTATTATGTTTTTGACCAATAACCAATCCATTCAAGAAGTTCTTTTCTTTCCTCAAATGAGGCCAGAAAAAAAAGCCGTACCAATGTCCGAAGATGAAAAAGCCGTTTTTGAACTTTTAAAATCCAATGCACCTGTCGATTTAAGTTCCCTAAAAGAACAATCAGGATTGAGCAACAAAAAATGGGATAGCACTATAAAAAGCTTAACCAAAAATAAAGTAGCCATAGTCACTAAAACTGATGACGGCCTTTTTGTAAATCTGGCTTAAGCCATGAGAAAAATAATTGTAATATTTAGAGCATGTATGTTAATCATATATGCTCTTTTGTTACTTGTACATTTTGTCTTAAAAGACCACTTTCAATTTTTGCAGATCATTTTTTATGCGTTTCCCTTGCCCAACATTCTATTTGTTGGTGCTTGTATTAGCTTTATCTTGCTGTTTATCAAACCAAGATCATTCTTTATTTATACGTTTTTACTGACTGTGGTAATAACAGGAATCTGGCTGAATACTGCGTATATTTTCCCAAAAGCCATTACAATTCCCGAAAATGCAACGTCAGTCATATTCTGGAATACTGCAAACAGACGTAACATTCATGTAGAGATTCTTTCAGAAAACATCAAAACCATAAACCCCGATATTATTTCACTCGTAGAAGCCGAAAACGCATCGGAAGAAGACCTTATAACACTTACCATTGAATTCCCCGATTATGAATTCCAAATCCTTGAAGGCGATATGCTCATAGGCGTGAAAGGAAAAATTAAAAATGTCATATACACAAACCAACCTTATAATTATGACATCAATTTTGTTGAAGCCCAATTACAAAATACAACAGTATGGATAGTCATTACAGATACTTTTCAAAGTCCAACCATGGATAAAAGACATACGCTAGGAACCGTATTGCAATTAGTTTCCGAAAAAAACGCTGACCTTATTGTAGGCGACTTTAACACGCCGTATGAAAGTGTTCATTTTAATGATTATAAAACCAATTACACAAGCTTTCATGATTACGGACAAGGTTTTAGTGCGACTTGGCCTTTTGGGATTCCGCTGCTTGAACTCGATCAAATTTATGTCAGCAAACGCTTTGCTCCGCTTCTACTTCAAAAAAAATATTACGATGTTTCCGATCACGCCATGTTGATTGGCTACTTTAAATAGTTAAAGATTTATTAAAATATTGTGCAGTACTAAATGAATGCTTGGTATTACGTATTTTCACTTTTCTAACCATAACATCTATACATTTTGAAAAAAATTTCCATTGGCGTGATGTTTTTGTCTTCTTTTTTCCTAATTGCGTCCTGTTCGACAGCAAAAAAAGCTACAAAAACACCCATAGCAACCAGTCCTGCTCCAAATTCAGAGAAAAAACCAGGCAAAAACGACATCCAGCCTTACAACAAGATTATTACCAAAGACGCCAAAAGCGATCCCGGATTATTTACGGTCCACAAAATTGATGAAACCTATTTTTACGAAATCCCAGATTCTCTCTTCGAAAGAGAAATGCTCATGGTCACCCGAATTGCAAAAACTGCAAGTGGTCTAGGCTTTGGTGGTGGAAAACAAGCTGAGCAAGTATTGCGTTGGCAAAAAAAGGACAAAAGAGTATTGCTACGTATGGTATCACACAGTGTGGTTGCCAACGATTCACTTCCTATACACGAAGCCGTTGTAAATTCAAACTTTGAACCGGTATTATTCAGTTTTCCAATAAAAGCTATTGGCAAAGACTCTTTGACTACCGTTATTGAAGTTACAGATTTATTCATGAAAGATGTGAAGCCATTTGGCTTACCAGACCGCAGTAGAAAGCAGTACAAAGTTACCCGTTTGGATGGCGAGCTTTCCTATATCGAAAGCCTAAAAAGCTACCCTTTAAACATTGAATCACGCCACGTAAAAACTTATGCTGCGGGTGAGCCACCTTCAAATGCATCAAGTGGTGCGATTTCTTTGGAGATGAGCAACTCCATGATCCTATTACCTAAAGAACCTATGAAACGTCGTATCTACGACCAACGTGTAGGCTGGTTTACAAGTGGACAAATTGATTACGGTTTAGATGCCCACGAAAGTAAAAGAGTAACGTATTTAGACAGATGGCGTCTTGAAGTAAAAGATGAGGACATCGAGAAATTTAAGCGTGGCGAATTGGTCGAGCCAAAAAAACAAATTGTTTATTATATCGACCGTGCTACTCCAGAACAATGGCGCAAATACATCAAGCAAGGTATTGAAGACTGGCAAGTAGCCTTTGAGGCCGCCGGATTTAAAAACGCCATTATCGCCAAAGATCCTCCAACTGCTGAAGAAGACCCAGGATGGAGCCCCGAGGACATCCGCTATTCTGTAGTGCGTTATTTGGCATCTCCAATTCCAAATGCCAATGGTCCTCACGTGAGCGACCCTAGAAGTGGTGAAATCTTAGAAAGTGATATCAACTGGTACCACAACGTAATGACCCTATTGAGAAACTGGTTTTTTGTGCAAACCGCTGCCATCAATCCGGAAGCACAAACCGTGAAATTTAAAGATGATATCATGGGCCGGTTAATCCGTTTTGTGTCTTCGCACGAAGTAGGCCATACTATAGGTTTGCCTCATAATATGGGAAGTAGTGCTGCCTATAAAGTTGAGGACTTAAGAAACCCTGAATTCACTAAAAAATATGGAACCGCACCATCTATCATGGATTACGCACGTTTCAATTATATTGCACAACCAGGTGATGGCGATGTAGATTTAATGCCAAATATTGGTATTTACGATAAATATGCTATTTCTTGGGGTTACCGTCCAATTTTGGATGCAGCCACGCCAGAAGACGAAAAGAAAACGTTGGACAGTTGGATTCTAAAACATGCGGGAGATCCGATGTACCGTTTTGGAAGACAACAAAGTGGCGGCGTTATCGATCCAAGTTCTCAAACAGAAGATTTAGGAGATGATGCTATGAAAGCCAGTTCCTATGGTATTGCCAACTTAAAGCGTATCGTTCCAAATTTGATCAAATGGACCGCCGAAGATGGTAAAGATTACGGCGATTTAGGCACGATGTATGGCGAAGTATTAGGACAATACAATCGCTACATGGGCCATGTCACAGCCAATATTGGTGGTGTTTATGAAATTTACAAAACCTACGACCAAGATGGTGATGTTTACACGCCAGTTGATAAAGCCAAACAAAAAGAAGCCTTACAATTCCTTCATAAAGAATTGTTCACAACTCCAGAATGGCTATTGGACAATGACATCTTTAATAAAATTGAATTTGACGGTACTTTAGACCGTATCCGTGGCACCCAAATCAGGACACTTAATGATGTTCTTGATTTTGGAAGAATGCAACGTATGAGCGAAAATGAAGCCATCAATGGCAAAAATGCTTATGGCCTATTGGACATGATGCAAGATTTGCGCAAAGGCATTTTCAGTGAGTTAAATAGCGGTAAAGCTATAGATGCTTACAGAAGAAACCTACAACGCGGATATATTGACAGAATGGCGTTTTTAATGACCAAAGATCAAACGCCTGTGCCTTCTCAATTCAGACGTTTCATTTCAAGAACCAATGTTGATGTAAGCCAATCTGATATTAGAGCCATCACCAGAGCGGAATTGAAAACTTTGGAAAGCACTATCAAATCTGGATTAGGAAGAACCAATGACAATATGACCAGAATCCATTTAGCGGATGCACTGCAACGTATTGATGCTATTCTAAACCCGAAAAGCTAAGTAGTTAATTTATAGAAAAAGCTTCGAGAAATCTCGAAGCTTTTTTTGTTTTATAAATTTATAATAAATTACCTCTCTACATACTCCGCAATAGGAATATCATTAATAAACACATTATCCAAAACTCCTGTTCCGTTAAGAATATAAACCAAGGCATACGTGGTATTTGACACCGAATCGCGCTGCGCTTTAGAATGTGCTATTTCAGCATCGTAAGCTTTATGTTCATTCATATAAAACTCATTAAACGGAAGTGAAAACCAAACCGTTTGTGTATGATCGTCGTAACTCGTGACGGCTGTTTTTAGATAATCAGTATGATTGGGTTGCGCTTTGGAAATTTCTTTAATCGTTGCGAAACCTAAACTATCGGTTTTAAACAGTAAATAAATAGGCTCGTTTCTCTTCCATGCCGTTGTGGTGGATGATGCCGAATTGACATTGTAATTAAGATAAATATATTTTCCTTTAAACGGATCGGACGGATCAATAGGTTGTGTCTTGAATTTATAGGCGGTGCCAGTAGAAACAACGGTTTCTTGATTAAAAATCATTCGGGCAGGAACAAACAGTTGAGCTAATGCAACTACAATAAATATGGCTAATATGTGGGTTGACTTCATCATCTTAATTACTGATTTTTACGTTTGATTTTTTCCTTTTTAACATGAAATAATTTGTCAAAAAGAATCCTATGCCAACGCTTACAAATAAAATCCCTCTAACTATATAACTTAAATCGGTATCAAAAAACCGACACGCTATCAACGCCGAAATTATCAGCAATCCATAGTTTAAAATCCCAAAATGGTACTTGTCTGCCCCAATTTTTATGGTTACCAGTCCAAGAACTAAAACTAGAATATTGATAAGTATAATTGTCACCAGCCCCAATGTGAAACTTATAAAACTCAATAGCGTAAATATTACAAATACATAATGAAACAGATTTAACCGCATCAACAAATTATTGGCATACAAATACATAAAAACAGATGCGTTAATTAGAAATAGAAATAGGGTCACATACAAATCTTTCGATAAAAACAAATCAGTTTCTGGCACAAAACTCCACCGCAGATCAAAACTAGCCATCAAAAGCATAAAAACAGTTCCGACAGATCCCAAAATAAGAAACGCATTTCG
This sequence comes from Gelidibacter sp., assembly GCF_035577925.1. Classification (GTDB taxonomy): domain Bacteria; phylum Bacteroidota; class Bacteroidia; order Flavobacteriales; family Flavobacteriaceae; genus Gelidibacter. The sequence goes on along the minus strand of NZ_DATJCY010000146.1, from coordinate 10,008 downwards.
TCTCAATTTTCGATCTGCAAAAATTGGAAGTGAGCCTATATTATAAAAAAGACCAAATAAGATAACGTATGCCAAATATTCAAAACTATCATAGGCTTTAATAAATGTACCCAATGTAAACACCAAACTCAAAGGCATCAACCAATTAAATAATGAGGTACTATTAGCTTCTGGTTGTGTCTTTATCAACCGTAAATAATAAGGCATCAAAAATGTAATCATCAATAAATATATCCAAGGTACTTGTGGAAATGCACTAAAACCATAACCCAATTCAGCCCCATAAAATGTGGCAAATGCAATACACAGCATAGCAACAGCATTCGATTTTAGCAAATAAACCAACGGCAAGCACAGCACTGTCCACGTCAACACATACGTACTCAAATCTCCGGGAATATTATAAATCTGACTGATCATAGCTATACAACAGCCTACTGCAAAAAATAAAAATGTAGCAGACGCTTCTTTCCAGATGCCACTTTTATTTTTAAAAATAGCATATCCAGTCACTAATTGACCCAATACCAACGGTAAAAACGCAAGACTAATTTTTAGGGCTCTTGAAAAATTATCCCAATTATGGGCCAAGATTAAAATAATGCCCAATCCGACCAATAAGGATCCCAAAACACCAAATACGGTAAATAATTTGCTCGACCCATCGTGTTGTTCTGTCTGATAATATGTTCTGATTTTTAAAGCTGTTTCTTCAGAAATAACATTATTTTTTACCAATTCGGTCAGTTCAGTACTAAATTTAGATTTCATTGATACTGGAATTTATGTTAAATATAACCTTTTATTTTCTAAGTATTTTAAAGAAAATATTTCCCAAATCTACAAACTCCCAAAGTAAAAACAACCGCATTTTTAACCTTTATAATTTGCCAAAACCTTAGCGATAACAAGGGTTTCAACAATTACCAACCCGATAATCAAGGAGCCAATCAAACTGACTAAGAGACAATTAAAAACGATTATAGCCAATTGTTAAAATTTTTCAGTTTCCATTTAACCTTTTAAACCTTTAATCGCATTCCCAGTCCTAGAACTGTAACCCTTAAAAAAATGAGACATGAAAAAACTAGTAATGATATGTATTGCAATTGCTACTTTACAAGTATCAGCACAGGAGCAAAAAAGAGAAATGAGAAAACTACGTACAGCGTCTAGAACGTCATTTACTCCTGAAGAAATGGCGCAGCTTCAAGCCAAAAAAATGGTTTTGACGCTTGATCTCAACGAGAAACAACAAAAAGAAATGTCGGCCTTACTTTTGGAACAAGCCAAATTGAGACAAAGTGAACGCGAGGCTTTTATAAATTCTAAAAAAGATACAGAGAGTAAGACCCTGACAAAAGACGACCGCTTTAAAATGGCCAATGCCAAATTGGACAAAAAGATTGAAAAACAGAAGAAAATAAAAAGAATTTTGTCCGATGAGCAATATCAAAAATGGGCGAAAATGGAAAAGAAGCGCAATTATCAAGGTAAAAATCAGGCTATGCGTTATAAAAACAAAGGGCATAAAATGGCTCCAAAAAGAACGGCACAATAATCCAAAACTGAAAAGTACGATAATTAAAAAAGGGAATTTCCACAGTAGAAATTCCCTTTTTTAGTTTCAATTAGTGTCCTGTTTATAACTCTTTACAAACCTTATCAACAGCTTTAATCGTGGCATCCAAATCCTCATAACTTAAGGCATCACTAATAAACCAAGTTTCGAAGGCACTTGGTGTAATATAAACGTCATAAATTATCAAACTCATTGTATATAACTATATTGGAGCAAGCAAAAAATGACCTTGCAACGAATAATCACCCTAATCAACGCAAAATAAGCAACGATTATTTTTGATTTGCGACGAATAACAACTACTTTCGTTGCACAATATGCATTGAATGAAAACTTTTATACATCAACAAGACCATTGGCCCGAGTTCACTTGGAATAGTGATGATTTTGTAAGTTTGTTAAGCGAAGCTAGAAACCAGCAAGGACGACTTATTGGAAAGATGGAAACATTAGGCTTCGATTTACGGAACGAAGCTTTTCTTGATACATTAACACTTGATGTTATAAAATCATCAGAAATAGAGGGCGAATTTCTAAACCCTGACCAAGTGCGTTCTTCAATTGCACGTAAATTAGGAATCGAAATCGCCGGTTCTATAGCGTCAGACAGGAACGTAGAAGGCGTAGTTGAAATGATGCTTGATGCAACACAAAACTGCTTTGAACCATTAACGGCAGACAGATTATTTGATTGGCATGCTGCTTTGTTTCCAACAGGCAGAAGTGGAATGCACAAGATTACGGTGGCTGATTGGAGAAAAGATACCACAGGGCCAATGCAAGTAATTTCAGGAGCAATGGGAAAAGAAAAAATACATTTTCAAGCCCCTGATTCCGAATTATTAGAAAAAGAAATGGACCAGTTTTTAGCTTGGTTCAATCGCAACAAAACAATTGATTTAGTCATTAAAGCGGCAGTTGCACATTTGTGGTTTGTAACCATTCACCCCTTCGATGATGGAAACGGCAGAATAACAAGGGCATTAACAGATATGCTCCTTGCGCAATCAGATAAAAGTAATCAGCGATTCTATAGCATGTCTGCCCAAATTAGAATGGAGAGAAAACAATATTATGAACTTCTGGAAAAGACGCAAAAGGGCGATTTAGATATCACAAATTGGATCATCTGGTTTTTAAGTTGCTTGATTAATGCCCTTAAATCGACAGATACGGTATTAACAAAAGTGTTGTTTAAAGCAGGTTTTTGGCAAAAGCACACGAATACCGCATTAAATGACCGACAGAAAAAACTATTAAATAAGTTGATGGATGGATTTGACGGGAAATTAACATCATCAAAATGGGCGAAAATTGCAAAGTGCTCTAAAGATTCTGCCATTCGTGATATTAACGACCTGATTGAAAAGGGAATATTACAAAAAGAAGCGGCAGGAGGACGAAGTACTAATTACGAATTGAAAAGAATACCAGTTGGTAATATTGAATAGCATCAATGCTCTTAAAATCAGTTCTTTTTAGCGGTGCTTTTGACATGGCAAAATAGGTCAATAAAAAAGTCTTTCAATTTCTCGAAAGACTTTTTTGTACAAACAGGACGCATCAAAAGCTACTACTATGCTATGATGCACTGTATATTTTAAAGATCTTTACTGACCGTTTCAACAGCTTTAATCGTGGCATCCAAATCCTCATAACTTAAGGCATCACTAATAAACCAAGTTTCGAAGGCACTTGGCGCAATATAAACACCGTGTTTAAGCATGCCATGAAAAAACTTCTTAAAAGTATCATTGTTGGCTTTTGCGGCAGTTTCAAAATCTAGTACTTCATGTGCTTCAAAATGAATGGAAATCATGGATCCCATTCTATTGATGGTATGTTTCACCTTATTTTCTTGAAGTACTTTTGCCATACCTCGATGTAAATATTCAGTTTTCTCTGCTAAACGGGCAAAAACCGTTCTGTCATTATTCAAATGTTGCAACATGGTCAATCCTGCTGCCATGGCCAATGGATTCCCACTCAAAGTTCCTGCTTGATATACAGGACCGAGTGGCGCCAAACAATTCATGATTTCGTTGCGCGCGGCAAATGCTCCCACCGGCAATCCGCCACCAATCACCTTTCCAAAGCAAACAATATCTGCGTTAACCTTATACAATTCCTGTGCGCCACCTGGTGCCAATCGGAATCCGGTCATGACCTCATCAAAAATCAACAAAATACCATGGGCATCACATAAGGCTCGCAATTTCTGCAAAAAATTATCTTTTGGAGGAATGCAACCCATGTTCCCAGCAACGGGTTCAATGATGATACAAGCAATTTCGCCCTGGTTTGCAGTTACTAATTCTTTAACATTATCAATATCATTATATCTTGCCAATAGTGTATCCTTTGCGGTGCCTTGGGTCACGCCAGGACTATTTGGTGTTCCAAAAGTCACGGCTCCTGAACCGGCAGCAATCAAAAACGCATCACTATGGCCGTGATAACAGCCTGCAAATTTAATAATCTTATCTTTTTTGGTAAAACCTCTCGCCAAACGCACCGCACTCATACAGGCCTCCGTACCCGAATTGACAAATCGTATTTTATCAATATTAGGCACCATCGAGATTGCCAATTGTGCAATTTCCGTCTCAATAGCTGTTGGCATCCCAAAAGAGGTACCTTGCTTTGCCTTTTCGATAACAGCATCTACAACCGGATCAAAAGCATGTCCAAGAACCATGGGACCCCAAGAGTTGATATAATCAATATAGCGGTTACCGTCCTCATCAAACACATAAGCGCCTTTGGCCGATTTGGCAAAAATAGGAGTGCCTCCAACTGCTCCAAACGCGCGTACAGGTGAGTTGACACCACCTGGAATAACTTTTTCAGCTTCTATAAATAATTCACTACTTCGTTTGTATAACATCATTTTATTTTACTATAAGTATTTGACCTAATTGCAAATTATTATTGGTCATGCCATTAAGTTTTTGCAATTCATTAATCGAAAGATTATAACGTTTAGATAGCGAATACATCGTATCACCTTTTTGTACTTTATGCGTTAATCGTGCACCCAAATCCTTTTTTCGAGAAGTTGAGGCCGTAGTTCCCAAAACTTCCTGATCAAATCTATACAGCTGGAAACGCTCAATCAAACTGATCAATTTATCGGGATACTTCCTGTCTGTTGCGTAACCAGCCGCTCTTAATCCTTTTGCCCAACCTTGATAATCATCAACATCCAAATCAAAAAGTTTTGCATAGCGCCCACGTGAAGTCAAAAATTCCGAGTGGTCTTCAAAGGATTGTTCCGCATGTTTATATTTTCTAAAACATTCTTGCGACACATCATCATCATGAAAAATCTTGTCTCCACTCCATCCATGACATTTAATTCCAAAATGATTATTGCCCTCAACGGCCAACCGACCCCTACCCGATGCCGACTCTAAAATTCCCTGTGCCAAAGTAATACTGGCCGGGATTTTATGCTCGCGCATTTTCTTTTGGGCAATAGGGCTGAATTCAGAAATATAAGACTCCGTAATATTCATGGTGCCCGAAGGATTGGGTGCAGTCACAACAGGAACAGTAGTAACTGGTGTTTCGGTAGGATTAACCAAAGGTTCTGAATCCTTATTTTTAGCAACTACTTTCTCAGTTTTATCATGTTTCTTTTTAGTAACGATCTTTTTTTTGGAGCCACAACCCACAACAGTTGTCATCAAAATAAAAACCAATACAATTCTCAAAATAATCTTCATATGCACTAACTAATTAAAGGTAATTTTTTTTGTTTTAAATATTCATTCATCCCCTTTATGCCTTGTAATCCACCGGTATGGACAACTAATATTTTCGAATGCTCAGGAAAATATCCCTTGTGCAACAAATCCATAAGTCCATACATTAATTTTCCGGTATAAACAGGATCTAAAGGAATCTGAAAATCGTGTTTAAACTGATTTATAAAACTGACCAATTCGATATTTATTTTAGCATATCCACCAAAATGGTAATCCGTAATAAGTTGCCAATTCAAATTGGCTGCAAACTTACTAATTTCATCTTGTAAAAAACTGCCTTTTAACGCCGGAAATCCCAGAATTGTCTGGTGTGGTTTTGAGGCATTTATAATTCCGGAAATTGTACCGCCGGTTCCAACCGAACAACAGATATAATCATATTCAAAGTCAGGCGGAGTTAAAATTTCTTCACACCCTTTAATGGCCAGATCATTCGTACCTCCTTCTGGAATTAAATAAAACTCACCAAACTCCTGTTTCAAATCGGCAATAAACCCGTCAGAAATTTTAGCTCTAAACACTTCTCGCGATACAAATTTAAAACGCATACCGCAGTGCTTGGCATATCTCAATGTAGGGTTTTTGTCTACCTCATTAACCAACTCCTGACCCCTTATCACACCAATCGTATTAAACCCAAACTCTTTTCCGGCAACGGCTACCGCCAAGATATGATTTGAAAAAGCGCCGCCAAAAGTTAACAAAGTGGACGTCTTTTCAACTTTAGCCTGTTCTAAATTGTATTTTAATTTTCGATACTTATTTCCCGAAATAAAAGGGTGGATCAAATCGTCACGCTTAACAAAAAGTTGTTGGGTGAATTTAGAAGGCAAATCGATAATCTGATTTTCTGAAAGGTGGAGATTAAAACTCATGGTCGACAAAGATATTTCAAAAAATTCCAAATCGGACGCTTTTTTATATAGCCCAAGTCCAATTCATTCTGATAAGCTTCCCGTTCAAATGAAATATTACGGTAAGCCAAATGCCAATTTCTAAAATGCCAATACCTAACCAAAAACTCCAATCCATACCAAATAAAAAACGGAACAACCAGCAATTCAAGTTGCTGTTTTAAATGGATGCGCTCGTGGTTTACAAAAAAATTATTATGTTTAAATTGCAATTCTTTGACAAACACAAACGGAAACAAAGCAATTCCCATATAACCCTTTGGAACGATATATTTTGAAACCAAAATCATAACTAAATCAACTCAAAAATCTTCCCAATTTACACTATCTTTGTTAGAACCCGTTTAAAAATTAAAGTTAAAATTTGAAAGGGCGTTTAGATATGAAAAAAATTGTACCTGTCGAAGAAGGCGATTTTTATTTAACACCAGAAGGCTATCGTTGCTTCACTGCGCAATACCTCCTCAAACGCGGCTATTGTTGTGAAAGTGGATGCAGACATTGCCCGTATGGCTTTGACAAGAAAAAACTAAAAACTAACTAATGCAAACGACTTCCATTTCATTTAAAGATCAAATTTTAGAAGGCATTCCAGAGGTTTTACCCCAGGCCAAACCTTATGATAACACGATAAACCATGCGCCAAAACGCAAAGAAATTTTATCTGACGAAGAGAAAAAGTTGGCACTTCAAAATGCTTTGCGCTATTTTGACCCTAGTCAGCATGCCGAATTACTTCCAGAATTTAAAAATGAATTAGAAACCTACGGTCGGATTTACATGTACCGTTTGCGTCCGGACTATAAAATGTATGCCAGACCTATTGATGAGTATCCTGCACAATCCAAACAGGCAGCAGCCATCATGCTCATGATCCAAAATAACCTAGATTATGCCGTAGCTCAACATCCGCATGAACTCATTACGTATGGCGGCAATGGTGGGGTATTTTCCAATTGGGCGCAGTACCGATTGACCATGAAATATTTGGCCGAAATGACCGATGAGCAAACCTTAACCATGTACTCTGGCCATCCTATGGGTCTATTCCCGAGCCATAAAGACGCACCAAGGGTAGTAGTAACCAACGGTATGATGATCCCCAACTATTCAAAACCCGACGATTGGGAAAAATTCAATGCCTTGGGTGTCACGCAGTACGGTCAAATGACTGCCGGTAGCTATATGTATATCGGCCCGCAAGGCATTGTCCATGGCACTACCATTACCGTTTTAAATGGTTTCAGAAAAATAAAAAAATCACCAAAAGGCCATTTGTTTGTAACCTCAGGATTGGGCGGTATGTCGGGCGCACAGCCCAAAGCAGGAAATATTGCAGGCTGTATTACGGTTTGCGCCGAAGTCAACCCAAAAATCACACAGGTACGCCTCGATCAAGGATGGATTGATGAGAAAATAACCGATTTGGACCAACTCGTCAATCGCGTAAAAAAGGCCAAAGCCGATCAAGAAACCGTTTCCATTGCTTATTTGGGTAATGTCGTGGATGTCTGGGAAAAATTTGACGTCGAAAACATACAAATAGATCTGGGAAGTGACCAAACCTCACTTCATAACCCATGGGCTGGCGGCTACTATCCCGTTGACATTTCTTTTGAAGATGCCAATGCCATGATGGCAAACAACCCAGAACTATTTAAGGAGAAAGTTCAGGAAACCTTGCGGCGCCATGCCAAAGCCATTAATAAGCATACCGCAAAAGGTACTTATTTTTTCGATTATGGCAATGCTTTTCTATTGGAAGCCTCCCGAGCTGGTGCGGATGTCATGGCCGACAATCCAACATTGGGGCGCGAATTCAAATATCCAAGTTACGTTCAGGATATTATGGGGCCTATGTGTTTTGACTATGGATTTGGACCGTTCCGATGGGTTTGCACCTCAGGAAAACCTGAAGACTTAGCAAAAACCGATGCCATAGCGTGTAAGGTTTTGGAAGAAATAAAAGCCAATTCTCCCGAAGAAATCCAACAACAAATGACCGATAATATCCAATGGATCAAAGGTGCTCAAGAAAACAAATTGGTAGTAGGCTCACAAGCCAGAATCTTATATGCCGATGCCGAAGGCCGAATGAAAATAGCACAGGCGTTTAACGATGCCATTGCCAAAGGCGACATTGGCTATGTGGTTCTTGGTCGTGATCATCATGACGTTTCCGGTACAGATTCGCCATATCGCGAAACCTCAAACATTTATGACGGCTCCCGTTTTACGGCCGATATGGCCATCCACAACGTCATTGGCGACAGCTTCAGGGGTGCCACATGGGTAAGCATTCACAACGGCGGTGGCGTTGGCTGGGGCGAGGTCATAAATGGCGGATTTGGTATGGTTCTTGATGGCTCTAAAGATGCTGAAAGACGCTTAAAATCCATGCTGTTCTGGGACGTCAACAATGGTATTTCAAGACGCAGCTGGGCAAGAAACGAAGAGGCTATTTTCGCTATTAAACGCGCCATGGAAGCTGAACCAAATTTGAAGGTCACACTACCAAACTTAGTGGATATAAAATTGCTAAATACATTATAACCCTAAACACAAAATGCTATGAAAAAAATTAAAAATCTTTATCAATCCCTTCAGCTACAATTTAAAAGTAGCCCAATCCTTAAAACCATTCCAGTTTTAATGTTGTTTGTTTTGGTCGCCTCGTGCAGCTCGGTCCGAGTTGCCGCAGATTATGATAAAAACGCCAATTTTAACGAGTATAAAACCTTTGCGTTTTTCAAAACAGGCATTGACAAGGCAGAAATCAGCGATCTTGACAAACGCCGTATTTTAAGAGCCATTGAAAGTGAATTGCTGGCCAAAGGATTTACAAAATCTGAAAACCCGGATATGTTGGTCAGTATTTTTACAAAATCGCGCGATCAAATCAATATATATAACAATACCTACGGTTACGGCCCTTATGGTTACGGTTGGGGATGGAGCCCGTATTACTGGGGTTCTGCCTATAATTCCACCTCAACTTCTACAGAAGGCACTTTATACGTGGACCTGATTGATGCCAACAAAAAAGAATTGGTTTGGCAAGGTATGGGCGTCGGCTATCTATCACAACGCATGGATAAAAAAGAAGAGCGCATCAAAGAATTTGTTGCTAAAATCATGGAGAAATATCCTCCGGGAACAAGAAAATAATACAAGATTAAACAAATCTCAAAAGCATCAATTGTAATGAATTGATGCTTTTTTTATGTTTGAAAACCAGCAATTCTTTTTAAAACATCACTCCACGACTCCAACAATCCCTAGACATCCAAAGATTATTACCAACCATGCGGTTTCCCGCAAATTAGCTGTGAAAAAATTTAATAGCTTTAGCTTTTACATATTTAAATATACACGATTATAAACAAAAGGACATGCCGCAAGAATGCATTGGAAGAACATTTGTTAATAATAATCATGCGTGAGGATTGGGAATAAAAAAGCCCCGAAGATAGTCGAGGCACTAAATGTTTTTAGCTCACAAAATTTTATTGTCATTTATAGGGGTTCGTGAAACATTTACAAATAAAAACGAGGCAGACTTGCGAATGCCCCGTAGTAAATGTTTTAGCTCACGAGTTTTTAATTGTTTTTTAAAGGAGTTCGTGAAACATTTGGGCATAAAAAAACCTCCTGATTATGGACAAGAGGTGACCCAAATGTTTTCACAACGGAATAATCCTTATTGTGAATTCCTTTCAGGGCAATAATAGCACAAAATTCC
>NZ_DATJCY010000145.1:0-3907 GCF_035577925.1 Gelidibacter sp. | reverse complement strand
TAACAAAAGTGGGAACCCAATTTTTTGAGCTGATTGTTAGATTGTCTAAGAAATTAATTTTTACATTTTCCGCTTACTTTTTATTTATGGTACAAATATAATGTTTTTTCTGAATTACCTTGTTTCGTATTGCCGATAAAGCGTCTTATTTACGCAACTTTTTTTTAAACATTCGTATATACATTTAAATTTGGATGTTATACGTAATAATATTCTATTTCAAAATTTACTTTCCAAAGGTAAATAATTAAATGTTAAAAATAAAATGAAATGCTGAAAAGTTGAAGTTTGTTTCTTATTGTTAATTCAAAAATTGCTTTGATATATTATTGTTGTTTTTCAACTGAGAAAACTGATCTATTTGGAAGTTTATATCAAATATATATTCTTCAAGTTTAAATCAAAAAATCTATCATCCCGAGGTGCAAGGTGCAAGTGTCTATATATAGACCTTGCACCTTGCACCTTAGGTATGTGTTTGATTTACAATATAGTTGCATATTAAAAAAATGTATTAACTTTGAACCTGAGTTACATGCAGACATAAGGTAGACACTACATACAAAATTGCATTAGCTTCAACATTTCCCAAATCGTACACCATAGATTATAAAAAAAGGTAAACGATTATATTTGAACGGTTTAAATGGAGTGGTTCATTTCCCTCCAGCTCCACTGGTCGCATAAGACATAAAGCGACAAAACATAGACAAACCGTTCAAATTGAGAGATTTGAGCGGTTTTTTTGTATGTTATGGTAGACAGAAAAGACAGGAAATAGACAAATAAAGTCAGTTTATATTTCCCAATTCGTCTACCATAACTTAATTGGACAATTTTGTAGGCGAATTGTCCAATATTGTGAGTTTACTATCCAGTTTCTAAGGTTCCACTTTATAGCAAAAAAATCACTCCAATTTCTAGAAATAATTTATCCCAATATCAAATAATTTCGTGTTATTATAATATCGAAAAATGAAATTGGTTTAAAATACATCTTTATTGTATACTTCAACTATACAATAGGGAAAATATATGAACTAACTAATGGTTAATCAATATTATACGAGCTTTAAAATTTTTCTTTCATTCTTATAGTTTTTAATTTATGAAATTTGAATATCTTATTTAGACATATAACGATTTACTAGGTCTAGTATGCACACAAGTCTTGTCGTCTTTTTTTCATAGTATTTTACAGTTGTCTTTTTTCATAGCCACAGTGGTTTTCGTATATTTGCCACATATAATTATTAATAACAAAATAAAAACAATTATGAATTTAGAAAATGCGATGGATAAGTTGACACTTATGGCTGTTGAGTATGGACCAAAACTATTAGGAGCTATACTTGTATTAATTATTGGAATTTGGGTTATTAAAGTTTTGACTGGTGGATTTGGAAAAATGTTGGATAAACGTAAAGTGAATAATTCTCTAACACCATTTTTGAAAAGTTTGGTTTCTGCTATTTTAAAGATATTGCTTATCGTAAGTGTACTTGGTATGATAGGTATTCAAATGACTTCATTTATAGCCATTCTTGGTGCTGCAGGTTTGGCTGTAGGTATGGCTCTTTCGGGCACTTTGCAGAATTTTGCAGGAGGAGTAATTATTTTAATTTTAAAGCCATTTAAGGTTGGTGATTATATAACTGCACAAGGTCATTCGGGAACTGTAAATCAGATTCAGATCTTTCATACAATTCTTAAGACTCCAGATAATAAAACAATAGTTGTTCCAAATGCAGAGCTGTCTAATTCATCTTTAATAAATTTTTCAAATGAACCCAGAAGAAGAGTTGATTGGACAGTTAGAATAGCCTACGGAGACGACACAAACAAAGCAAAAGCAGTGCTTAAACAATTGGCTGACAATGAAGAGCGTATTTTGAAAGATCCTGCAGTTTTTATTGTGGTGTCTGAATTAGGGGATAGTTCCGTTAATATATCGATGCGTGCATGGGTTAATGCTGCTGATTTTTGGAGTGTTTTCTTTGAAATGAATGAAAATATTTACAATACCTTTAATAGAGAGGGACTTAACATACCTTTCCCACAAATGGATGTACATATTCATGATAATAATAATAATAATAAATAAAATAAGAGAGGGAGAAAGAAAAAGTGAGTGCTGTAATATGCATACATAGCTGACAATATAACTATTTCCAGCCCACTTAAAGCGTGTAGTAGTTATTATAGTTTTCTTGCCTCAATAATTATAACCACCCAACTTTACAGATAATGTATGGTTGGGTGTTTTTATTATATATATATAGCTTTGCCAATTGCATGATGCATGCAGAAGAAAGGCTTTTTTAATGTGCCCTTTTAAATAAACATAGATATCAATTGCGTTTATTTATCCACTTTAAAGTAATATGGATATAGAATCTTGAAACTATATCCATATCAATATTTATAATTGCACTGGTCTTTGTATATTTGTCTTTACTCTAAAAAACAAGCATCGGAAATAGAACCATGAAAAAAAATAAAATAATTTCGGGGACAATAGGCGTATTAGTCGGATACACATTATTGTTTTGCAGATTACTTTTCTCTTAATATTTCTTTTGTTATTTCTTCAAGAGTTTCATAATTCATTTGTCCATTTCCAAAGAATGGAGTTAAAAACACTTTAACGTTGTTATTTAAAAGTCCCATTTTGCACTCTTTAGAAGTATTTATATTTTCAAATTGAACACCGAAGAGCGCAAAAAACTTTTCAAATTCCATCCAGTTTCCTTTACCGTAGCAAATAATTGCAGAAGCTGAAAAACTGTCCGATTTAATCAAATCTTCAAATATTTTTTTCCTCTTTGGGAGAACAGATCTTTTATATTCTTCTTTTGATTTGTATTGAGGTATTATTTGAGTGTATGAATCTTTACCTTTACCCCATGTATTAAAACTTTTACATGGTATTGGGTAAAGTTCTGTAAGAAGAGTTTTTCCATTTTCATTTACTGTTCCTAAACTGTTGTTCTGATACACTCTTAATAGCTGTTTGTTATTGGCCATAATTCTTTCTACTTCAACTCCTTCCAGTCTCAGCATTAAGTAGGACATAAACCTCCAAACTGATTGAAATTTTACTGCAGCATTTTCGTCATTACTATGAAGTTTGTGTTTCTTTTCATTGGATAAATGTTTATCATCATCTTTTAAATGAAATTCTTTGCAATCAAGGTATACATAATTTTCTTCATTAATTCTCCTCTTCAGATTATCAAACCCTCCACCACCTTCTTCAATTCCAATAAAAATAATTTTTGCATCGGCTCTTCCGTATCCAATAAAACCTTCTAATTTTTCTAATTGTATGTCTGTTATTTCACTATTCATGTTTATCATGTTAAATTAGAATTAAGCATTTTGTTTTCGCAGCAAAAATACAATAATTATTTATCATATTTTAGTAATGGACTAATGTTTTTGGTAATGTAAGTTCTGATATATAATATTCATTATCATCCAACACCAAATACGTAACCCACCTATAATTAGCAAATAAAAGAGCTTTGTAAGTTTGCCATATAATATATAAATGAGTTAGGCCTAAGGTGTTAGTGGAATTACAAACTGAAACAAGAAGGGACAAGTCGTGACCTGCCCCTTATATAAATAACAATTAAAAAGGATTGAAATCTATTTTAGAAAGTTTCCAATGTTTATACCCACATAAACTGTTCTCGGATTCATTGGTCCGTAAACATATCCAGGGTCGCGGTCAATACCTCTATCAAAATTATCTTGATATGAATTAAGTATATTCTTTACCCCTGCAAACAGTTGTAAAGTTGCCCCATTGAGCTTTATGTTGTATCGTCCTTTTACACCCAAATCCATAAAGGTTTCTGTTTCTCTCAGTTCGCCTTCGTCGGGATTGGGGAGTTGCATT
>NZ_DATJCY010000144.1:0-1681 GCF_035577925.1 Gelidibacter sp. | reverse complement strand
ATTGGAAACCTGCATCGGGATTTGAAGATTTGGTAAAAGGGCTCAAATATTAGCACATTTTTTTCTTACTACATGACAAAAAAATCAAACCTCATAGACACATAGCATCTGATAACTTAAGATGCACAAAGTAAGAAACTTAGAAGCTTAGCTTCTAAGCTATGTGAAACTTTAGTAAGAGAGGAAGGCCTCTTTAAAGACTATGTCCCTATGTGTTAAAAAAAAGTCGTGTACTCAACATCTTTTTACAAAAACACTAAAGCTATTTTATTAATACTTTCAGTCTTTCTACCGCTTGTTCAGCCGTAATATCCCGTTGTGGCGATCCAAACATTTCATAGCCTACCATGAATTTTTTTACCGTAGCACTTCTTAACAACGGTGGATAAAAACTCATGTGCCAATGCCAATGCGCATTATCTTTTCCATTGGTTGGCGCTTGGTGTATGCCGCTTGAATAAGGGAATGACGTTTGAAATAAAGCATCATAAGCTTTTGTTATTTTAGAAATAGCATCGGCAAAAGCCAAGCTTTCTGCATCCGATAATTCGGTAATGTCTTTATAAGCTTTTTTAGGAACAATCATGGTTTCAAACGGCCAAACGGCCCAAAATGGCGCTAAGACCACAAAGGCATCGTTTTGATAAATAATACGTTCATTGGCCTGAAGTTCTTGTTTGAGATAATCGCCCAGAAGGCTGGTTTTATTTTTGTCGAAATAGGCTTTTTGATGCTGATCTTTCTTTTCTACTTCGTTGGGCAATGTGGATTGACTCCAAATTTGCCCGTGTGGATGCGGATTGCTACAGCCCATAACGGCTCCTTTATTTTCAAAAATCTGAACGTAATTGATCATCTCGTTTGAACCTAAAAGCGTGTATTCCTTTTGCCAGGCTTGGACCACTTTGTTGATATCCGTGACTTCCATATCTGCCAAACTCTTTGAATGATCCGGACTGAAGCAAATAACCTTACAAATACCTTGTTCACTTTCGGCTTTGAACAATCCATCATTTACGGAAAACGAAGGCGACGTGGTTTGCAATGCCGCAAAATCATTCGTGAAAATAAAAACGTCTTTATAATCGGGATTTATTTCACCATTAATTCGCGTATTCCTTGCACATAAATAACAAGTAGAATCGTGTGCAGGTCGCTGTTCATTTGAAATAGTTTCATTTTGTCCTTGCCATGGCCTTTTCGCTCTGTGTGGCGATACAAGCACCCATTCGCCAGTTAAAATATTATAGCGTTTATGCGAATAATCTTGCAAATTGTTATCCATCTTACTTTTGTTCAATTATTTTGACTTTACAATATGTGTCCCTTGAGCCAGTTTTACTTCATAAATGGAACAAGGTCTTCCAAATTCTGCTTTAAAAAGTTCAGTAATCTGATTTTTAAAGGTTTCAACTTCACTTTTAAAAACCAAGTTTATCGTACAGCCGCCAAAACCACCGCCCATCATTCGGGCACCAATAACATGAGGAGTTTTATGTGCTTTATCCACTAAAAAATCGAGTTCTGTACAGCTTACTTTATACTTATTGCTTAAACCATCATGCGATTGAAAAAGCAAGTTTCCTAAAGTTTCCAAGTCTTCTTTTTCTATCGCTTCTGAAAATTGATGCACACGATTATTTTCTTCAATAACATATAATGCTTTTTGATAATCGGCTTC
>NZ_DATJCY010000143.1:0-1778 GCF_035577925.1 Gelidibacter sp. | reverse complement strand
AAATTAAAATCCCCCTAAATTTATTGTTCAAAACCTAATTTCTAAATCTCAGGTAAATTCTGATTAAAAAAACGATCATAACTTGTGCTTAACCTTATGTTCAAGTTTAACGCCTTCGCGATAATGGGACTTTACGGTATGATTTGTAAGTTTTACATTTTTCTCTAAAATGTCCCTATATTCATTGAACGAATTTTTAATATCTTTTAATACCTTAAAATTCAGTATGGAAAATAAAATGACACCAAATATTAATATACCTAAGTAAATAATATATATATTATCAATTATATAATCGTAACACATTATGAGGACTGGGTTTATAATTAAGACCCCATAAAGCCTCATAAGTCACATAAAAATTGAAAAAAAATCGGTTTATTTAATCTACAATTTCTATTCGGCTGTTAGCGATATACTTAATAGGATACACCACTTTAGTATCTTCAAATTTGACCAATAAACTTATATTGTCTATGGCAAGAATAACACCTTCCTTTTCATCTATTTTTATTCTTTGACCGATATTAAAATTCCTTTTACTGTAAAAACCCAATAAAAGTCTAAAAACAACATCTCTTGAACCCAGCCCAAAAGAAATAGCTAAGGAGACCATTACCGCTCCAAGTATTAAGATGAGATTGTTAGTAATAATGTCAGTATTGATACCAGCCTGATCTAGCGACATGATGGAAACCATAATAAACAACAGTATAAAAATAATATTGCTGATTGCCTTTCCTCCAGAAACATCAATAGCTTTTAGTAAGGACCGTATAGTTTTTTTAATATAACCCGCACCATATAATCCAACGATTAAAATAACCAATGCACTGAAGAATCTTGGAAGGTAATTGATAAGCTTTCCTATTTCATTGGACAACAAGCTTAAGTTGAGCAATTCTGATCCAATGATGATGAAAATCAGGATTAAAAACCATTTTAAAAATATAAGAATTATTTTATCCGGTTTAATTTTTATGCCAGAATCGAGAAAAGGAGCTTCATTGAGTTTTTGGGTCAGGGCATCTATTTTAGAAAACTTCAAAGTCTTTTTGACTATAAAAAGAACGAGTTTTAAAACAATCCAACAGACAATTATAAATAAAACGCCAAAAATAAGTTTTGGCAAAAACATATAGATATTATTGATTAACTCATCTATAAGGGTAAAGTTTAGGTTTTCTTTCATTGGAAATAAATTAGGCTAGTTATTATTATTTTTGTTTTTAATGACATTACCGATAGTATCCGGATATTTTACAACCAGAAGATCGGTGAGATCCAAAGCTAATTTGATCATATTGATATCATCAAGTACCCGTGCTCTAATTTTGTCGGGCAGCTTTTCATTAGTAATTATTTTTTTAAAAGGATTTTCCATAATTACAACTGTTTATAAATCTGAAGTAATTTACTTTTTGCTCTGCTCAAGCGCATTTTCACAGCACTTTTGCCTAAATCTAATGCCATCTGTATATCTTCAATAGTCATATCATCTTGATACTTCATAAAAAGAATGGATTTATCATTTGGATCTAGCAATTCTAAAGAATTCAAGAACTTTTCATGATTCAATTCAAAAATATCTTTATCATCGATTTCTTCATAAACTTGATGCAGCTGATTTTCATCTTCTGAATCTATAAACCTATCCTTACGTTTATTATAATCTCGTTGGACATGGTTAACACAATGGTTATAAGTAAAGGAATACAGCCATGTAGAAAATTTTGACTGATTTTTAAAAGTTCTGATTTTCAAAAAGAGCTTAACAA
>NZ_DATJCY010000142.1:0-6757 GCF_035577925.1 Gelidibacter sp. | reverse complement strand
CCTGCATTAGAAGGTTTAGCCGGACCAATGATGACGGATGTACAGGAAATGATTTCAAGGTTGAACCTGCAGAATACCATAACTCCAGCAGATGGTGCATTGCCTTCTGAGATTAGTGGTGTAGCTCCTAACTTCAAAATGCCACAAGTATGGAAATCATCTTTGGCTTTTGATTATGATGTGCCAGTTTCATTCCCATTATCGGTTACTGTAGAAGGTATATACACAAAAAACATTAATGGGGTTATGCTTAAGAATTATAATATAAAAGATCCAGATGCTTCATGGGAGCGTTTTTCTGGACCTGACAATAGATATATTTACCCTTCAACTGCCGATCGTACGTATACTAATAGAAATGCTTATGTGTTGTCAAATACGAGCAAGGGCTGGGGTGCTATCGGTAATATTACTGTGAATTCAGAGCCAGTCGAAGATTTAAGATTAATGTTGGCCTATACGTACACCGAATCAAAAGAAGTTACAGGTATGCCAGGTAGTAATGCTGGCTCAGCATACGGTGGAGTTATTGGTGTTAACGGGCCGCACATTCCAGAGCTTCAACGTTCACAATATGTGGTGCCAAGTAGAGTGATTGGGTCTGCAGGTTATAAATTACCTTGGTCTACTGACTTCTTAAAATCTGCTACGTTAATCAATGTATTCTATTCAGGATATTCTCCTAATGGATATAGCTATACCTATGCAAATGACATGAATGGTGATGGCTGGTCAACAGATTTAATTTACATCCCAAAAGACAGAGGAGATATCCAATTTATCAGTCAAGCTGATGAAGATGCCTTCTTTAACTTTATGGAACAAGATAAATACTTGAAAAAGAATAAAGGTAAATATGCGGAGGCTAATGGTGCGCGTAGCCCATGGGTTCATACGTTCGACTTGAGATTAGTGCGTGAGTATTATATCAATATTGGAGAAAATAAAAACACTTTACAGTTGAGTTTAGATTTCTTAAACGTAGGTAATATGTTGAATTCAAAATGGGGTGTTGCTAAAAATGCAAACACTACAAACAGTGGGAGAATTTTGAGATATGAAAAAGATGCAAGCATAAACAATGTGCCGTCTTACTCTTTTGCTAAAGTTAGTGGTGATTATCCTATGGATTCATTCGATTATAACTACAACTATAACCAAACTTGGAAACTTCAAATAGGCGCTAAGTATTCGTTCTAAACACCTAAGAACACTAAAAAACTGTTAGTTTTTCATAAAACGCCTGTCATTACGATGGGCGTTTTTTTGTACTTATTAATAAGGTGGCGTTGTGCGATTATTCAAGTTTTTAACAGCAATAATTTAAGTTTAAGCAAAATTTGACGAAATGATTGAAGATGTCTGTGTTAATCAGTTCAAGCAGTGTCATCGGTGTTCTGTATTCAAAAAATGGAACGCAGATAACGCTGATTTTTATGATTTTACGCTGATAGTGGAATAAGCATAATGAACTTTAAATTCTTAATTATATCAGTGAAAATCTGCCCGATCTGTATGTTCTGTGTTCAAACAATGGAACGCCGATAACGCTGATTTTTATGATTTTACGCTGATAGTGGAATAAGCATAATGAACTTTAAATTCTTAATTATATCAGTGAAAATCTGCCCGATCTGTGTGTTCTGTGTTCAAACAATGGAACGCCGATAACGCTGATTTTTATGATTTTACGCTGATAGTGGAATAAGCATAAAGAACTTTAAATTCTTAAAAACATCAGTGAAAATCTGCTCGATCTGTGTGTTCTGTGTTCAAAAATGGAACGCTGACAACACTGATTTTTATGATTTTACGCGGATAGTGGAGTAAGCATAAAGAACTTTAAATTCTCAAAAACATCAGTGAAAATCTGCTCGATCTGAGTGTTCTGTGTTCAAAAAATGGAACGCCGATAACGCTGATTTTTATGATTTAATGCAGATAGTGGAGCATTCATAAAGAATTTATAATTCTTAAAAAGATCAGTAGAAATCTGCTGAATCTGTGTAGTCAGTGTTCCTCCAGTAGATTAGCCTGCATTTCGACAAGTACAATGTGAAATTAAAAAAGCCACAACATCTTTCTAAAAGATGTTGTGGCCTTTATTTATATAGATTCCTGCTTTCGCAGGAACTATTTGTTATCCTAAAGATACACGTTTAAAGTCGGTTACTTTAACATCGCCATAAGAAGCTACGTATTTAGCAACATTGATTTTTTCGTCTTTGATGAACGTTTGGTCCAACAAACATTTTTCTTGGTCTAATGTTGTGTTATCAGAAATGAAACGCTCCATTTTACCAGGAAGGATTCTGTCCCAAATTTGCTCAGGTTTACCTTCAGCTTTTAATTCAGCTTTAGCATCTTCTTCTGCTTTAGCCAATACTTCTGGTGTTAATTGTGCCATAGAAATGTATTGCGGTACGTTTTTAGGAGCTTTGTCCATACGGGCACGTTCTTCGTTGTCTTTTTCAATAACTGCAATTCTAGCTTCTGTTTCTGAGGCAATGAAAGCAGGGTCAAAATCTTTGTAAGACAATGTCGTTGCACCCATTGAAGCGACTTGCATAGCCACATCTTTTGCCAATTCTTCGACGTTATCAACTTTTGCAGAAAAACCAACAATAGCAGCAATTTTATTGATATGAACGTAAGCACCAACGTAAGGCGCTTCCAATCTTTCAAAAGCATTCAAGTCGATTTTCTCGCCAATAACACCTGTTTGCTCAATCAGTTTGTCAGCAACGGTTACACCGCCAAAATCCGAAGCAAGGACTTCTTCTTTTGTAGTACAGTTTAGAGCGATATCAGCAATATCATTGGCCAATGCAATGAACGATTCGTTTTTACCAACAAAGTCAGTTTCACATCCTATAACAATGGCGATACCCACAGTTTGGTCAGCATTTAGTTTAGCAACAGCAGCACCTTCAGAGGATTCTCTGTCAGCTCTTTTTTCTGCAACTTTCTGACCTTGCTTACGCAATACGTCAATGGCTTTGTCAAAATCTCCTTCAGCTTCAACCAAAGCTTTTTTGCAGTCCATCATTCCTGCACCTGTAGCTTGTCTTAATTTGTTAACTTCTGCGGCGGTTATTTTTATCATAATTTCTAAGTATAATTTATTAAAAAAAGTCGTTCAATTAATTTTCAGCAAAGAAAAGAACCAAACGACTTTAAAATATGTGATAATGTTATTTTATTCTTCTTCGTCAGCAACTACTTTCTTTGTAACTGCTTTCTTTTCTTTTTTCTCTACTTTCTCTTCTTTTTCAGTTTTATCTGATTTACGTTCAGATAATCCATCGGCAATTGCAGAAGTTACGATAGATAATACTTTGTCAATAGATTTTGAAGCATCATCGTTGGCAGGAATTACGTATTGTACTTCACGTGGATCAGAATTCGTGTCCACCATTGCAAAGATTGGAATGTTTAATTTCTGGGCTTCTCTAATAGCAATGCTTTCACGTTTAATGTCCACTACAAACAAAGCACCTGGCAAACGGGTCATGTCAGAAATTGAGCCAAGGTTTTTCTCCAATTTAGCTCTCAAACGGTCCACTTGTAAACGTTCTTTTTTAGACAATGTCAAGAATGTGCCATCTTTTTTCATTCTATCGATAGCGGTCATTTTCTTAACTGCTTTTCTGATGGTTACAAAGTTGGTCAACATTCCACCTGGCCATCTTTCGGTGATGTAAGGCATGGTTACAGCACCTGCTTTTTCAGCAACGATGTCTTTGGCTTGTTTTTTTGTAGCAACAAATAAAATTTTCTTTCCTGATGCTGCAATTTTGCGAAGTGCTTCTGAAGACTCCTCAAGTTTGGCAGCTGTTTTGTAAAGGTTGATGATGTGGATGCCGTTACGCTCCATATAAATGTAAGGAGCCATGTTTGGATCCCATTTTCTTGTCAAGTGACCAAAGTGTACACCTGCTTCAAGTAATTCTTTAACTTCTATTTTTTCCATTTTGTAATAGTTTACGTTCTGTTAAATTAGCAATGATAAAGTGGTTGCTTTTGCTCGCCTTTACCATTTAGATGCTAAACTATCCTTACACATTTGTGTTTTGGACAACATTAACTGGTTTAATTTTGATGTTGGAATGAACCAACGGGTTTTTAAAGGTTTCAAAAAACGATTTAATTGGGTTGCTCTTCAAGAGATTCCCAATCAATCCCGATAGCAATCGGGAGAGAATCTTAACGTTTAGAGAACTGGAATTTCTTACGAGCTTTCTTCTGACCAAATTTCTTACGTTCAACCATTCTTTGGTCTCTTGTCAATAATCCTTCTGGTTTTAAGATGCCTCTGTTTTCAGCATCAACATCGCACATAGCACGAGATAATGCCATACGGATAGCTTCTGCTTGTCCGGTTATACCACCTCCATATACATTGATTGTAATATCAAAGTTGCCTTCATTGTTAGTCATGACCAAAGGTTGGTTTACTTTGTACTGCAATGAAGCCGTAGGGAAATAGACCGCCATGTCTTTTTTATTAATTGTGATGTTCCCTGTACCAGAGGCAACATAAGCGCGAGCAACAGCCGTTTTTCTACGGCCAATTTTGTGAATTACTTCCATTAATTGAATTCGTTTAAGTTAATTGTTTTAGGTTTTTGAGCTGCATGTGAGTGCTCAGAACCTACAACAGCATTTAGGTTGCGGAATAAATCGGCACCTAATTTGTTTTTAGGCAGCATTCCTTTTACTGCTTTTTCCACTACTCTAGCCGGATCTTTTCCGAATAGTTCGTTAGCGGTTAGACTTCTTTGACCACCTGGATACCCTGTGTGACGAATGTAAGTTTTATCGTTCCACTTGTTTCCTGTTAAGTTGATTTTTTCAGAGTTGATAACAATAACGTTATCTCCGCAATCAACGTGTGGTGTGAAGTTAGGCTTATGTTTGCCTCTTAAAAGTTTCGCAACTTTTGAAGCTAAACGACCTAGTGTTTGCCCTTCAGCATCAACCAAAACCCACTGCTTGTCTGCAGTCGCTTTGTTGGCCGAAATCGTTTTGTAGCTTAATGTATCCACACTAATTAATTTTTATAAGTTATGCCGTTGGCATAACGAGTTAAACATTCCTCTCTCAAAAAGAGTTTGCAAATTTACGATATTCTATGTGATTACCAAATAGTACGCTACGAATTTTGTTGATAAAATTATTGAGTTTCAGATTCTTTTGATTTTTGAATGGATTGAACGCTTTTTTTGCGCTCTATTGTTGAGTAAGTACTCACAATCATAAGGTTGGGAAGTTGGCATGTTTTGATTATTTTCCGGATTGGCAAGACTGGATTGATGGGCAATAGTTGAGGTTATTAACATTTTTTAGATGGGTTTAAGGATTTTAAAATCGTGCAGGAATTGAGTGATGATACGCACTACATGACAAAATATTAAACCGCATAGAAAACTATATCACTATATGGTTAAAAAGATAAGTGGTTAAACTGACTAAAGACATAAAATAATTATATTCAAGACTTTAACGACATAGGCACATAGAAAAAACTATGGATCTATTTGATTGAGAAAATAAGAGGTTAAACCGAATAAAGGTATAAAATACTTATGTCCAGATGTTTATCTTTATTTGTTCATAGAGAAAAACTTTGTCATGTACTTAGGTGATGCTGCTATTTTAAACAAATGCTTAGTGACTAAATTATTCAAAATATTGATCACTACAATTTAAATTTTCGGTCGCATTGAGATTTCCAAAAGAAAACAAGAATGTTGAAGCGGTAAAATCAATAAGAATTCATACATTCTAGATAATCTTATGAGTATTGCTTTAAAGTTTGAAATTTAAAATCTCAGATGGTCTTAATAAGATTATCCATGCGATTAACTTTGACTTCTTCCAACAGGAATCGGGATTCGACTTCAATTTCAACTTTAATTTCATCCCGTCAATGCGCTTCCAGCCAATCTTCACCAACACCTAAATCGACATTTAAAGGCACTGATAATGCATATGCATTTTCCATTTCAGATTTAACCATGGTTTTGATGGTTTCCAATTCTGGTTTGTACACATCAAAAACCAATTCGTCATGGACTTGCAAGAGCATTTTGGTTTTAAAATTTCCGTCTTGCAATTTTTTATGAATGTTGATCATCGCTATTTTGATAATATCGGCAGCACTTCCTTGTATCGGTGCATTCACGGCATTGCGTTCTGCAGCGCCTCTGACTACCGCATTTCTAGAATTGATATCTTTTAAATAGCGACGCCGTCCCAAAACGGTTTGTACATAACCATTTTCTCGGGCAAAATCAATTTGATCACTAATATAGTTGCGTAATTTTGGATAGGTAGCGTAATAGGTGTCAATCAAATCTTTGGCTTCACTTCGTGATAAATCGGTTTGGTTGCTCAATCCGAAAGCAGAAACTCCATAAATAATTCCAAAATTAACAGTTTTGGCGTTGCTACGCTGTTCGCGCGTTACTTTTGAAATCGGTACTCCAAAAACTTTTGAGGCGGTCGAAGCGTGAATATCCTCCCCATTTTTAAAAGCGTTGATCATGTTCTCTTCTTGGCTCAATGCTGCAATAATCCGTAATTCAATTTGAGAATAATCCGCCGCCAATAAGATGTAATCCGTATTTCTTGGCACAAAAGCTTTCCGCACTTGACGCCCGCGTTCGGTACGGATAGGAATGTTTTGAAGGTTGGGATTATTACTGCTCAAACGACCAGTAGCAGCAACGGTTTGCATATAATCGGTATGGAC
>NZ_DATJCY010000141.1:0-3705 GCF_035577925.1 Gelidibacter sp. | reverse complement strand
ATTTCTTCGTTTAATTCTTCTGTGTTTTCTTCTGGAATAACAGTCGTTTTATTTTCAGAAGCAGGTTCGTTCTCTGAAAATTGAGAAGTAGCATCCACCTCTATATACCTGATTTCTTCTTGCGAGTTAACTTGAAAAACTAAAAAGAAAGCGATTAACAAAGGCAAAATAAACCCTGTTTTTAACGATGCACTTTTATGGGACTTTGATTGATGTAATTTCTTTATTCGGGTATTGATAAACGATTTATGAAAGTTATTGACTGGTAAATGTGAGGAATCGATTTTAACATAGTTCAGCAAACTCAATTGATATGCTTTTGGACAATTTAGGTTTTCAGTTGCTTCGGCATCAGCAAGAAATTCTAAATTTTGTGTAATTCGTTTGCGGTACAACCAAGCCAACGGGTTAAACCAATGGGTAAAAACAAGTAGATTTGCCAAAAGTACATCCACACTGTGATAATTTTTGACATGTGCTTCTTCGTGTTTTAAAATCAGTTTCAGTTCGTTGTCATTATGAAGATCAGGATTGTAAACAATGTATTTTAAGAATGAAAACGGTCCCGTATTTTCGGTGGTTTGGATGTATTTGATGCCGTTTTTGGAAGTGCAGTTTCTTTCATTTTTTAAGAATGATTTTAATTGCCAAAGGCTGAATGAGAATTTTACTACAAAGAAAATAACGACCAACAGATAAACACCAAATAGAATTTGTATATAATTTAAAGATTCCCAAAAGCTAAGTTTTTCTGGGACAGCAGTGAGAATATTGTAAGATGTTAAAGTATATTCATGTGGAGTTACACTGGTTGATGCTTCGACATATTGTGTTATTTGAACCTTTTTCTGTAGGCTGAAATACGGTAAAATAGCGGCAGTAAAAATTCCCAACAACAAGAACATCCGATGGTGATTGTAAAGCGTTTCTTTTTTCAATAAAAACTCATAAACTAAAAAAAACAAACTCAAAATGGCGGTGCTTTTTAGCAAATAGATGACGCTTTCCATAGGTTTTATTTTTTCTTGTTTTCGATAAGTTTTAGGATTTCCTCCAATTCCTCCGGACTTATTTTTTCTTCATTCGCAAAAAATGACAGCATACTTTTATACGAATTATTGAAAAAACGCTTGCTCGCCGATTTCATATAAAAAGAACTATACTCTTGTTTGGTGATTTTTGGCAAATACTGATGTGTATTTCCAAACGCTTCGTGTGTTATAAAACCTTTGGTTTCCAAAAGCCGGACCACTGTAGAAACGGTATTGTAATGATATTCTTGTGGTAGATGTGGGATAATGTCTTTGACAAAAGCTTTTTCCAGCTTCCACAAAACCTGCATGATTTCTTCTTCGCGTTCGGTTAATTTTTTCATGATAACAAGGATAAAAAATGAGATAGCCAAACCTACAACTATTTTATTAGTAAAGCAACTATCAAAATAGTTAGTTATTGGAATTTATGATTTTATTAATAAAAAACTGTTTGTAAGTTTCAAACTGTGTGAAGATTGGTGAATTGTTGTAAAACCAAAAAAGGCTTAAAATACATCATGTATTTTAAGCCTTTTTTATAAATAAAATGAGGTTGTTCATCTGCTATACATTTTAGCTGTAGAATTTTTATTGGTTTAGTTTTTCTAATATTTCGTCATATAAAGCCAAGTTTAAAAGTTTGACTTCTTTTACTTCTTTTAAATCTGATTTAAATACCTCCTTAAAGCTCTTTTTATTGCTTGTAGATTGATTTTTAAATTTGTCATAAATACGCATTGCGACTTCTTTGTTTCCTGCCAATAAATTGCTTAAGGCCAAATTTGTATAAATCCAAGTTTGTTCCTTGTCTATATTTAAGCCTTTTTCTGCTGAATTTATGGCCTCTTTGTATTCTTTTTCAAAGATTAAATACCAAGATAAATTCCCATAATTATTTGAAAGTTGTGTATTAAATGAAGTCAGGTTAAAAAATGGTAATTCTGAAAGCTTAGGCTCCAACTTTACAATAGCAATTAGAAGTTTTCCGATCTCTTTTGTATTTTTCTCTAAGAGACTTTCTCGCAAGGATTGTGTCAATTCGTTTGCCTTTAAACGTTTGGTGTAGTTGTATTTAATCTATCTTTAAAAGGATATTTACTTGATCGGAGTGAATAAATATGCAATGTAGAATCTTTAACATAACAGGAATAGCTTATTTCAAAAACCTTATTATTTTGATTCGTAGTGTGTACTCTCAAATCATTACTTTTATCTATAAGACCAAAACTACCTCCAGGAATTCCTGAAAAGTTAGGGCCATAATGAGTTTTCTTTTTCCAATCGTATTTTACAATGCTGTCATGATGTGTTTTGAAAAAATTCTTTGTATCCTCTCTTATTTCTTTGTCCAGCAATGGTTCCAAAAGTTTATAGTCCCAGTTTAGAAAAGCATTCTCAATATTTTGAAGGCTATTTCCTTTATCTCTAAGTTGAATTTTTAGTTCTTTGAAGTCACTTTCAGCTTCTATATATTGCATAATAGCCTGCGAATACAATTTATTAAAACTAAAGAGTACTATTAAAATTATTGCTGTTTTTCAAGTCCATTCTTTCATGTAATATTCTAATAACTTCAATTTCATCTTCCGAAATCAGATGGTAGAATATTATATGTTTTCCTGACTTGAAACCTAATAAATTTTTGCTTATGGTAGTGTATTCTTTTCCAATGGCGGGATTTTCTCCAATTCCTTTACAAGTAAATTTTAGCGCTGCATAGTATTTATCAGCTTGGTTTTCCGACCATTTTTTGAAGGTGTAATCCCAAATAGCATTTAAGTCATCAATAGCTTCTTGTCTAAATATAACTTTAGCCATTTTTTCTTTTTTCTGCCTTTAACTTTTTAAGATTGTCCTCAAAATCAAAGCTTTCAACTCTTGGGCTATTCAATCCTACTTGTATGGCATTTTTTAAGGCAATTACTTTGCTTTCCTCATTTTCCAACAGTCGAAGTCCAGCTCTGATTACTTCACTTACGTTTTTATATCGGCCAGTAGATACTTGACTGCTTACAAATTCGTCAAAATAATTTCCGAGAGATACGGATGTGTTTTTCATGATTTTAAATTTTATCGAATTTACCAAAAATTGGTAAAAACTCCAAATCAGACTCGTTTTCGAAAATCACACTCAATCATAGCATGTGAAAAGCATCACCAGTCAATCCGTATATGACTTTATTAGGAACACCTCCACCGCAAATACAATGATTCTCGTTAGCCTGAACGAAAAATCAACCTCTTTAAAATCGCCTTAAAAGAGGTTTAAAGTTAAAATTCCCTTTATTCACTTGACAGGTATTTCATTAATCAATTCAAGAAACTCAATTGCTTTTGGGTCAATTTCTCTCGCAATACTATCTAGTATTGCGCTTTTAAATTTATCATATCTAATGAAATCTTCATTTATAAATTCCTTTATGACATTTTCTTTGTAATAGTCATGTGTAAATTCATTTTCATTATTCCACATTATCTCAATAGTAGATGGGATTTTAAAATCACTCTTTGATTATTTCCTCTTCATTTTTGATTTTATCCAATTCAACATATACTTGATTAATTAGTTACTCCTTAAGGTAGCTTAATCATCTATAATCCAGTGTATTAACCGTTATTAAGCTTGTTTTTCATTACAGGTATTTGTATATTTGTCGTAGAAAAGCTTGCA
>NZ_DATJCY010000140.1:0-6064 GCF_035577925.1 Gelidibacter sp. | reverse complement strand
CAAACTCCCCGTCCAAACGGCGTGCCTATGTTCCAGCTCGCCCCTTCGCTAAAATAGTCCACAGGACTATTTTTTAACGCTCGGTCGTCATCTGAAGAGGGGAGCTGGGAGTTGGGAGCTGGATGGTGAGTTTTATGGTGGTTTTTGAGTTTATTAGTGGTGTTCTACAGGCAGAATTAGAGCCGTATTCTTAACTGGATTTAGTACATCAATCCAAAAAGCCAAACTGGAATGATATTTCCAAAACCGATTTCAATGCCGTCTTTAGCTATGTAAGCATTTTTTACGTTTGCTATTTGTTTTTTCGTTTTATTTTTTCCTCCAATCTCAAACGTATAGGTTCTGTCGATTACAAAATCGGCAACTTCCGACCGGTTTATTTCGTGCAAACCTTTGAACTGGTTTAAGAAAAAAGTCTCTCGTACATTTCCAATATTAGTGTTTTCTTTTGCCAAAGCATACATCAGGTTACTATTGTTGAGATACAGTTTTTCGGGTTTGGTCAGCACGCCAATTCCCGAAGTGTCTTTGTACAATTCATTGACCAACCCAGCGCGTTCCAGAATTTTAATGCTTTTCACCAACATATTACGGGAAACGCCTATTTTCTCGCTCAACTTTGTGATATTTGGTGTAAATGGCGCACTTGAAGCTATGCTTATAAGTAGTTTTTTCAACTTTATCAAAGTATCATAATTCAAATCTTCCACCGCATTGATATCGATTTCAATGATGAGGTTAATCGTATTTTGGAGTTTTTGGATATAAACATTTTCATTTTCTTTATAATATGGATAAACACCTATTTTTAAGTACTTTTCAAATAGTGGTAAAGGTTTTATCTCATCCAAAAGCTTTGTTGCGATAGCATTGTGATTTTCTAAAATATCTAAAAAGGAATGGGCCTGTACTGTTTTTTTTGTTTCAAATAAGATGAATTCCCTAAAAGACAATTCCTTCAAATTATAAGCAACAGCTCTTCGACTTAAATCCGATTCTGATTTGTAGATTTCGAGCATGGACGAGGAGGTGAATATAATATTGAGTTCCGGGAAATTGTCATAAATTAATTTAATCTCTCTTGACCAATTGATGTATTTGTGAACCTCATCAAGTAGCAAATGTGTTCCTCCGAATTGGGCAAATTGTTTTGCCAAATCATACAGTTTATTCTCAAAAAAATAAATGTGGTCCAAGCTTACGTACAATGTTGACTCTAAAGGTAAATGCGATTTTGCAAGCTGTAAAAGCAATGTTGTTTTACCTGCGCCTCTAGCGCCTTTAATTGCTATTAGACGATTGTTCAAATCGATTTGATAAAGAAGATAGCGCTGTATATTGAGAGGTGTACGCGCTATTTTTGACTGAAACTCTAATAATAAATTTTCCATAATTGCTCTTTGTGGAAAGCAAATATATGAAATACTGTTAATTATGAAAAGCAGTTTTGATTATTTTTTGCTTTTGATAGAAAGCGATTTGGCGGTAAAGTAAGATTTCAGATGTTGTATCTTATGGTAAGGGGTTAAGTGGAAATCAAAATAATATGAGATATGGCGTTTTTTCGTATCATCTGAAGCCTCTAATGAGATATGGATGTTTTTAGTTTTATATGATGAAGAAATAGAAATGCTCTTGAATAGTTTTGGATACAGAGTATTGCCGTTTTAGAGCTTTCTTTGTTTTCAGTGGTTCAAACTCCCCGTCCAAACTGCGTTGCCATGCGCCAGCTCGCCCCTTCGCTAAAATAGTTGTTGCTATTTTTTTTAACTCTTGTATGGCTGATGTTCAAACTCCCCTTTCTTTACCTACGTTCCACTGCGGTAAATTCATTCTTGCTTTTTTATTTTTCAAACTCCCCGTCCAAACTGCGTTTGTCCACCCCTCTTTAACTAAAGAGGGGAGCTGGGAGCTGCATGGTGAGTTTTATAGTGATTTTTGAGTTTGTTAGTGGTGTTCCACAGGCAGAATTGAAGCCGTATTCTTAACTGGATTTAGTACATCAATCCAAAAAGCCAAACTGGAATGATATTTCCAGAACCGATTTCAATGCCGTCTTTAGCATCTTTTAGCCTTTGATATCTTGGTTTGGCCCGCTAAATCTTCATTGTCAAAAACTAAAACCTATCTAAAAGCAACTAAAAAAATTTAAGCTATAATTTTAAAACAGGCTCATATATGTTGTTATTAATCCTGAAAACAAAACAGAAATTGATAGTTATATTAAATTTGTCTATGTAATTTGTATGCTTTGTCTTCGGCTTTTAATGAAACAAAGGGAAAAAACAATAACATGAAATATGATTTCTATCTGTATTCCTATATTTAATTTTGACGTAAGGTCTTTGGTTTTAGACTTATGCAAACAAATACAGCTTGTTTCTGAACATTCAATAGATATTATTTTAATTGACGATGCATCGGAAGAGAAGTTTAGAAGTTTAAATAATATAAAGCACGAGACCATTCAATATATTCAGTTGGAGCAAAACATTGGACGTTCTAAAATTCGGAATTTGTTTTTAACCTATACTTCCAAAAAATATCTATTGTTTTTAGATTGCGATAGTTCAGTTACAGAAAATCTTCAATTTGTACAAAACTATTTGAATGCCATTAAAGAGCATCGTCCTATGGTGGTTTGTGGCGGCAGAATTTATCCAAATAAATGCCCAAGCAATGCACAAAGCTTAAGTTGGAGTTATGGTGTAAACATAGAAAGTCGATCCTTATTTCAAAGACAGAATAAGGCTAATTCCGTATTTCAGTCGAGCAATTTTTTAATACAAAGGTTAGTTTTTCAAAAATTTCCATTTGAAGTGTCTTTAAATCAATACGGACACGAAGATACTTTGTTCGGGATTGCGCTATTTAATCATAACATAGCTGTTTTGCATATCGATAACCCTATTTTGAATATTGATATAGCAGACAATAACAACTTTATCTTAAATAATGCCTTGGCTGCTCAAAATTTGGCGTTTTTAGTGCACAGCGCTATTATTGAAAGAAAGGATTTTAAGCATGTCAGATTATTGGTTTTTTATAGAAAGTTAGAATCCGTTGGACTAGAATTCTTGTTTGCAAAGTTCTTCACTTTTTTTGAGCCTTACATTTTAAATAATCTGAAATCGAGCAAACCGAATTTGAAACTCTTCAATCTGTATAAACTATTTCTCTTTATCAAAGAAAAAAGGGAATTGGAAGAAGTAGGTGAAGCATCAATTATAAGCTAAAAATATAATTGGTTTAAAAATAGATAGGATGTAATAATCGGCTGCTGTCTATTGTTGTGTTTTTTAGGCTTAATACCATCAAAAAAGACTGTCTTTTGGACAGCCTTAATTTAAATATTATCAAAATACATTATGTTCTATGATCTGCATCTTTGTAAAGTGCTGATTTTCATAGTTTTTATTGTGTTTTATTTTAGGATATATTTTCAGTTTTTTTACCTTTTGCTAGAGAAACAATGATTCCTACGGCAAGAGCCAAACCAATAAATCCTAACGACACCCATTCTGGGAATTTATAGTAATGTACAATGAGCATTTTAATACCTACAAACGATAAAATAGCAATTAAGCTGTATTGTAAATAGCTGAATCGCTCCAACATATTTGCTAAAAAGAAATACATGGACCGCAAGCCCAAAATCGCAAAGATGTTAGAACTGAACACTAAGAACGGATCGGAAGTAATGGAGAGAATTGCCGGAACGCTGTCAATAGCAAATACAACATCCATAAACTCAATGACGACCAAAGCTACAAATAATGGTGTGGCAACGGTAAGGTGTCTACGTTTTACAAAAAAATGTTCGCCATCAATATCTCCGGTTATGGGCATTATTTTTCTGAGTGTCCTGAAAACCAAAGAATCTTTAGGATTAAAATCGTGGTCATCTTTGGTAAACAACATTTTTAGTGCTGTAAATACTAAGAAAGCACCAAATATATAGGTCATCCATGAGAATTTATGGATCAGCATCACGCCCAAGAAAATCATTAATCCTCTAAAAACCACGGCACCCAAAATTCCCCAGAATAATACACGGTGTTGGTAAATTGCCGGAATCTTGAAGGAAGCAAATACAATAGCTATTACAAATATATTATCAATACTTAATGATAGCTCAATCAGATATCCTGTAATATACTTAACCATGGCATCGTGCGGCAAGAGTTGATCTGGATTTTCAATATGTACACCGCCGCTATATAACCAATATACAACGCCCGAAAAGGCAAATGATAAGGTTACCCAAACTGCCGTCCAGATCCCTGCTTCCTTTGAGCTGATAACATGGGGGTTTTTGTTAAAAACTCCTAAGTCTAGTGCCAAAAAGAGCATAATTCCAATAATAAATATAATCCAAACTGTCATTTGAGGTATGTTTTAGTTGTGCAAATATACTTCTAAATCATCTAAAATATTTTCAACAAAAGAAAAATTTGATATTTATGCGTTGAATTATTTGATCTCAAAGTGCTGTAGGATTTTTGGATAGTAGAATCCTAGAGTAAATCCACGAACGACTACATAAAATATAAAAGCCAACCATAATCCCGTATTTTCATAAAAATGGACAAGGATTAATCCTACGCCGATAAATGCAACAAGTGCCATTAGGGTTGCGTTTCGCATCTCCTTGCTTTTGGTAACGCCAATAAAAACACCGTCGAGTTGAAAGGCTACAAATGAAAATAAAATATAAAATACCGTATAATTTTTATAGTTGGACGCAATGGCCTGTACTTGCATATCTTTAGTGAGCAAACGAATTGCGGGATCACTAAACAAGAAAACGGCCAGTGCAAGAAATATAGCCGTAATGCCTGCCAATATGGTGGATTGTTTGACTTGAAGTTTAAAACCCAATTTGTCGTTGGCACCAAACGCTTTTCCGGCAAGCATTTCGACTACGTGCGCGTAGCCGTCCAAGAAAAAAGCAGACAGTGTTATAAATTGCAATAACACGTGATTAGCCGCAAGAATAGAATCTCCAAATTTAGCACCTTGATTGGCAAACCATGCAAATCCGCTTAGTAAAGCCAAGGTGCGGATCATAATATCGGAATTTACTTTAAGCAAGGCAATCAATTTTGAGGAGTCCAAAATGTGGATCTTCAATTCTTGAATCCGATGTAATGGTCGTTTAATTTTTAATTGATGAAATACTATATATCCAGCAAAAAACAAAGTAAGCCATTCCGCCAAAACGGTTCCGAGTGCAATACCTTTTACGCCCATATCAAATCCAAGAACAAAAGTAACATTGAGGACTATGTTCAAACCATTTAAAAACAATTGTGTCCAAAGCAGTTGCTTGGTCCATCCCATACCGATGAGTGTTCCTAATAATGAAAATGTAATTAATGTTGCCGGTGCGCCCCAAATACGGATGTAGAAATAATCTTTGACCAAGGTTTTAATGGCATCACTGGCACTTAATAGATAGACTGAAAGATTACCGATTGGCTGTTGAAAAACAATCAGAGTTATGCCTATCAAAGCACCCAGAAAAATAGATCGGAATACTAAGGCATGAAGTTCATTTTCATTTTTTGCGCCCGAGGCTTGCGCCACAAAACCGGTAGTTCCCATTCTTAAAAACCCAAATCCCCAGTACACAAAACTAAACACTAAAGTAGCCAGTGCAATAGCTCCAAGGTGTGAAGCCGATGCGGTCTGGCCAATAGTAGCCGTATCTACCAAACCCAAAAGCGGTACTGACGCATTGGCAATGATAATTGGGATGGCCAATTTGATGATGTGTAAATAATTGCTTGTTTGCATGGATCAATGACAGCTAAAAACCGTGTAAGTTTAAATAAACACAAACCTACCCAACTTTTTGTAAATGGATTTAGAGCCTGTTTAAATTTTAACGAAAATATTTATTTTGGAAGTATTTATTTTTCTTAGTTGTCTTTTTATGCTCTTTTTACCATCTTTTAGCCTTTGATTACTTGATTTAGCCCGCTAAATCTTCATTATCAAAAACTAAAATCTATCTAAAAATATCTATAAAAATTCAAACTATAATTTTTAAACAGGCTCT
>NZ_DATJCY010000139.1:0-6204 GCF_035577925.1 Gelidibacter sp. | reverse complement strand
ATTTGGTAACATAAAACACAATATGAACTTTAAAAGGTTTATGTTGAGAGGTCTGGATAAAGTGGAAACAGAAATTGGACTCATAGCAATGGCACATAATCTTAAAAAAGTGAGTTTAGCGGTGTAAGAATCGCTTTGCCTCATTTTAACTCAAAACTAATACCTAATTATCCGAGAGAATCCATAATCAAAACAAAATAACCAAAAAATAAAAGGTCGCCTAAATAGTTTTTAGACGACCTCTTCAAAATATGTTTTGAAACAAGATTTATTCTTGACCTTCCGCAGTTGCTTCAGCTCCTTCAGCTGCTGTTGTTCCTTCGTCTTCATCTTCATCTTCAATCTCAGAAACACTTGCTCTAGAACGTCTTACTTGACAAACTACAGTATTGTCTGGGTGTAAAAACGTAAAATCAGGATTTGCCAGCTCAGTAATGTATAATTTACCGCCAATTCTTAATGGTGAAATATCAACATCAATAAAATCAGGTAAGTTTGCAGGAATTGCTTTTACTTTTAAATGACGTTGGTTTTTACGTAGCACACCGCCACTTAAAACACCTCTTGAAGTTCCGATGAAATTAACCGGAATTTCCATAGTGATTTCTTTATCTTCATGAAGTTGATAGAAATCGATGTGTAAAATTTTGTCCGTAACCGGATGAAACTGGATGTCTTGCATAATAGCATTAAAAGACGTTCCGTTTTCTAAGGCAATCACAACGGTATGCGCATTAGGCGTATAAACCAGTTTAGAGAAAGCCAATTCAGGTGCTGAAAAATGCACTGGTTTGTCTCCTCCGTATAATACGCAAGGAACCTGACCAGCATCACGTAAGGCCTTTGTTGCTTTTTTGCCTACGCTTTCTCTTTGAGATCCTTTGATTGTAATTGATTTCATTTGAAAATTTATTAATTATTACTTATTGTTAATTACTCTTGCTTAGTTAATTCCTGATTTTGTTTTATCAAAAAATTACATCAAAAATTTTGAACTGATAGACTTATTATAATGAACGTTATGCATAACTTCTGCAAACAGATCCGCACAGCTTATCACTCTAATTTTATCACTTTTTTGTTTTAATGGAATAGAATCTGTAACAATCAATTCCTGCAATTTTGACTTCTCCAAGCGCTCATAAGCACTGCCCGATAAAATAGGATGTGTACAAATAGCTCTCACACTTAAGGCACCACGTTCCATCATCAAATCGGCAGCAGCGGTCAATGTCCCGGCAGTATCTACCATATCATCTACCAACACCACATTTTTACCCTTTACATCGCCAATCAATTCCATGTGCGAAATGACATTGGCTTTTTCACGTTGTTTATAACAGATTACCACATCACTTTCCATCGCTCTTGAATAGGCATAAGCCCGTTTAGAACCACCCATATCTGGTGAAGCAATAGTCAAGTTTTCAAGATTCAAACTTCTCAAATATGGTAAAAAAACCGTAGATGCAAACAAGTGATCCACAGGTTTTTCAAAAAATCCTTGAATTTGGTCCGCATGCAAATCCATAGTAATAATTCTGGTCGCCCCGGCTGCTTCCAACATTTTGGCCACCAATTTAGCCGCAATAGGAACTCTTGGTTTGTCTTTCCGATCCTGTCTTGCCCAACCAAAATAAGGTAAAACCGCAGTAATATGTCTTGCTGAAGCGCGCTTTGCTGCATCGATCATCAATAACATTTCCATCAAATTTTTAGGTCCAGGATGTGTTGATCCGATAATAAAAATCCGCGTACCTCTAATTGACTCTTCATAAGAAGGCTGAAATTCACCATCACTATAAGTTGATGTAATAACGTTTCCTAAAGCGGTACCAAAGGTCGCTGCTATTTTTTCAGCAAGTTCTGTACTTTGTGAGCATGCAAATATTTTAGCTTCCGGAACAATGTTAGGCATTGGTAAAAGATTGTTTTATAATGAATTAATCTTCATTTTGTTTATCAGGCTGCAAATTTAAACATTTATTTGCACAGAAAAAGTATAAAAGAGAGATATTTTAGTTGTTTGTAAAAAAATATTTTATAGTTTTGCAGTCCTATTTACCGAGTACTTGCTCAAGTGGTGGAATTGGTAGACACGTTGGATTCAAAATCCAATGTCGCGAGACGTGTGGGTTCGATTCCCACCTTGAGTACTTCACAAAATCGCAATTACTTTACAAATAAAGGATTGCGATTTTTTTATTCCTTATTTTGATGGGTTATGGTCAGAAAACCGCAGCGTTTTCCACTAAAACAACTCAAATACAATTGTTATATAGCTATTTAAAAAACG
Source organism: Gelidibacter sp. (assembly GCF_035577925.1). GTDB lineage: Bacteria > Bacteroidota > Bacteroidia > Flavobacteriales > Flavobacteriaceae > Gelidibacter. The sequence continues at coordinate 3,908 of NZ_DATJCY010000139.1, read as the reverse complement.
CTTTTCAATAAATTAAACATAACAGGCAAAAGAAGTAGTAACTAAAATTAGCTGTACTCTTTTAAAATTGAATTACAATCTTCAATCATCGTCGGTAATTATAATTATCAACCCTAAATTTTAGAATTATTATAGACTCCTATTTACAAAGCAGAAGTTATTTGCTCAAATCTTTTAAAGTTTGCTTAAATTTCAGCTCTAAATTACAAAGATTAAAATATGAAGCTTTTATATGCGTTGTAGCTTTATGAAAATGGTTAAATGGGCAGTAGGCAGATTAGATAACAACAGAAATTAATGTCAAAGAAAAAACAATTGCGCTATGATAAAGCGTATTTAAGAATAGCTAAAGAATGGGGGAAATTATCCCACTGTAAACGCAAACAAGTTGGCGCACTCATAGTCAAGGATCGAATGATTATTTCTGACGGTTATAATGGTACGCCCACAGGTTTTGAAAACTATTGTGAGGATGACGAAGGCTATACCAAATGGTACGTTTTGCATGCCGAAGCCAATGCCATTTTAAAAGTAGCTGCATCAACACAATCCTGTAAAGGCGCTACTTTATATATTACCTTATCACCTTGCAGAGAATGCAGCAAACTGATACATCAAGCGGGTATCGTCCGAGTGGTATATCATGAAGGCTATAAAGACGATTCTGGACTTGATTTTTTGGCCAAGGCTGGCATTGAACTCCAACTTATAGAAGATTTAAGCGCATAATGGCTGTCAGAAAAAAATATATTCCGTTGATTATTGGTGTTGCGGTTGCGATAGGAATTCTTATTGGTGGAAAACTTAATTTCACGGACAACTCCGACAGATTATTCACGTCCAACAGCAAAAAAGACAAACTCAACAGATTAATAGATTATATTGATTATGAGTACGTTGACCGAGTGAATACCGATAGCATTGTAGACGTTACGGTCAACGGCATTTTAGAAAAGCTAGATCCGCATTCCGTTTATATTCCCAGTCGCGACATGGAAAAAGTGTCCGAAAACATGAAAGGTGACTTTGTAGGCATTGGCGTGAGTTTTTACACCTATAAAGATACGATTGCCGTCATCCGGCCTTTAGAAGGAGGACCGAGCGAAAAAGCAGGAATTAAAAGTGGCGACCGAATTATTATGGCCGATAATGACTCTATTTTTGGAAGTCAATGGCGTAGCGATGATATCATCAAAAAATTAAAAGGCGAAAAAAACAGCAAAATCCAGCTAAAAGTTTACAGAAAAGGCGAAAAAGAACTTCTCGATTTTAATGTGAAACGTGGCAGTATTCCCATAAAAAGTGTTGATGCTGCTTATATGCTCACTCCAAATCTAGGGTATATCAAAATAAATAGATTTGCAGAATCCACTTATAAAGAATTTAAAACCGCGCTCAACAGTTTACAAAATCAAGGTGCCACGCAATTAGCTCTTGATTTACGTGACAATCCCGGAGGATTCTTGACCATTGCGGAACAGATTGCAGACGAGTTTTTAGAAAAAGACAAACTGATTCTTTTCACAAAAAACAAATCCGGTCGGGTTGATAAAGTTTACGCCACAAATAAAGGTGATTTTCAAGATGGAGAAGTTTTTATTCTCATCAACGAAAACTCGGCGTCCGCCAGCGAAATTGTTGCCGGTGCTTTGCAAGACAACGACAAAGGCACAATTATTGGCCGCAGAAGCTATGGCAAAGGGTTGGTACAACGCGAAATGTCTCTTGGCGATGGCAGTGCCGTTCGGCTCACCGTAGCCCGATATTATACCCCAACGGGCCGCTCCATACAACGCCCTTATGACAATGGCCACAACGAAGAATATTATAACGATTATTACAAACGTAGAAGTAGTGGCGAATTTAATGACGAAGTCAACATCAAAGTATCCGATTCATTAAAATTCACGACACCAAAAGGAAAAATCGTATATGGCGGCGGCGGTATTATTCCAGACATCTTCGTGCCATTAAATACGAGTGTTCAAAATGAAACCTTAAATTTCATTAATCGGAGTGGCATCATGAATTATTTTGCTTTTGAAGAACTTGACAGAGATCGAGAAAAGTATAAAGACGTTTCTGAACAGGAATTCATCTCAGATTTTGAAGTTAGTGACGATATTATCGACCGATTTGAAGACTATATCAATGCCAGAGAACGCTCAAAAATCACTTTTGTAGCATATCACAAAGAATTAAAACAACTTATTAAAGCTGCTCTAGCCGATCAGTTATTTGGCCCTAATGCTTCGGCCGAAATCTTGAATGCTAATGATGATATGATTAAGGAAGTTATAAAATTGAGCATAAAGGAATAGTGAAATATTATTTATTTTCTATTACCTATTGAGATGTGGGTTTGTCTGTGAAATTCCTGAGGCAAAACCAATGACTTTTAATTCTGCCTAGCTCTCAAACTACAACTCTTCTAAAATAGAGGTTCCGCTCGATTTATCGCCTGAAGTCCATTGCCAGGTTTCATGAAGTCTTATTTTTCCGCTTTTGCCCAATTCAGGTTTTGAAAGGCAAATCCCGGTCATTAATTCTCCTTTGTTGTTGATTTGGTGATAACGCATTTCAATAGTTCCATCCTCATCCACCAATCCTATAAGATGGCCTTTTATTATTTGTCCACCTTTATATTCAGAAGTTAAAATATTCCCGGTTTGCTTATATTCAAAAATGGTTTCTTCTGAGGTTTCTCCATTTTCAGAATTCTGAACTGGCCTGAATTTTTTGTTGTTATAGTTCATTGCGCCTTTTAACTTCTTATATTATTTTGGTGTTTTTCACAAACAACATCAATTAAGTTGATAAACCTCTATTTACAACTAATCATATATTATTGGTTTTATGTATATGTTGTAGCATGATTTGTCACGGACAATTCCGAACAGTTACTACACATTCGAAAACCCTACGAATTCATTAAGTAAATGAGAAAAAGCTAAAGTCTATACTTATCGCCATCTATAGTTGTTTTTTCCGATACACTATTAAATTATACTTAAATTCATTCCCATCACTCTCCAAAAACTCAAATACTTTCAGTTCTGTTTGAGTTATTTCTGCAAATTCTATTTCATTTTTCGTGAATTCTATTAGAGTACCCGATTCTTTTAATTGTTCTAAAAGTCCTGGTGCAAGTTTTTCAATTGGAACGTTGTATTTTGGTTCGTCATAAGTCATTCGAAACAACTTAAATTCTCTATCATACTCCCATTTGCCAGATTCACAATTGTAAGCATTCTCACATCCAATTAATTTATAGGTTCCATTTTTTTTAATCTGCATACTTGGACGCCAAACAATTTCTGTTGCGGTGATTGTATCATTTATAAAATGGGAGATTTCCGATATGACATTTCCATTATTATCCGTTAGTTTTTCAAATTCCCAAGTTCCAATAATCAAATCCTCAATTTGTTCAGCGCTCTTTTTTGTTTTTGCGTCATCAATTAACTCTAAGTAACTTTTTGATGATTGACTATAGGCTAAAATTGGTAAAATCAATATAATAAGTAAGATTTTTTTCATAATTAAAATAACAATAAACTTATTAATATAGATATTTCCTACCGGAAAATCAATTTTATACCCGCAACAACATTGCTGTTCTACCCCTCATTTTTATCATGAACATGGGCATCCATGCCGCCATTCCAAAGTGTTAAAATATCAGTAGCAACCTGTGCGCCACTACCACTGGCAATCGAAAATTGACTTCTCCATCCTGCCAAAGTTCCTGCAACATACAAACCTTTCGCCACCAGATGGTCTTCGTTTTTTAACCAAATGCGCTCCTTTGCAGCAGCAGCTCTTGGATGTGGTGCGATATAGGTTTCCAAGCCATCAATATTGATAAGATTAGTGTATCCAGCAGCAATTACCACAATTTTAGAATG
>NZ_DATJCY010000138.1:0-2685 GCF_035577925.1 Gelidibacter sp. | reverse complement strand
TTATGAAGGCGCAATGATTACTGTTTTAGGGACATCGCTCCAAAATAAAGAGATTTTAAAGTTTTTCTTTAATTCCACATGGAACGTTATAGGCCTTGAAATGGAAGGAGCTCATTATCAAAAAGCAATTCAGGCAGCCTCTAAAGTACGTAAAAGTATTAATCCTAACGTTAAGGTAAGATATGCCTATTATGCCAGTGACAATCCTTTGGAAACCGGTAGTACATTGGCCTCTGGTGGATTGGGTACGACAGGCGTAAAACCAACCTATTTGATAACTAGAAAAATACTGCAACAAATATTTAATTAATTTGTAATTATGGGTGACGATTTAGGAAAACAACAGCCATCAGAAGAAATTGATTTAGGACAGTTGTTTAATGCCATTGGGAAAATTTTCGATCGGTTTTTCAGATTTATTCGACGTATTTTCAAAGGAATATTTGGACTTGTTCTTGCATTTTTGATTTTCATCCAAAGACATTTTTTGAAATTTGTGGCTGTAATTGTTTTAGGGTTGATTTTAGGGGTCTTTTTAGATATAAAGAAAGAACCTCAATATGTATCTACTATGGTTATTGAGCCAAATTTTAATAGTGTTCAGCAACTTTATAACAATATTGGATTTTATAATGAATTGGCTAAAGCAAAAGATTCAGTGTCACTTGCCGAAGCTTTGAATATTACGGAAAGTGAAGCCTTGTCTATTAAGAAATTTAGCGTAGAATCTTATTCCGATGAAAATCAGAAAATTATACTCTTTGATAAATTCGTGCGCAGTTTGGATAGCACGACCAAAAGAGCGATTGATATGAAAGCCTATCTTAAAAATTTCAATTCTCTTGACGCGCGATTCCATACTATATCCGTTACTGCAAGTGATAATACGATTGCAAAAAAACTACAGCCTGCTATTATCTCGTCCATTTCAAATAACAGCTATTTTAATCTCCAAAAGGATATTAGCGATAGTAATATTAAACTACAGGACAGTCTTTTTAACAAGCAAATTATTGAAATAGATTCGTTGCAAAATTTGTATAAAAGAGTCATGCTTAAAGAAGCGGAGCGTGCCATACAAGGTACGAATATTAGTCTTGGGGAAACAACTGGAGTGCAGAATAATAAAGAGATTTCATTGCTCGATAAAATGAAGGAGTTGAAAACGGGACTTGTAGAACTTAATATTGAACGCGGAAATAAGGCAAGTATTTTAAACGTAATATCTGATTTTCCTAAAAAAGGGGCTCAAGATAAGGGGATTTTTAAAAGCTATAAATTTTTAATACCCAGTTTATTTTTAATTCTTGCAGCACTTGTCTCCATTTTATTATCATTAAACAAGTATCTTAAAAATCATAAAAAAAATCGCTAAAAATGAAAGTCTTGATTACGGGAGGCGCAGGTTTTATTGGATCTCATGTAGTAAGATTGTTTGCTAATAAATATCCAGATTATCATATTTATAATTTAGATCTTCTCACTTATGCAGGTAATCTTGAAAACTTAAAGGATGTTGAAAACCTGCCCAACTACACTTTTATAAAAGGTGATATTGTGGATCAATATTTTATAGATGGGTTGTTTGAAACCTATAAATTTGATAGTGTGATACATTTAGCAGCAGAATCGCATGTAGATCGATCGATTGCTGATCCTTTGGCATTTGTAAAAACTAATGTTATTGGCACTATGAATTTACTGAATGCTTTTAAAACATTGTGGAAAGACAATTTTAAAAGCAAGCTTTTTTACCATATTAGTACGGATGAGGTTTATGGCAGCTTAGGCCAAGAAGGTTTTTTTACTGAGAAAACTTCTTATGATCCAAATTCTCCTTACTCTGCATCCAAGGCAAGCTCCGATCATTTTGTAAGGGCTTATGGCGAAACGTATGGCATGCCATACATTATTTCCAATTGTTCCAATAATTATGGAGAAAACCAGTTCCCTGAGAAGTTGATCCCACTTTTTATAAACAATATCATCCATAACAAACCCTTGCCAGTTTATGGCGATGGGAATTATACCAGGGATTGGTTGTACGTAAAAGACCATGCCATTGCCATTGATTTGGTGTTTCATAAAGGAAAAAATCACGAAACTTACAATATTGGTGGTTTTAACGAATGGAAGAATATTGATTTGGTTAAGTTGTTATGTCAACAAATGGACGAAAAACTTAACCGTGAGAAAGGCACTTCAGAAAAATTGATAACCTACGTTAAAGACCGTCCAGGACATGATTTGAGGTACGCCATTGATGCAACTAAGATAAATAAAGAATTAGGCTGGAAACCGTCGGTAACTTTTGAAGAAGGCTTAGATATAACCATCGATTGGTATTTAAGTAATGAAGATTGGTTACAAAGTATTACCAATGGCGATTATCAAAACTATTATCAAAAGCAATACCATTAACAAATGAAAGGAATAATATTAGCTGGAGGATCAGGAACGCGGTTGCATCCATTAACGCTTGCCATAAGTAAGCAGTTAATGCCCGTGTATGACAAACCCATGATATATTATCCTATTTCAACCTTGATATATTCAGGAATTCGAGAGATTTTAATAATCTCAACGCCTCAAGATTTACCGCTCTTTAAATTGTTGTTGGGTGATGGTACCCAATTTGGCTGTGAATTTCACTATGCCATCCAACAAGAACCCAAAGGATTGGCA
>NZ_DATJCY010000137.1:0-2127 GCF_035577925.1 Gelidibacter sp. | reverse complement strand
GTAAATGTCAACATTGATTTTATTCCTAGAGCATTGAGTATGTGTGTTTTTGAAATCGATGAATCTCAGGTTTATACTCTAAATGAAGAAGAACTTCCAGGTAATTGGAAAGAAACTCCATCTCCAAAATCGACCAAAGATTTTGGAACAAAGTTGCTTCAAGAAAAACATGCAATTATTAGAATTCCTTCGATTATTATTCCGGATGAATCCAATTATATTTTAAATCCTTCTGGGCAAGGTTCTGCTTTCGAAATGATTGAGATAAAAGATTTCGTTTTCGATTTGAGGATAAAAAAGAATGAACTTTAAACAACTTCTTTTTATCCCCAATTAACAAAAACATCTTTAAGTTAAACTACCCAATCGCATAAAGTGAATTAATTTGAGCGTTTATCGAATTTAATTGCTAAAAACGATCATCCAAACTTATTCATCTTTAAGAGAATCCACCGGATTTGCCCTTGCCGCTTGCATTGCTTTTAGACTTACTGTAAATAAAGCAATCAGCATTGTTGCTAATCCTGCGAGCACAACCATCCACCATTTTAAGTTAATGTGATAAGCAAAATTCTCCAGCCAATTCGTCATAATCAACCACGAAAAAGGCGCAGCTATGATAAATGAAATTAAAATCAACTTCATAAAATCTTTTGAGAGCAACATCACAATTGCAGAAACCGAAGAGCCCAAAACTTTTCGGATGCCAATTTCCTTAACACGCTTATTAATTGCTAATAATGCCAATGCAAAAAGTCCCATACAAGAAATAACAATCGTAATTACTGCAGCGCTGATAACAATATGCGACATCCGTTTTTCGCTTTTGTACAAGCGTTCTGTATTTTCATCAAGATATGAAGGCGCAACTTTGGCTTGCGGATTTATATTTTTCCAGATCGATTCCAGATCCTGGATACTTTTTGAAAGATTATCTGTTTGAACGCGAACAAAAATATAATCTACCGTAAAAATCTGTGGATTGATTGAAAGTGTCAGTGGTTTTACTTTTTGTCTTAAATCCTGAAAATTAAAATCGTCAATCACGCCAATCACTTGTGGATGCCCATCTAAATCTAATGGCCGATTTAAAACTTTCTCAATGCCACCAACCTGTTCTGCCATTTGCTTGTTGATAATTACGGCTTCCCTATCCGTAGAAAATGAACGGTCAAAATCACGTCCGGCCAATAATGTTATCCCCAAGGTTTTTAAATAATCATAATCTACACGCATAAAATTGGTATAAATCTGTCGGCCTTCATATTCAAACCCAAAAACACTGTTGGTCATACTTCCATCACGCCCCATACCCAAATTAATATCGGAAGCACTCACGCTTTGCACCCAAGGTTGCGACGCCAATTGATCGCGCATTTGCAAAAGTGCACGCTCAGGATCAATTCCTACACCAATAGGAATACTGACAACTTCCGATTTGTTGTAACCCAACGATTTACTATTTAAATAATTTAATTGCGAACTCACGACAATAGTAGCCACAATCAGTACAATGGCAATCGAAAATTGAACAATCGTCAATCCGTTTCTCAACAAACCACTTTTTATGGTTGTTGCCCCTTTTAACGTCTGCACCAAATTTTGTCTTGCAATGCGCCAAGCCGGATAACCGCCAGCAAAAAGCGTGAGAAAAAAGAACATGATTAAAAACAATAACAAGTTGATTGGTGTTAGCAACGCAACTATTTTCAAATTATAATTCATAAACACGTTATATTGTTTTAATACGAAACTTGCCAAGAGCAATCCCAACACCAAAGCGATCACGCAAATCAACAGCGATTCTGTCCACAACTGGCCAATTAATGTTGACGTAGAGCCGCCCAAAGTTTTACGCGTTCCGATTTCTTTATTTCTTGTGAGCGAATTTGCCAACGACAGGTTGATGAAATTGGAACAAGCAATAAACAGAACCAATCCAGAAATCAACAACAATATCCACGGAAATGTTGGAGAACCCGCATGGCCCAAATTCAAATTATTTAAATGATAATCGGACAACGGTAATAAGTGCATCGTCAGGTAATCTCCATTTTTATCGGCAATCGCTCCATCACGTTTCAACATATTACTTTCACTTTCATAATAAAGATTGACGAAAGATTG
>NZ_DATJCY010000136.1:0-1797 GCF_035577925.1 Gelidibacter sp. | reverse complement strand
AGAAAATATTAAAAGTCCGTTTGATGATTTATAGAGATTTATGGTTATATTTGAAATTGTTAACTTTTATCAAATAAGTTGGGTTTTGGGTCGGACTCCGTCAACTAATCCAACCTTTTGGTAGGTTATAAGTAAGTTATGAGCAACTGACGATAGTACTCAATAGCGGCAAAGGACGGCAACTAAAAGCTATTTATGAAACAAACAGGCCGACATATTGACTACTGGAAACAAGAGTTCATTTCTTACAAAGAAGAAAGGCATATTGCCTATTTTACTAATTAAAAATTAAAAGAAATGAAAAAAGTAAATATTTTAAAAAGAACAGTATTTGGAGGATTATTTCTTGCATGTATAGGAGTAGGAATTGTCGGGTGTAATAAGGAAGAGGTAAAAGTAAATAAAACCACTTTAGAAAACCGCCCAAGTTTGGATGAATTCATCCAAAATGCTGAAACAGAAGGTGAAACTATCTTTTTTAAAACGCATGAAATAATTGACAATACTAAGATTTGCCATAATGCTTTATCTGAAATACAATTAAAGGTGGATAAACCTAAAAAACCAAAAGCAAAGGTAAAATTCAAATGGGGAGGTACAGGGTGTGTAAATGCAATTGGTATTTGTGTCATAATTCCTCTTTTACATGAGAATGAGGACGGCAATGCTAACATCTCAATATATGATGAAAAGTTGATACTAACATTAGAATCAGAAGATAATGGTCTTACTTCAGACGGATTCCTTCCTATTTATGAGGATATTTTTGTTGATGATTCCACTACTATTGAGGCAGGGATTTATAAAGCAGATATTGAAGCAAAAGCGATTGCATTGAATATTCGTAAATAAATTATTGAACTGAATAGCCGTCTCGAAAGACTATTTTAAGGTGGCTTTTTTGATTTTTTTCGATTATGAATAAATTAATCAAAATATGTATGATTTTATTTTTTAGTTCCATAACTAGTAGCTGTTCTTTTCTTCTAAAAAAATCATATGGAATTAATGACTTAACTAGTTTTGACAAAGAGAATTATGAAGATTTTCTTGCTTTTATACCTGACACTATCAATTACATCTCAATTATCAGCTCAAAAGAGCAATTTAGAAGTAAAATAGAAAGCGGAATTGATAACAATAATAAAAACGATTTTGGACAACCAATTCAAATTCTATATTTTAACGAAGATAGTTTAATTTCCTTTCATGCAAACTGTCATGCAAAAGGAAGCTTAAGAGGACTAGATTGGAACATTAATAATCGTTTTGAAAGTTTTGTTCCCATATCGGCTGTTCCAATTAAACATCTTGATTACACTTTAAATAAAACAACATACATATATCCAGAAATTAAAAATAAAGACAAAAAATATACAATCATCTTTTTTTGGACTAATATGATGACTAAACTTTCAAAAGAAGCCTTTAAAATCGTAATGAAAAACTTAAGTGATAATAATATTGACAAAAGCCAATATAGTCTTTACATTGTAAATACTGATTATTATTTTTCAACAATTAAATAAAATGCCCATAACATCAAATAAGCACCAGCCACAATAAATGCTTCGTGCAATGACTTTTCGTATAGATTAAATTTGTAGCTTCGTATCAGACTTTAACGTAAAATGTGGCCGTTGCCTATTTGAGAGCCGTTATAGGGCAATGACAACTAAACTCAAAGCGGTACACGGAAGCCAACGTATGGCAAAAAGACTAATGAAAACTGACATTTGACTCTAAGTAAAATTGACTTATGACGGGAGAAAAAATGACCTGAACACTCCTAAAAAA
>NZ_DATJCY010000135.1:0-15212 GCF_035577925.1 Gelidibacter sp. | reverse complement strand
ACAGCATCGACATCCAAATGCACATCATTCGCATTTTTAGCAATCATAATCACGCCAATACTAAACAATGCAGGGAATACCAATCCGATAGCTGTATCTTCCTTAACCAACCCTGTTTTTTGAATTTGCTCCACTAAAACGACGGTGATAACACCGGTTAGTGCAGCAAGAAAAATTAGTATTGGCGAGTTGAGATCCTGTGTTATAAAAAATCCAACAACAAGTCCGGGTAAAATGGCATGACTAATGGCGTCGCTGATCATTGCCATTTTGCGAAGCACCAAAAATGTACCAGGTATAGCGCATGCCATAGCTACCAAACTTGCAATAAGTTGAATTTCTAATTGCGAACTATGCATCTTTTTTTATGTTTTGATTATACAGATTGGCTGCCGTTTCAAATCCTTCTGCCGTTAGGCTCCATAGGTTTCCATCTAAGGTGACATAATTTTTATCAACGAGTTTTTGAAGGGTTTTACGCGTATAGCCCTGAAAATTATTAAGTATTTTTATCGAATGTGGATGCGTTATATGGTCATGTGTTTCTGCAATATGATACATAAAAGCGAGTGTTTTTTGAAGTTGTAAATCGCGTCTGTTGCTTATCAATCGCAATTGACGAAATAGGATGCCTCTGGATGGTGAGAAGAGGAATGAAAATATTACAAAAACAGAAGCCACAATGACAATTACCGGACCTGTAGAAAGATTGTTTTGACTGGCGCTGATGGCAGTGCCTAAAACTCCAGAAGAAGCGCCAAAAACAGCGGCTAACAAAACCATTGTGCCCAAACTGTTTGTCCATTGGCGTGCAGCAGCGGCAGGTGCTAACAACATAGCACTCATAAGGACAACACCAACGGTTTGTAAGCCCAAAACAATGGCCAAAACAATAAAAGTGGTGATCAAAATATCAATAAACTTAGTATTGAAACCTAAGGTTTTTGTATAATCGGCATCAAAGAGTAAGAGTTTAAACTCTTTCCAAAATAAAACAAGAATTATCAAACACGCGGTCATCACCATGGCCATGAGCCAAACGTCGCTTTCTACCAAAGTGGCGGCCTGTCCAAATAAATATTTGTCCAATCCTGCTTGATTGGCATTGGGTTGCTTTTGGATAAAGGTGAGTAGTAGTATGCCAAATCCGAAAAACAATGAAAGGATAAGACCTAATGCCGTATCCGATTTTAAATGCGTTTTGGTAATAATTCCTCGGATCCAGAAGGTGCCAATCAATCCGCTGACCAATGCGCCCAGAAGCAGTGTGTTGGTATCTTTAGCACCGGTGATTAAAAATGCCAATGCAATTCCGGGGAGTGCGGCATGTGAAATAGCATCACCCAGTAAACTCTGTTTCCGCAATACCGCAAAACTACCAAGCATACCAGTAACGGCCCCCAAAATGGCGGTTCCTAAAGTGATTGTGCGAAGCGTATAATCACTAAAAACTAAAGAAAAGTAGTCTTGTAAATTCATAATTTATTCCTGCGCAGTCAGGAATCTCTTTATAGTTTTAAAATTTATTGGTTTTCATTTGTTAAGACCATTGCACTTTTGGTTTTATAATGGTCTTTTTTCCAGAATCTTAGTAGAAAATCCAAATCGTTCAAATAGGATTTGTACGGTTCAATTTTGAAATATGCTAATTGGTCTTTATAATGTTCTACAAAATAGTTAGTAAACTCCGTTGAGTAAATTTGAGTCAGTAATATAGCCTCAATGTCCTCTTTTTTCTCCGCAATGAAAAAAGGGTTTCTTTTATCAGGAAACGCATTAACAATATCATCATAAAATTCAATTCCAGAGTTGGGATTAAAAAATACGACAAATAAGTCTTCGTTATCTTCCCATTCCTTCAAACCATCCATGCCACCAAAATAACCATCTGATTTAGCTCTTTTACGAGCAGCTTCTTTTTCTTTAGTGGTAAGTTTTAAGGAATCATTATAGAAGGCAACAAATCCTTCTAAAAAAGAATTCAAATCCTTGCTGTTTAAAAACGCAATTAATGAACCTTCATTAAAGTCTAAAAACGCTTGTTTTTGTACAGCGAGAAGTGATTCTACTTCTTGTCCATTTTCTAAAAAACTAACTTCTGACCGTGCTTCTGGTGAATTCTTTTGATCTAAAATAATATTTGCATCGAAAGGATAAGCAGTGAAGTTGCCCGAAAACCACCACTCCTCTTCATACTTGACCAAACCAATATAAATGATATTATCTTCATGGAGATCCTCTAAATTATCAAAAGATTTTTTAGTCATTTTAAACAACATTCCTGAAGCGATATGCTGCAAGGTCACATCTGTTTCTGACTGGGATTTGTATTGAAAAAGACTTGTTATTTTTGATGAAATATTGGAAACAGCATTATAATCTGCATGAGACGCTCCCAAAATTGCACTGGCCCAATCTTTAGCGTTAAGTGCCAAAAGTGAGCTGCATGTATTGAAGGTGTAGGTCTCGGTCTTTTCCCTTATATAACCCATTTGGAGATCAAGGTCTTCATGGAGATGCGCTTCAATGCTGGTAAGAATATCATGATCTAAACGACGCTTGATATCTGGATATAACAGATAAGACTCAAAGAAAATGGTCTGTAAATATGCTCTTGTATTATAAAATTGATCTGAGCTGGACACCACTTTTGAACTAAATTCATAGCATTTTTTTAGTGCTTTATTTTCTGGTGCATATTCATAGTCTTCATCCAATCTGTCCATGATCTGTTTGGCAATATTGAATATAAATTTGTTATAAGGATTGAGGAATTTCTCGTCTTGAATTGTGTTTATATAATACCAAAGTAGAAGAGCGACATCCTCCAAATTGATTTCCTCATCAATATAATTAGCACCAACTGTATAAAATGGTAGTGGCTTATTGTAAGTTGCAGCGTACAATATTTTAAAGGCCCGCCAAATATTGGTTTGTGAAATAACATCTTCATAATAACAGGTTATAAAACAGCAGAGATCTATAATATCATCTGTATCCATGAATTCCAGTAATGTCATTTTCTGATCGTAATCAAGACTGGAATAGATGCCATTAGCAATTTTCAAATAATGTAGATCTGTTTTTCCACTATAATTTTGAGGTTTTAACTTTAACCAATGCTTTATATAAACTCTTTTTTTCATTTTTCTATGAATTGGATATATTCAGAATTCGATATTTGATATTCAAAGTTCAAAAAATCATAAATCGTTAATCTTCAATCTTCAATCTACTTCTGTACACTTACTTTATAATTAATACCATAGGTTTTTGTCAGATTATCATCATTAAAAATGTCCTTAACTGGGCCTGTGGCAATTTTTTTAACGTTCAAAAACGTTACCCAATCAAAATATTCTGGAACGGTTTGTAAATCATGATGGACCACGATGACTGTTTTTCCCGCTTTTCGCAATTCTTTTAAAATATTGATGATAGCAATTTCGGTAGTAGCATCCACACCTTGAAAAGGTTCGTCCATAAAATAAATGGAGGCATCTTGGACCAAAGCTCTTGCCAAAAATACACGTTGTTGCTGCCCACCGGAAAGTTGGCTAATTTGTCGGTTTTTAAACGGTAGCATGCCTACTTTTTCCAGAGCTTCGAGTGCCGCTTTTTTTTCTTTTGCTCCCGGACGTTTTATCCAACCTAAACTGCCATAAGTTCCCATCATCACAACGTCCAGTGCCACGGTTGGAAAATCCCAATCCACACTTCCTTTTTGTGGCACATAAGCTACATGCGCACGTTGTTTATGATAAGGTTTTCCGTAAATACTTACGCTTCCGGCAATAGGTTTTAGAATTCCCAAAATGGCCTTAATTAAAGTAGATTTTCCTGCGCCATTTGGGCCAACAATAGCCATAAGTACACCTTCAGGAACTTCGAGGTCGATGTCCCAAAGTACCGGTTTATAATTGTAGGCTACCGTTAAATCATCAACTTTTACGGCCAGAACTCCTGCGGAGGCAGGAGTCTCTTCTCTGGAAGGTGTGTTTTTATTGTTGTCCTTTTCTGTCATTTATACGTATCCTTTTTAAAATTAAAGTCGGCCAAGGTTTAATTTTCACCACGTTTTGTTGTTTGGTATTTGTCAATTATTAAATTAGGTTTTTCACTCAAACCTACAAGGTTTTGGAACTGAGCGCAGCAATCTCAAGCAGCGAAGCAATTAAACCTTGCAGGTTACGGTCTGCTTATTTTATTTGAGGGCATTCACAATCGTATTGACATTATATTTAAACATCCCAATATAGGTGCCTTCAACGGTACCATCATTTCCTAAAGCGTCAGAATATAAAGTGCCTCCAATTACAACCTGATGGTTTTTGGAGGTGACCGCCGCTTGAAGCGCTTCAATGGTCCGTCGTGGCACTGAACTTTCGACAAAAATGGCTTTAATTTTCTTATCAATAATAAAATTAGCTAAATTTTGAACGTCTTGTACACCGGCTTCGGTAGCTGTCGATAAACCTTGTAAACCTACGACTTGAAACCCGTAAGCTTGTCCAAAATAATTAAAGGCATCATGAGCGGTAACTAAAATCCGACGGTCTTCAGGAAGCGTGCTGATGATTTCTCTAATTTCAATATCTAAAGCTTCTAATTCTTGGATATATTTTTTTCCGTTTGTTTCAAATAAATTAGCATTCTCGGGGTTTGCTTCTGAAAGTTTTTTTACCACAAAATTGGTAATCAATTCCCAGTTTTGCACATCAAACCAAATGTGCGGATCGTAATTGGATGCAAAATTCTCTGAGCCAATCAATGTGCTTTTATCCAACGCATCCGATACAGCGATGGTGGTCATGTTCCTACCTTTCATTTTTTCAAAAACCTCTATAAGCTTTCCTTCCAAATGCAAACCACCGTAAAAAATCAAATTGGCTTTTGCCAGTTTAGTGACATCGCCTTCACTGGCTTTGTATAAGTGCGGATCAACACCACTTCCCATCAATCCTTGAACATGGATTTGGTCGCCACCAATAGTTTTTACCAAATCGGTAATCATTGTTGTAGTTGTGACAACGTTAAGTTTGCCGTCACTTGGTGCCACATCCTTACAAGATGAAAGGCATAATAAAGTTAATGAAATAAAAACTATTTTTTTCATAAGCCTAAATATAATTTACGAAGGTACTAAAAAAATATGTACGTCATATTGATAATTAAGGATTTCTGTTATTATTAAAAAAAAACAATTCTGAAAATTAAATGTTCAGTCGAGACGTAATATTTTGAAGATCAGTAATCAGTATCATTAGTGTGTTTCTGTAGAGTTGATTTTGATCAATCGGATTTAGGATTAAGATTCGGTTTTTATGATAAGTATTAGTGTAAAATGTCTGCTTAAAACAATAAGATAAGTTTTTATTGATTCTAAAAATTAATTTAGACGCATTAGATTATTATTTCAGATTTGGCCAAATAATTTTTTTCCTTAAAATAAATTATATTTGTAGATAATACACATATCTATGACGCTCGCCGAAGAAAATTATCTTAAAGCTATTTATCATTTAGAAAATCAATCTGCCAATGGTGTTTCGACGAATGCATTGGCCGAAGAAATGAAAACCAAGGCTTCGTCTGCTACCGATATGATTAAAAAGTTAGCAGAAAAAAACATGATTTCTTATATTCCTTATCAGGGCGTTACGCTTTCAAAAGCGGGCAGAACTTATGCGGTTAAAGTGGTCCGAAAACACCGACTTTGGGAAGTTTTTTTATTAGAAAAGCTTAATTTTTCATGGGATGAAGTACATGATCTGGCCGAACAATTAGAACATATAAAATCGGAAAAGTTGACCGATAAACTTGATGAGTTTTTAGGTTTTCCAAAAGTCGATCCACATGGTGACCCAATTCCTGATAGGCATGGCAATTTTGAAAAAGTAGAAAAAACAGTTCTTGCAAATGCCAAAGAAGGCCAAACTTATGTTTGTGTGGGCGTTGACGATAGTTCGAGTGATTTTTTAAAATATTTGGATAGCAATAAGATCAGTCTTGGGACGATTATTAAAATCATTCATAAGGAACCTTTTGACCATTCAATAAAAATAAAATTCAATGGCGTTGAATTGGTGGTTTCTCAAAATGTGGCTAAAAACCTCTTCTTATCCGAAGTTTGATTGGTTTTTTATATTGCAATTCTATATTTAAAAGTTATTAATGGTAACTTCATGTTTTAATTAAAATTTCTAACCTATGTATCGTTTTTTGTTTTTCTTGATTTTTGCTTTTAGTGTCCAATTGAACATTGCACAAACCCAAAAATTGCCTTTTCAACCCATGGATGTTTTTGCGTTGGAGTGGGCAAGCGATCCGCAGATTTCTCCCGATGGAAAGCAAATTGTTTACAGACGTAACGGTTTTGACATTATGAAAGACAATGCCAAAGGCAATCTTTGGATTGTTAATGCTGATGGAACTTCGCATCGTAAACTCACCTCAAGAGAAGTCAGCGAATCCCAAGCGGTTTGGTCGCCAACCGGCGATCGAATTGCGTTTACGAGTTCAACAGATGAAGGATCGGAAATTTATATGTATTGGCTGGCTACAGGTCAAATTGCAAGACTTTCACAGTTGGAAAAATCACCAAGTTCCTTGACGTGGTCGCCAGATGGCAAGTCGATTGCGTTTACCATGTTTATCTCAGAAAAACCACCGGTTATTGTCAAAATGCCCGAAAAACCAAAAGGTGCCAAATGGGCCGAAACAGCACGGATTACAGATCGTTTAAAACATGAAGCTGATGGCAGTGGCTATATGGAACCTGGATTTACACATATTTTTGTAATTTCTGCCGATGGTGGTGCGCCACGACAATTAACGACAGATAATTATAACCATCGAGGGAATTTGTCTTTTTCGCCAGATGGAAAATCTATTTATTTTTCATCCAATCGGTTTGAAGATTGGGAATACCGATTTAGAAATACTGAAGTTTACAAAGTCAATATAGATACAAAAGAGATTACGCAATTGACCGATCAAGATGGTCCTGACCATTCGCCAGCCGTTTCTCCTGATGGTAAAACCATTGCGTATTTGGGATATGAGGACCGATCGCAAGATCATCAAAATACAGTATTACAATTGATGAATGCTGATGGCAGTAACAAACGCGTTATTTCAGGAGATTTTGATGGTAGTGTTTCTGATATTACTTGGGATAGCAGTGGGAAAGGTTTGTACTTTTTGTATGATGTTCATGGCAATACTAAAGTAGGGCATATGACCACTTCAGGGAAAATCACAAAACTAGCTGATAATGTTGGTGGCACTACTATTGGCAGGCCTTATGCCTCGGGTTCTTATTCCGTTTCTCAAAATGGAACTTTGGTTTATACACAATCACGACCAGAATATCCTGCAGAATTGGCAGTTATCGAAAATAAGAAGAAAGCTATATTAATCACCAATTTGAATGCATCTGCACTTGGTTATCGTGAATTGGGCCAAACGGAAGAGGTTTGGTATAAATCGACTTTTGATGGTCGCGACATTCAGGGTTGGATTGTGAAGCCACCGTTTTATGATGCTTCAAAAAAGTATCCGTTATTAGTTGAAAATCATGGTGGGCCTATTTTAAATTATGGCGACCGCTTTAGTGCCGAAATCCAGTTGTTTGCAGCATCAGGCTATGTGGTTTTTTATCCTAATCCGCGTGGAAGTACAAGTTATGGTGAGGAATTTGGAAATTTGTTAAAAAACAATTATCCAGGCCAGGATTATAATGATGTGATGGATGGCGTAGATTATTTGGTTGAAAAAGGTATAGTAGATAATGCTAGATTATATGTGACAGGAGGAAGTGCGGGTGGTATTATGACCACGTGGATGATTGGTAAGAACAATCGTTTTAAGGCAGCGGCTGTGGTGAAACCTGTTATCAATTGGATCAGTAAAACCTTAGTGGCCGATAATTATTATGGTTATGCCAATTCGCGTTATGAAGGTCAGCCTTGGGAAAATTTTGAAACTTATTGGAAGTTTTCGCCATTGTCATTGGTTGGAAATATAGAAACACCAACCATGGTTATGGTGGGTATGAACGATTTAAGAACGCCGCCAAGTGAAGCTAAACAATTGTACCACGCCTTAAAACTTAGAAAAATAGAAACCGTTTTGGTCGAAATACCTGAAGCTTATCATAATATCGTGCAACGACCAAGTAATTTGATTAGTAAAACCGCGCATATATTAGCTTGGTTTAAGAAGTATGAGTAATAAAACTGGGCATCTTAACTCATAAAAACATACAAAACTGTAATTTATAGTTGCTGTCTTTGTCTTTTTTTATTCAATAAATTTGTAGTTTAGACAGATGGAAGAACAAGGATACATAGAAATATTAGTAACAAACAAGGAGAATACACTAACTCCAAAAGATATTGATATAAATGAAGTAAAAGATTTTATATCTGATGTCGAGTCATTTCTGTATCCAAATCGTAAGGAAAAACAAAATCGACCACACAT
This sequence comes from Gelidibacter sp., assembly GCF_035577925.1. Classification (GTDB taxonomy): domain Bacteria; phylum Bacteroidota; class Bacteroidia; order Flavobacteriales; family Flavobacteriaceae; genus Gelidibacter. The sequence continues at coordinate 6,725 of NZ_DATJCY010000135.1, read as the reverse complement.
CTCTTATGATATTGAGGAAGGTTCGGCTAAGCATAGATTTTTTTTACCAATAACTGCTGTTATTTTGTTCAACGGATTGACCACCGAAATTAAAAACCGAAATAATCTTGATTTTTTAGATTATAAAAGACAGTCGATAATTGATAAGTTTCAAAAGAAAGCTCATAAGGAAAATTATATTATTAAATTTAATAATTCCATTTCAAAAGAACCCTCTTTAATCATTGATTACACTACTAATTATGAAATGATAGCACCAAATTTTTACGAAAGTGAATTTTATCTCTATGGGGAAATTTATCAAGAAGGGGGAAAGAATCCAAATTTGCATATAACTACAAAAGAATATGGAAACCTTACTGTTTCGGCAACAAAGGAACAGATTATGGATGAAGAAAAAAAAACGTATAAACCTTATGGAATTAAGGTTAGAGGAAAGAAGAGTTTTGAAGATGACACTTTAACTGATTTGCAATTAGTGGAATTTATTCAATATAAACCTGTTTTCAATAAGACTCTTTTAGAAAAAATGATCGGAAAGGCATCATCTAATTTAAGTAAAATTACAAATGTTGATGCTTGGTTGGAGGATATCAAAGCTGAAGGAGTATGAAGCATGTTCAAAGTATACTTGTAGATAGCTCTTTTTGTATACGATTATTAAAGTCTGATGCAGATTTCCATCAAAATACCGTGGATTATTTTGAATACTTTTTAGAAAACAGAATTGAAATGTATTTATCTACCATAGTAGTTAGTGAGTACGCTGTTGGAGATAATCCAGATAATTTACTTTCGTTGAATGTTTTTCGATTATTGGAGTTTGATTATAAAGATGCCAAAATTGCAGGTATTTTTTTTGCTGAACTTATGAATAATAAGAATTTAAGGGAAACTGAACAGCGGAAAGTTATAATTAACGATTTAAAATTATTTGCTCAAATTCATAATAGGGGAATTGATGCTTATATTACAAAAGACAGAAGATCATTAAGTAAGATGGTTAACCCTTTGGTGAAATCACATAACCTAAACTTCGAGTTTATTGACTTATCTATCTCATTAAATGACAAGTTAGGACGATTGTTCTAAACAATAAACTCAATCTCTTCCATGCGGAATTAATGACAATGATCACAATCGTGCCCGTCTGCAAAACCTTTTTTTGATTTTGATTTCTTCCAGAAAAATTTCTTGATCAAAAAACTTAAGGCTAATCCTAGAGCAACAAAAGCGAGTATGGTTTGTAAGATGTCATTCATTGTTGAACGTTTTTAAGAGTACTTTTACTTTTCTGTTTACTTTAAAACCTGAAAGGCAATCAATGCTATAATATACGCAAAAGCACTCATGATTACAAGTTGGAGTACGGGCCATTTCCACGAATTTGTTTCGCGTTGTACAATGGCCAGGGTACTCATGCACTGCATGGCAAAAGCATAAAATAGCAATAACGAAATTCCGGAAGCAAAATTAAATAAAGGCCCTCCAGAAATAGGATTGATTTCTCCGGCCATTCTGTTTTTGATGGTTTCTTCGTCATCACTTCCAACGCTATAAATGGTTGCCAAGGTGCCTACAAAGACTTCGCGGGCAGCAAATGAGCTTACAAGTGCAATGCCAATTTTCCAATCATAACCCAAAGGTCTTATAGCCGGTTCAATAGCATGGCCGGTAATGCCCAGATACGAGTGTTCTAATTTATAGGAAGCAATATGTTGATGGATTTCTTCTTCTGAAAGATTTTGATTGGCAAATTCACTATTGACAATTTCCTCGGCATTATTAAAGTTTCCAGGGCCATACGATGCCAAAAACCAAAGAATAATGGAAATGGACAAGATGATTTTTCCGGCACCGAACACAAACGCTTTCGTTTTTTCTATAACTGTTAATGCTACGTTTTTGAACAAAGGCAATTTATAATTCGGCATTTCAATCACAAAAAAAGTTTTGTTTTTAATTTTCAGGATTTTGTTCAAAATCATTGCCGATCCTAAAGCAGCTCCAAAACCAATCAAATATAAAAGCATCAACGTCAACGCCTGGTAGCCCAATCCTAAAAACCGACCTTCAGGGATAACTAACGAAATGATAATTAAATAAACCGGCAGTCGGGCAGAACAAGTTGTAAATGGCGTTACCAAAATGGTGATCAAACGCTCTTTCCAACTTTCAATATTTCTCGTGGCCATAATAGCAGGAATGGCACAAGCTGTTCCGGAAATTAGAGGAACCACACTTTTTCCGCTCAACCCGAAACGGCGCATCCCGCGATCCATCAAAAAGACTACACGGCTCATATAGCCACTTTCTTCAAGAATGGAAATAAACAGAAATAAAAATGCAATTTGAGGAATAAAAATGACAATGCCGCCCAATCCCGGAATGATACCTTCTGCTAATAAATCGGTAAAAATACCTGTTGGGAGTGTCTGTTTTGCCCATTCACTCAAGGATGAAAATGAAGCGTCAATAAAATCCATCGGTACGCTGGACCAATCATAAATGGCCTGAAAAATAAGTAATAATATCAGGAAGAAAATGACGTAACCCCAAATTTTGTGCGTCAAAATACGATCTAGTTTGATGCGTAGATCTTTGGCCGAGCTCAAATCAATGGTTTGACCAGTTTTGAGAGCGTCATTTATAAACTGATAGCGTTTAATGGTTTCTTTTTGCTGAAGTCGCTTTAAATCGGATTTTGATTTGGTTTTAAATTTAGTGACGTCAGCAATTTCATTACGTTCAATTTTACCAAAATTCACATCTTGGGTGATGACCAGCCAAAGTTTATATAATAACTGATTGGGAAATGCTTCATGAAGCGCATCAAAATAATCCTTATCAATTTCTGAAGCATTCATACATGGTTTTGTGGACAATTCCCTGTAATTGAAAATCAATTCTTTTAATTCGTCAATACCCTTATTTTTTCTGGTACTTACAAGCGCGATTTTTGTATTCAAGCGTTGTTCCAGATGCGGAATATCCAAAGAAATCCCTTTATATTCCATACGGTCGGCCATGTTGATGACCAAAATGGTAGGAATCTCTAAATCTTTGATTTGCGTAAAAAGAAGTAAGTTGCGTTTTAGGTTTTCGACATCACAAACTACAACGGCTACATCGGGGAAGTCTTTGTCGTTTTTATTCAACAGCAATTCGATAACCACATTTTCATCCAAAGACGATGCATTGAGACTGTATGTTCCGGGCAAATCAAGAATGTGAGCTTTTACACCACGTGGCAGTTTGCAAAGGCCTTCTTTTTTTTCGACGGTTATTCCCGGATAGTTGCCTACCTTTTGGTTTAATCCGGTAAGTGCGTTAAAAATGGAGGTTTTGCCTGTGTTTGGATTTCCAATCAAGGCCACGTTAATTTGTTTGCTCATTTAGGGGGTCTCTATTAAAATATGAAGAGCAGTTTCTTTGCGGATGGCCAGATGAGTACCATTAATGTTAAGATACAGCGGGTCTGAGAAATAGGCAACTTGAACAAGTTCTACATAATTGCCAGGTAAACAGCCCATTTCCAAGAGTTTTAACGGGATGTAAATTGACGAAACGTCAGTAATGATACCACGTTGTCCTTTCTTTAAATCGGCGACAGTAATCTGCAAAGTTATTTAGATTGATTTTAAAGAAGCAAAATAAGTGAAAAAAGAAATAGCTTCAAAATTTGAAGATCAAAGTTTTGAATTATTTTTTCGAATAATTTTAATGACCGATTTTACAGCTTTAAAGTCGGTTTTTATGAAGTGTTTATTGTGTATTACTTTTCTTATCGGCTTTCAGTACTTTAATATCTTCTAAAAGACGTTCGATATCGTCAGCTTGAGTGCCGTCATAATAGCCTCTAATTTGTTGTTTTTTGTCGATAAGCATAAAGTTTTCGGTATGGATCATATCGTATTGATCGCCATTTCCGTCCTCTTTAACGGCCAGATAACTTTTTCTTGCCAATTCATAGATTTCCTTTTTATCGCCAGTGACCAAATTCCATTTTTTGTCATTCACGCCTTTTTCAATCGCGTATTTTTTTAACTGCGCGACATCATCAATTTGAGGAGTTACCGAATATGAAAGCAACATCACCTCATCATCATTGGCTGTTGCTTCTTGGATTTTGACCATGTGGTCGGTCATGATTGGGCAAATGGTTTGACAGGTTGTAAAGAAGAAATCGGCCACGTAAATTTTATCCTTATAATCGTCTTGCGTTATGGTTTTGCCATTTTGATTGATCATACTGAAATCGGCAATTTTATGATATTTACTTTGGTATTGAAGTGTGCTGTCCACCATTTCAAAATTCACCATGGTTGGTTGATAAATGGGGAGCACTTTTTTGGGCGTCAAAATATTGAACATGATGGAAACGACCACCGCTGAAAATATCAAAATAAAAATTCCGAAAAATCTGTATTCCCTAAAAAATGAGAGCATTTTTAAAAATTTATGAATAAATGTGATGTAATTTGATTGCAAAAATACGATACATAAGCATTAATCGGTCATTTTAAATGCTAAAATTTTGCTTTTTAGAATGAGGTCGTTTGTTGTTTTTCGTTTAGAATCAGCAGTTTTATTTTTTCAATATTTGGTTTTTGTAGAAGAGGTTTCGGCTTTTTATTTCGATTTATTTTAGCAGACTATTAATTGAGAAGATCAACTATAATAAATCGCTGTTAAAAAACGGGCTAATCAAAAGAGATTAGTTTTCTAAATGGGGTTAAAAGACTACTTTTGTGCCCTATAATTTTTTTGAAAAGAGATATATGGAGTTTGTAATTAAAATTTCTCAATTTTTATTGAGTTTGTCCCTACTGATCGTGCTTCACGAATTGGGGCATTTTGTTCCGGCAAAATTATTTAAGACGCGCGTAGAAAAATTCTACCTGTTTTTTGACGTCAAATATAGTTTGTTTAAGAAAAAAATAGGCGATACCGTTTATGGTATTGGCTGGTTGCCACTTGGAGGCTACGTCAAAATATCGGGTATGATTGACGAGAGTATGGACAAGGAGCAAATGGCACAACCGCCACAACCTTGGGAATTTAGATCCAAACCTACGTGGCAACGTTTAATTATCATGTTGGGCGGCGTTACGGTCAACTTTATTTTGGCGCTCATAATTTACATTGGTGCTTCGTATGCTTATGGTGATACGGATATTTCTGCAGCAAGTATAAAAGATGGGTATCTTATTGAAAATCCATTATTGACCGATCTTGGATTTAAAACCGGTGATGATATTGTTAAAGTTGGTGATGTTAATATTGTGAACGAATCGGATATACGGACCAATATTATAGGTGCCAAAACGGTGACCATTAAGCGCGACAACGCAGAACAATCTATTACCTTGCCCGAAGATTTTTTGGGACAGTTATCCACAAGTAAAGACCGAAGGTTATTTGAAATACGAACACCATTTATGGTGGTTGAAGTCCCTGATTCATCATTTAATAAAGGGGTGGATTTGCAAAAAGGTGATCTTTTAGTATCTATAAATGGAAAGGAAGTAAAATACAGAGATGAAGTACCAGCAATTCTTAACGAATTGAAAGGAGAAACTGTAGCAATGGATTTTATGCGTAATAACCAAAGAATTTCTCGCAATTTGCAAGTCAGTGAAGAGGGGACAATAGGCATTATTCAAGGTGGTGCTTCGGCAACTCAGCTGGCCGAATTGGGTTATTTTGATATCGTTAGGAAAGAATATTCGTTGGGCGAAAGTTTTAGTGTTGGTTTGGATAAATTTACGGGGCAGATTACCGGTTATTTTACCCAGTTGAAATTAATTTTCAGTCCAAGTACCGGTGCTTATAAAGGTGTTGGTGGCTTTAAGGCTATTTTTGATGTTTTTCCTGCTTTTTGGAGCTGGGAATACTTTTGGAATATTACAGCGTTCCTATCGATTATGTTGGGCGTGCTGAATTTATTGCCAATTCCAGCGTTAGATGGTGGTCATGTCATGTTTTTATTATATGAAATGGTATCGGGACGCAAGCCATCAGAAAAGTTTTTGGAGGGTGCACAAGTGGTTGGATTCGTGATTCTCATTATGTTAGTATTGTTTGCCAACGGTAATGATATTTTTAAAGCAATAACCAATTAAAAATATTTTAAAATTGTTTTGTTCAAGTTAAAAAACATACTATATTTGCAACCTCAAAATAAGGTATTATACCTTCCTCTTTAGCTCATCCCGATAGCTATCGGGAGGTTAGAGCATCGGGAAAACGTTCTTTAAGATAAAAATGAATTTTGTTTACATATTGTATTCTGAAAGCCTTAAAAAATATTATATCGGAGAGGCATTAAATATAGAAGAACGAATTGAGCAACATAATTCAGGCTTTTATGATAAAGCTTTCACTAAAATAGTTACAGATTGGGTGTTATATTATTCGATCGCCTGTAAAGATAGAGTGCAGGCAAGAAAGATAGAAGCCCATATTAAAAAAATGAAAAGCAAAACTTATATTCAGAATTTGAAAAAACATCCTGAATTATCAGAAAAGCTAAAAAATAAATATAATTAACCTTCCTCTTTAGCTCAGTTGGTTAGAGCATCTGACTGTTAATCAGAGGGTCGCTGGTTCGAGCCCAGCAAGAGGAGCAAACAAAGCCGTTACGAAAGTAATGGCTTTTTTGTTTTTGAATAACTGATAACCATAATCTATTCTTGAATTTTCTGAATAATGAATTAGAATAG
>NZ_DATJCY010000134.1:0-2987 GCF_035577925.1 Gelidibacter sp. | reverse complement strand
TTTATCAAATAAGTTGGGTTTTGGGTCGGACTCCGTCAACTAATCCAACCTTTTGGTAGGTTATAAGTAAGTTATGGCTCATTTTAAAACAACCAGTACCAAATGAAAAACATAGAACATAAATAAAATGGAATTTGGATTAAGAGATTTACTTTACATAATAGGGATTGTTGTTTCTACCCTTATTACTTTCTTTGGGACAAGACACGGCTTGAAAGAATATATTCGTGACAAACACGATGGATTAAAAGACCAAATTCACGAACTGAAAATTAAGTTACAAGAACATAAAGCAAAGGACGACTTACAACAACAAGTGATAGACCAAATAGGCAAGCAAATGGACGAGCTTATTCCAAAATTAATTAGTCAATTAGAAGACAAAAAAGCAAGAAAATGATGAACCACATAGATTATTCACGCTTGCTTGAACTAAAGCGACTTATTGACAAAAAGCAAGCAAGTTCGGAACAAAAAAGAGAGTATCTTAATATACTTTACAGAAATGGAAACATTACTAAAGAACAGTATGACGCATACCAAAAGAATCAAAATGCGGATGAAATTATTAATGCCGCATTGACAATTGGTGGTGTTTTACTTGCGACTTGGTTAATTGCTAAACTATTTGAAAAGTAAATATGAAAATTCACTTCAATATAAATGATGTAAAGAATGGCAATTAAGAAAAGAAATAGAAAAGTATGGTCATTGAAAGAAGAACTTCTAATTAAGTCAAGGGAAGCTATGCTTAGTGCTGTTCAGATTTTTAATAATCCAAGCATTCAGTTTAAATCTGAAAACTTTATCATACTTGCAAACATTTCTTGGATGTACCTTTTACACGCATATTATCGTGAGCAGAAAATCGATTATAGATATTTTAAACAACTTACTCAAAGAAAAAAGTATGACAAAACCAAAAAAGGTGCGTTTAAATATTGGGAACTTGAAAGATGTTTAGATGATGACAATTGTCCCATTGACCATATTTCAAAATCTAATTTGAAATTCTTAATTGGTTTAAGACACGAAATTGAACACCAAATGACAACAAGAATTGATGAATATTTGAGTGCTAGATTTCAAGCCTGTTGTTTAAATTACAACCAATTTATCAAAGAATTATTTGGTGACTCCTATGGAATTGACAAACACTTATCATTTTCATTGCAATTTTCAACAATTAAAGAAGAACACGCTAATCAACTTAGAAAATTCACTGATTTACCGCCTAATATTTCTGCCTATATTAATGACTTTGACAACAGTATTAGTGATGAAGATTATAACAATATAAAGTACTCGTATCGAGTCTTGTATGTTCCAAAATCAGTGAATCATAAAGGACAAGCAGATAAGGTTATTGAATTTTTACCTGCAAATTCACCAGAAGCGGAAACACTAAATAAAGAATTTGTTCTAATCAAAGAAAGAGAAAAAAGAAAATACTTGCCAACCGAGATTTGGACGGAGATGCAAAATAAAGGTTTTACAAATTTTGGGCAGCACCAACATACAGAGTTTTGGAAATCTAAAGACGCAAAAAATCCAAAACTTGGATATGGAACACAGGTTGCAAAAGCTTGGTATTGGTATGACAAATGGTTAGACGAAGTTGAACAACATTGTAAACAAAGTGGTAACAGATACAAATAAAAAAACGAGCCATAACAGGCGTTTGGCTCAATGGCGGGTGACGTGGTTAATTGAACATTCTACCTCGCATCAACTTTTGTGGTGTATTGACAGTTTTGTACTCCGAAATCCGCCACTGCGCCAAGCGCCAAAACGTTATGCTCAATATACAATATAACCCAATAAAACCTAGATTAAATTGATTTTACCAACACCCGTATATAGATTTTTTTCAAAAAAAGAACATTTAAATGATCTCGTGATAAACGGTCGGATGCGTTTCACTCCGACATCTGCTTTCGGGGAATTAAAGGATATGAATTATCGAGATGAGGGCGAAAACTATTATCATTTCAAAATTCGTGAAGATAAAAGTCACACAATAATCGTCGATGGAAAAGAGCGATTAATTGAAGGCGGAACCGTTCACAGCACTTATAGAAAAATCGATGATGCTTGGGCTTTCTGCTGTTCCACATCAATTGTGTCAACAGCTCGTAAACCATATTCGGCTTATATCAAGAACTTCGGTCGGTTAATTCAAAAGCTTGATGAAGCTATCAAAGCGAAATTCAATGAAAAGCTTTTGATTATGTTCGGCCCCGTTGCTTATTATGACAGACATATGGACCTTTTCTCTGAAGTCAATCCACCACCCTATTTTTCAAAAGAGGAAAAGTTTAAAACAGATTTGGAATTTAGAATTGTAATAGTGCCATCTGATAAAATATATGAAAGTGGTAAATTAGATGTGCTTACATTGGAAATTAATGAGCCAATAGAAATATTTGGTCAAACAACAATAATAGATAAAAAATAGGATGTCAATATTAGTAGATATAATTATAGCTATTTGCCTTATTGGATATAATTCATTTGAAATTGTACGAATCAATGTGTTTAAAATTGATAAAAATGCTCTTTTTACCGGTTTAACCAGCATGATTTCAATTGGATTTGGATTGTACCTTATCATTAAAAATGGACTGATACTCGACTACGGAACCCAGCCCGAAATTTCAATTAATTGGGCAGGTCAAATGTGGTTTATGGGTGTTGTTTGCTTATTTATTGGTCTAGGTTTTATACTTAGTTCAATTATGAAATATATTATTTGGAAACTGAAAAGAAATGAGCATAACAAGCAGTAAGCAAAATGGCGCCCCAATTACATTCGAGAGAAAGCGCCACATTTGCTTACTGCCAAACGTTATAGGGCAATGACAACTAAACTCAAAGCGGTACACGGAAGCCAACGTATGGCAAAAAGACTAATGAAAACTGACATTTGACTCTAAGTAAAATTGACTTATGACGGGAGAAAAAATGACCTGAACACTCCTAAAAAA
>NZ_DATJCY010000133.1:0-14260 GCF_035577925.1 Gelidibacter sp. | reverse complement strand
TAGCAGCAAGAAAAGAAGCCGATAAAGGCCGTTTCGAACCAGGGTCACCAGAATTTATTTCTGCTTTTAACCGAAGTATTACCAACCCAGATTTAACGGTTGGATCACAATTTAAAGATGCTTCAAAGTATTACCACGGTGATGTCAATTACAACTTCAGCCATTTATGGGATGTCGTGGATATTCAAGTTGGTGGATCTTACAGAAAATATAATTTGAATTCCTTTGGAACTATTTATACGGATTATGATGGCACTATTGATTATTCTGAATATGGTGTTTATACCCAATTACAAAAAGAATTTGATCTTGGTGGCGAAAAGAAATTAAAACTTACAGGATCTGCACGTTATGACAAATCTGAATTTTTTGACGGATTCTTATCACCAAGAATTTCAGCAGGTTTTACCGTAAATCAAAACCACAACATTAGAGCATCTGTACAAACAGGCTTTAGAAACCCAACCACTCAAGACTTATTTATTGGATTGGACGCAGGTCGTGCTATTCTAGTAGGATCGGCACCAGCTAACCTAGATCGCTATGTCAGAAACTATGACATCAGTGCAGCTGGACAAATAGCGTTTGGCCAACCTGCCACAATTACACAAACAGGTGGCGCGGCTTATACCAATTCGTATTTGGCCTCTTCAGTTCAAGCGTTTGCAGCAGCAGGTAATCCAGCACTTTTAGAAGCTGGAAATCCTAGTCTTGTCTCTCCTGAAAAAATCACCTCAATGGAAGTTGGTTATCGAGGGAAAATTGATAATATCATCGTTGATATGAGTGTTTATTACAACAAATACCAAGACTTTATTTCTGGCGAAAACGTGATCGCACCGTTTTACGGTACTGTAGGAGACAACGGATTATCACTTGCTGCACTTGCTAATGGCGATTATCAAGTGTATTCAACATACACCAATTCACCGGCAGACGTTAATTCGTATGGAGGTTCTTTAGGTTTATCCACTAAGATTTTTGGAAACTTTGATTTGGGAGGAAGCTATACCTATACCAAACAAGATTTTGATCAAGATGCCTTCCCTGATTTTGAAACCAACTTTAACACACCAGAGCATGCGGCCAAAGTCAATTTTGGACATATGGAATTATTCAAAAACTTCGGGTTTAATACCGCATGGAGATGGAGTGACCAATACTACTGGCAAGCTACATTTGGTGATGGCTACATCCCAGCACACCATTCACTAGATGCCCAGTTAAACCTTACCCTTCCGTCGCTAAAATCAATCTTTAAAGTAGGTGCGACCAACGTTCTTGGCAAAGAATACTTTACAGCCATTGGCACAGGTTCTATCGGTTCTATGTATTACATATCCTGGACTATCAACAACTTATAAAAAACAATACGATGAAAAATATAAAATATTTACTGCTGTCGGCCATCCTAGTTACTTTTACAGCCTGTAGTGACGATGACTATGATTATGAGCCATCACCTGAACCCTTACCGGAACTTACCGCTGGCTCTGTTGACTTTTCAAATTATGTAGCAGTTGGCGCTTCTTTTTCTGCAGGATTTACTGACAATGCTCTTTTCATTGCAGGTCAGGAAAACTCGTTCCCGAATATTTTAGCCAAACAATTTAGCAATGTTGGTGGCGGTGCGTTTTCACAACCAATGATGAAAGATAATATTGGTGGCTTTTTGGTAAATGGTAATGTAGCCTCAGCACCAAGACTATATTTTAATGGTAAAGCCCCTGTAGTTTTAGATGCGGTACCAACCACTGAAATCACCACACATTTATCCGGTTCATTTAATAATTACGGAATTCCAGGGGCAAAAAGCTTTCATTTAGGGATTCCTGGATATGGTGCTTTAAATCCATATTTTGGTCGTATGGCATCAAGTACCACTGCTACGGTGATTGGTGATGCTGTGGCTCAAAATCCAACATTCTTCACTTTGTCAGAAATTGGCGGCAATGATGTTTTGGCTTATGCCACTTCGGGCGGTACCGGCGTTTATCAATTAGGCAATATGAATCCTGCCACTTATGGCGGAAGTGACATTACCGACCCAACAGTGTTTGCTGTTTCGTTTGAAGGCGCGGTGAAAGCATTAACCAGCAATGGTGCTAAAGGTGTTGTGGCCAATGTGCCTTATATTACCAATTTAGCACATTTCACAACCGTACCCCATAATCCTTTGGATCCATCCAATCCATCATTCGGACCGATGATTCCGTTATTGAATTCAGTTTTTGGAGCATTGAACCAGATTTTTGAAGCCATAGATCCATCACGGGTTATTGTGTTTTCGCAGTCTGCAGCGAGTGCTGTGGTCATAAAAGATGAAAGTCTGACAGATATCTCTGCTCAAATTGCAGGTGCTTTAAATGCGAGCCCAACGTTTCCTGCTTTCATTGCTCAGTTTGGATTACCGCCTCAAGCCGCGCCTTTGGTTGCCAACTTGCTGGCAAGCCGGTATGGACAAGCAAGACAAGCTACATCTGCCGATTTGTTGGTTCTGCCAAGTAGCAGCGTTATTGGTACGGTCAATATGGCATCCTTACAAGCATTGATGGCGCAAGGTCTTTCACAAGAGTTGGCGGGGCAGTTTTCAGTAGAAGGCATCACCTTGCCGTTAGAAGACAAATGGGTGCTTATTCCTAGCGAGCAAGCAGACATCAAATCGGCTACTGATTTATATAATGAATCGATTAATGCTATTGCAACACAATATGACTTGGCTATAGTCGACTTTAAATCGATATTGGAAAAAGCATCCTCAACCGCTGGTTTTCCTGACGGCGATTTTACGTTCACCACAAAATTGGCTACCGGTGGCTTGATAAGCTTAGATGGTGTGCACCTCACTTCACGAGGCTATGCTGCCATGGCTAATGCTTTTTTACAAGCTATTGATGCCAAATACGGCTCTAATTTTATAGCCGCAGGCGTTAAGGCAAATGTGGGAGAATATCCAACAAATTATAGCCCAGCATTTAGATAGAACACATCTAAATCCACAAACTAAAACACCTTTCAAAAGAAGGTGTTTTTTTATACCTAAAAAAGGCTGAAAAGGGCTTCTCGGTTTAATTAAAAACATATATCTTTGCAGCGCGAAAAATAACAGACTTCGAAGGATTGTTATAAGTTGTTTTCGTAATATAGTCTATTCAACATTAAACATATAAGTAATGTCAAAAGTTACAGGTAAAGTTGCACAAATCGTTGGTCCAGTTATCGACGTAGCGTTTGAAGCGGGTTCGGAGCTTCCAAAAATCTATGATTCTTTAGAAATCAAAAGACCAGACGGTTCTTTATTGGTACTCGAAGTACAATCTCATATTGGTGAAGATACCGTTCGTACCATTGCGATGGATTCTTCTGATGGATTGAGCAGAGGAACCGAAGTGCATGTTACAGGTGCGCCAATTCAAATGCCAATTGGCGATGATGTTTACGGACGTTTATTTAATGTGATCGGTGATGCTATCGATGGATTGGGTAATTTGCCTAAAGCTGGCAATGCTGGTTTACCGATCCATAGACAAGCTCCAAAATTTGAAGACTTATCAACCTCAACAGAAGTTTTGTTTACAGGAATTAAGGTCATCGATTTGATTGAACCTTATGCCAAAGGTGGTAAAATTGGATTATTTGGTGGTGCCGGTGTTGGTAAAACCGTATTGATCCAAGAGTTGATTAACAATATTGCAAAAGGTCACGGTGGACTTTCGGTATTTGCCGGAGTTGGAGAAAGAACCCGTGAAGGAAATGACCTTTTGAGAGAGATGTTGGAATCTGGTATTATCAGATATGGTGATGATTTTATGAAATCGATGGAAGAAGGTGGATGGGATTTATCTAAAGTTGATAAATCAATAATGAAAGAATCTAAAGCGACTTTCGTATTCGGACAAATGAACGAACCTCCTGGAGCTCGTGCTCGTGTTGCACTTTCAGGATTGACTATTGCAGAATATTTCCGTGATGGTGCCGGTGAAGGCCAAGGTAAAGACGTTTTATTCTTCGTGGATAACATCTTCCGTTTTACACAAGCAGGTTCTGAAGTATCTGCCTTATTAGGCCGTATGCCATCGGCGGTAGGTTACCAACCAACATTGGCAACTGAAATGGGTGCCATGCAAGAGCGTATCACCTCAACAAAAAGAGGTTCTATTACATCGGTACAAGCAGTTTACGTTCCTGCGGATGACTTGACAGACCCTGCCCCGGCAACAACGTTTGCCCACTTGGATGCGACTACGGTTTTGTCCCGTAAAATTGCAGAGTTAGGGATTTACCCAGCTGTGGATCCTTTGGATTCTACCTCTCGTATCTTAACTGCCGAAATTTTAGGACACGAGCACTACGACTGTGCACAACGTGTAAAAGAGTTATTGCAACGCTATAAAGAATTACAAGATATTATTGCCATTCTTGGAATGGAAGAGCTTTCTGAAGAAGATAAAATGGCGGTTGGTCGTGCAAGACGTGTACAACGTTTCTTATCACAACCTTTCCACGTAGCTGAGCAATTTACAGGTATTCCAGGTGTTTTGGTTGATATTAAAGAAACCATCAAAGGTTTTAACATGATTATGGATGGTGAATTGGATCACTTGCCAGAATCTGCTTTCAACCTTAAAGGAACCATCGACGAGGCTATCGAATCTGGAGAGAAAATGCTTGCAGAAGCTTAAAAATAAGTTTAGAATTATGAGTGATGCGTTCAGAATAATCTCATCACTCATAACTCATCACTCATAACTACAAAAAAATGTATTTAGAAATTGTATCCCCAGAAGCTTCACTTGTAAGTGGTAACGTAGAAAGCGTTACCGTTCCGGGTGTTGAGGGCGAATTCCAAATGCTACATGGCCACGCGGCTATTGTTTCTCTTCTTGGAAAAGGAAATGTTAAATTTAAAGGCAACGCTGAAATTGCAGAAAGTCATCAAGCTCTTTTTACACAAGAAAATGGCAGTTGGATCCTTCCTATTAACAGCGGAACCCTAGAAATGAAAGATAACAGAATTATTGTATTGGTTGATTAACCCATACTTTTATTCTTATTAGATCATAAAAAATCACGCTTTTCAGCGTGATTTTTTAGTTTAAATTTATATCCATTAAGTCTCCGTTAGTCCATTGTCCTATCCGATTTAGAACAACTTATATCCAAATACCACTCCAAAGGTTGGACTTATGACGTCATATTTAGTATCGAAATCCTTTATGTAGCCTAATCCAACATGCGTGTCGAACATAAATTTTCCGCCAAGACTCCTTTGTAATCCCCAATGGACTTCGGCCAACAACGTTTTATTAACATCGTAATACTTAGCGTGCCCAAAGCTGTATTTAGTTTGCAAACCAACGTAGTTAGCTGAGTTATATTTAATATTTTTCCCGTTATTCGCTCTTTTATTAAGGTTATAAAGATATTTCAATTCCGATTTTAAAAAAGGTATAGGTTGTTTAAAACTGAACACATACTCAATAGTGCTCCCGTAAACATTTGACCCCATTCCAATTCCCAAACTATTTTCCCAAATCATTTTTTTTAAAACCGGTAATTCATAAGACACTTCCAATCCGTGAAACCCTAAGTTGACTTGCCCTAGTGGGACCAAATTTTGATCTTCTGATGTTTGTGCTTTGAGGCTATATGAAAAACCGAATACAGCAACAGCCGTAACGGCAATCATTAAAAATTTGTTCATTTCTTCTTTAAATTATTACTATACGATAATACTATTTCAGTCTAATTGAAACTCTAATTAAATTTTTTTTAACTCCGCTGACGCACTAATTTACTTTAGACTTCAACCAACCGTCACGTTGCTGTTTTAACTTTTTATTCATTGCTTTTGAATTGTCATCCAAAAGTTGTAACCCATAGGAAACATCTGTTGCGATCACCATTTTCAATTCCTTTTGGCTACCATAACGCTCTATCAAAACATTCACTTCGTCCCCTACCTTAAATGTGTTTAAAATCGCATTCAAATCTGATTTCTCATCAAGAACAGTCGTTCCAATCTTAAGAAGCTTGTCATTCTTTTGAAATCCTGCCTTATAAGCAGAACCACCTATTTTAGGATTACTCATTAGTTTATGATTCCTTACGTTGGCGCCAAACTCAATATTGTTTTTGGTTTCCAGAACTATTCCTACATGCTTAAAAAGTTTGTCATAATCTGGTATTCCGCTTTTTATGATATAAGTATTGAAAAAATCATCGGCAAATTCCTTTCCGGCATAAGTGCTCAAGGTTTGACGTAAGTCATCAATGGTATAAGGAATTTCAGGTTTTCCAAAGTTTTTCCACAATAGCGTCATATAGCCATCGAGGGTCAGGCTTTTTTCTCTTAACGATAAATCCAAAGCCAATGCCAACATACTTCCATAAGAATAATAGGAGATGAATGTGTTTTCACGATTGGTTTCGTCCACAGATCGTGCGGCATCCGTAAAAGGTGCTTGATAACTCATTTCAATCGGATTGAAAAACTGTCGCGCCGGAGACGTCCATACATAATTAAAAGTCCGTTCCAATCCTTGAACGTAGCGCTCTTGACTTATAATTCCGGATCTGACCAAGGATAAATCATCAAAATAACTTGTAAAGCCTTCTGCAAACCATAAATCGCCACTCATATTGGCTCTAGAAAAATCAAAAGGTTCCAACGATTTTGGGCGTAAACGTTCTACATTCCACACATGGACAAACTCGTGCGCCACCGTTCCGATATTGGTTTCACCCCCTCCTCTGGCCAAACTTCTTGAACTTGGAATTGATGTTGAATTTCGGTGTTCCATGCCGTCACCCGTTGCGTTGGGCATGTAACACGCCAAGAACGTGAATGTGCCGTAATCAAACTGTGGCAATTCGCCAAAAAATTGCTTTTGCTCTAAAACCACCTTTTTAATCTTCTCAAAATAGGCATCAATCTGCTCATCTGTCGCGGCATCATCGTGCAATGCCAAAACAATATTCTGGCCGTCAACATCAAATGAACGTGTTCTGAAATCGGCAATTTCTACAGGACTATCCATTAAATACTGAAAATCCTTAGCGTAGTAGGTGTTATTTTGTTGATGCTTAAGTTGTGTGGCCACTTTCCAATTCAAATCGTTGCGCACGTTAAACGTCACTTCAATTTCATCATTTTCCAAGGCCTTCATATAAATAAATGTGGCCGGCAAGTTTAAATGGGCATGGGTTTCATCAATTTGGGCATACGTGCCATCGCCATGATTGGCAAATAACGTATAAGTGACATGGATGGTGCCATCATGACCTTCTACCTGCCATGAGTAGGGATCAGGCCGCGTAATTGGTAGTACATTTCCTTTGCCATCGGTGACTTTAAAATTATAAACGTTTTTGGCAAACTCATGTAAAGCATACCGTCCTGGCGAAGAACGGCTCATGGAAAACTCGGCTATATCCGATTTTAAATTGGTAAATGTTGCCATTATCGTAGCTTCATGATGGATGGCATTCTCAAAAGATATGGTATATTTTGAAGATATTTGTGCTTGAAACACAAAGGAAGACAATACAAGACTTAGGCTGAATAAAATGTGACGCATAATTTAGAATTTTGAGGTTCAATATACATTATTTTTTTTTCAAAACAGTTCGGAAATTTTGAGCTTAAAAAGCTGAGAGGTATTTGTATCTTTACATTATGATTCCCAAAAAACTTCAAGACCGATTAGATAACCGCCTTGCTGAAATAACTTTCAGACCACAGGACACACCGCAATTGTTAGTAGATTTTGCATCCAATGATTATCTGGGCTTTTCAATGTCCAACGAGATTTTTGACCGCACACATTACTATCTGGAAAATGAATTTATTTTTCAAAACGGATCTAGAGGTTCATGGTTATTATCTGGCAATCACCAATTGTATTCAGAAGTAGAAGAACTTATTTGCAAAACTTATCAATGTGATGCGGCCTTAATTCTCAATTCGGGGTATAATGCCAATCTCGGGTTCTTTTCTTGTGTTCCACAAAATGATGATTTTATTTTTTATGACGAATTGATCCATCCTTCCATACATGATGGTATTACGATGGGCAACGCACAAGCCTTCAAGTTTAAACATAATGACCTTGAAGATTTAAAGAAAATCTATAAACTTCAAAGCGAAAATTTCACAGAAGACACTGAAATTTATGTGGCTACAGAATCGGTATTTTCATTGGATGGCGACACACCAGATTTAGTGGCTTTAGCCAATTTCTGCGAAGAGCACCAACTCCGTTTGGTCATTGACGAAGCTCATGCTATTGGCGTTTTGGGCGAAGATGGCGGTGGTTTGGTAAAGCACTTGGGCATTGACCAACTCACTTTTGCGCGTCTTATTAGTTTTGGAAAAGCCTTGAGTTCACATGGCGCAGCAATTTTAGGCGATCAGAAATTAATTGATTACTTGAATCATTTTGCGAGTCCTTCAAGCTATACCACGGCTATTCCACCAAATTCCTTAATGCTTATAAAAGCTACTTATAAAGAACTGCAACTGACGCATGCTATAAAAAAACTGCTTCAAAATATTGACTTCTTCAAAACTCAATTGAAGCAATATCAACTCGACACCTATTTCATTGAAAGCAACTCGGCCATACAAAGTTGTGTAATATCCAATAGTGAAAAGGTCAAGAGCATAGTGCGTCATCTTAATGCTAATGGTTTTGATCCGGAACCTATCTTTTTTCCAACGGCTCCAAAAGGGCAGGAACGCATTCGGTTTTGTGTGCATGCCTATAATTCAGAAGATGAAATAACAGAGGTTTTATCACTTTTAGCTTCTTGTTTGAAATGAAAACAGAAACCTTTACCACCGTTGCCGTATTTCAATATTCGTCGGAAGCCATGATTATCAAAGGCCGATTGGAATCGGAAGGCATTGAAGTTTTTTTAGCAGACAATCTTACCATCGATACCGATCCGTTAGTGAGCCAAGCCATTGGAGGCGTCAAATTAAAAGTTTTGTCATATCAAGCTTTTGAAGCCAAAGAAATCCTGAATGCCATCAAACACTATTCAGTTGATGATGTTGGCCAAGCCATTCATTGTCCCAATTGCAACAGCATTCATATCGAACTGTTTTCGACCATTAAAAACTTTAAGGCATTAGTCGCGTTTGTTGTTGGTATTTTATTTTCTGCACTTCCGTTCTACACTCGGCATAAATTCCGTTGTGAACTGTGCAAAACCGAATTTGATTTGAAAACAAAACCTGTTTCCAATCCGCTAAAAGTAGTGCGCTAATTTCAGGTTCTAATCCATCAATCAGATGTCGAGTTCTTCATTATTGAAAATACGCTCACGGGCTATTTTCACATAATTTCGACCTATCGGTATTTTCCGGCCTACAATTTCGAGCATATTCCCTTCAACAGATTTAATTTTATTTAATGAAATGGTATAAGATCGGTGTACTCTTAAAAAATTAGACTGTGGCAATTCTTCAGAAATAGCGGTTAGCGATTTGTGCACCACATAATCACCAAGCGTAGTAATCACTTTGATATAATCCTTAAGACTTTCGATGTATAGAATGTCATTTAAATTGACTTTGATCAACTTTTTACTGACTTTCAGAAAAATATGAGGCTCTTGCTGAATGTTTAAATCTGGTACAGCATTATCCAAATAAATGCGTTGGTGAACTTTGTTCATCGTTTTTAGAAACCGCTGAAATGGGATCGGTTTGACCAAATAATCCAAAACATTCAACTCATAACTTTTAACGGCATATTCCCGATAGGCCGTGGTAATGATAACCAACGGTTTGTAACTAAGGTTTTCAATAAATTCAAAACCGCTTAATTGAGGCATATTAATATCGATAAAAATGACGTCTATTTTTTCCTTTTCCAAAAGCCCGAATGCTTTTAGCGGATTGGTATAAGTGGCCACCACATCAACATGTTCAAAATTTTTTAAATGATCTTCTATAACATTTATAGCAAGGGCTTCATCATCTATAATAACACATTTAATTTTCATCGGATCGGGATTTTTAAATACAAGTGGTACATGGCGTCAACAATCTGACTTTCCAACACATAATTACTGCCAAACAATAAACTTAACCGGCGTTTGGCATTAACAATACCAATACCATCTGTGTTGGTGATATTAGCTTCGGGATTAAACGTATTGACCAATCTAAACTCTAAAAAATCTTTCTGTACAACTTCAAAGCTCATGGTCACTTTTACATGATCGTTTTCCTTTAATCCATGTTTAAAGCAGTTTTCAATAAAGGTCAAAAAAAGTAAAGGCGGGACTTCTACATCTTCAATATCGCCGGTAATATCAGTTTCCCATTCTATACTTTCATTAAACCGTAAACGTGCAATGTCAACAAAATTATTGATGTAATTTAATTCTTCCAACAAATAAGCTTTACTGCCATTTACCTCATACAGCACATATTGCATCATATCAGATATTTTAATGACCAATTGTGGCGCATTATCCGATTTTGTCAATGTTAAGGCATATAGGTTATTCAAGGTATTAAAAAAGAAATGTGGCTGAATTTGTGTGCGCAGATACTTCAATTCTGTACTGAGCTGAAGCTGTGCCAACTCTTCATTGCGTTGTTTTTCAAAACTCCAATCAATCAATAACTTGATAGCCGATACAAAACCAATCACGTACAATTCGCCCAAAACCACCGCAATAATATGGTTTAATTGCATGAATTTACCAACACTTTCTGCTTCTGGCCAAATATCCTTGGTTACCAAAACGTAGTTCAATCCGGTCCTGACCAAATAGACCATGGCCAACATAAAGGTGAGCGATAACAAATAACTCCAATAGCGTTTTCTCAGAATCAACTTTGGTATCAACCAATAGATATTGATATATACAATGATGATATGAATTGGAAATTCGACCAGATTGGATTTTAAAGAATACCAATAATCGTCAAAATAACTTCCCCAGCGGATGACATTAAAAATAAAATACCCTAACCAAAATAGTATATGATACTTTATAGGAATGGAAAATTTTTGACTCGGTTTTATCAATGGCATAATTTTTAGATTACCAATCAGATCGTATGATAAAATTCAAATAACAATCCAGCAATTGTAATGATATAATAGGAAATTAACAATTATTTTGACAATTGTTTATCCGTTAAAATACAGTTAGAGAGATTTGAATGTTGTCCGTGTGCGTAATCGTGTCGTTGGTATATATTATTTTAAAAGAAAAAAATAAATGAATAAACTTGAATCAAATAAAAAAATAAGATTTGATAAATGTATTGAATAGCCTTTAATTATTGTGTTTTGGGCGATGATGCAGCAAAATCTTTTAACGGTATTTCTTTTAGAATATGAGAAAAATATTTATTCTTAGTTTTAGTCTGGTGGTATTTTCCAGCTGGTCCCAAACCCCATTAAAGGAAAGTTTTAACCTAATGCCATGGCCAAAAGCGATAACTGAAAATAATCAGGTTTTTAAACTCAACCAACAATTGGAGGTGTCTATTAACGGTCCAAAATCAGAACGTGTGGATAGGGCGGCTACCAATTTTTTAAGACGTATTTCAGGGCGCACCGGTATATTTTTAGACAAAGGCTTTCCAACATCCTATAACGATAACAAAAATGCAGCTATAAAAGTCGCTTATCAAAACGTGGGCGACTTGAATATTGATCTTGATGAATCTTACCATTTAAATGTTGATGAAAACGGCGTTACTATTAATGCTCCTACGGATATTGGTGCTTTGCGAGGTCTGGAAACCCTCTTACAATTAACCACAAATGATAGCTCCAACTACTATTTTTCTGGAGTTTCCATTACCGATGCACCACGTTTTGTATGGCGTGGTTTAATGATTGATGTATCGCGACATTTTCATCCGGTTGATGTTATTAAGCGTAATTTGGATGCCATGGCGGCCGTTAAAATGAATGTTTTTCATTGGCATTTAGTGGATGACCAAGGTTTTAGAATTGAATCCAAAGTGTATCCACAACTCACAGAATTGGCTTCCGACGGTTTATTTTACACCCAAGATCAAATTAAAGATGTAGTGGCTTATGCCTCAAATTTAGGTATCCGCGTGGTGCCAGAAATTGATGTCCCCGGCCATGGTTCCGCTATCTTAACGGCATTTCCAAATTTAGGAAGCAAGCCCGGTTATGTATATAGCATTGAGCGCAACTCGGGCGTTTTTGATCCTACCTTAGATCCTACCAACGATGAGACTTATGTGTTTTTAGAAAACCTTTTTACCGAAGTCGTGCCGTTATTTCCTGATCATTATTTCCATATTGGTGGTGATGAAAACGAAGGCAAACATTGGGATGAAAACAAGGACATTCAAAAGTTTAAGAAAAAGCATGGCTTAAAAACCAACCACGATCTACAGACTTATTTCAATATTAAACTGGAAAAAATCCTTAATAAACTAGGAAAAAACTTAGTAGGCTGGGATGAAATCCTTACCCCAACAATGCCAACAACCGCCGTGATCCATTCATGGCGCGGTGTAAGTGATGGCCTGCCTAATGGCAGCACGTTAATTGAGGCTGCAAAAAAAGGTTATAAAACCATACTCTCCAACGGATTTTATATCGATAGGATGGAACCTATTGCAAAGCATTATTTAAACGAACCTATTGGCGATATTGAATTAACCAAAGAAGAAACTGCCCGAATATTAGGCGGCGAAGCTACAATGTGGAGCGAATTGGCCACTTCATTAACTATTGATTCGCGTATTTGGCCAAGAACCATAGCTATTGCCGAACGGTTATGGTCACAAAAAGAGATCAACGATGTGGATAACATGCTCAAGCGCATAAAACCCATAAGTTATAGCTTAGAAGAACTAGGCATTACCCATATAAAAAACAGAGATGTTATTTTAAGAAATATCAGTAACAATCAAGATATTGACGCCTTATCAACCTTACAAAAAATAGCGGAACCCTTAAAAATGTACACCCGAAATAAAGGTGGTACAGAATACAAAACCTACTCCCCTTTTACGCTATTTGCCGATGCCTGTACGGCCGATGCCGAAGATGCCCTTGTGTTTAATAAATTAGTTAAGGCATATAGCACAAAAGCCAGTTCAGAAACCAAAAATGCCATACAAGACTACTTAATAAAATGGTCTAAAAACCATGACCGTTTCAAACAATTAACCGCTAGTCCGATTTTAAACGATTTAGAACCTTTGTCCAAAAACTTATCAGAAGCCTCAAAAGCCATTTCACAGATTTTGGATAACGAAACACTATCAGATGCGGCACTTAAACAATTACAAAATAACCTGGAAGTCTTAAAACAAGACCATGTAGATGTTGAGGTTGCCATCATAAATTCATTGGAAATTTTATCAAAGAATGCACTGAACAACTAGTTCATCAACTGGACTTTTTAAAACCCGAGACTTAAATGGTTTCGGGGTTTGTGATTTCACCAAACAATTTTTAAAAGATGGATGCTTTGTAACAGTTACCCTTGCTCTTGTGCGTATTTATTCAGTTGTTTTATAATGTAATTCTTCATTTTTGAATTCAGGTATAACATCAATTTTTCGCCAAAAAGTAATTTTTAATTCGTTTTTAACTTGGATATAGTCATAAGACTCTGTAATTGCCTCTAAATATTTTTCTATTCCATCAACGCCTTTATTTTCGTAGTATTCAAAAATGAATAAAACCTTTTCTGGACTGTCCGCAAAATCTGCTTTTCCTCCCATATTCTGAAAATTTTGCTTCATGACCATACTCAATTCAGAAAACTCAACTTTTCGTTCGTTTTTGATTATACTATCTTTTTGAATGAAAAAAGTGTTTCTAAATCTCGGATGGAAGATTGGAATTTCACAATATTCAATCGGGTAGATATTCTGAATTATATTTTCCGTTTCGAGTACAATTTTAGGAATACTATCATGACAAACAATTTCCTTAAGTCGGTCAAGAAAATTCCCGTAATTTTCAAATTCCGATATCCTAACTGAAACATTTAAACTATCTGTGTCTTTTTGTTTAAATCCATATTCTCTAATTTCTTTTTTCCGATTTCCGCAACTTGCCAAAAACAAAATAATTATCAAATATTTAACGAAGTTCAATTTCATTTCAGAGGTTTATTTATATGCACCACAACTTATTTATTAACCAAGTTAATCATTTTTTTAATTTTTTGTTGTTTAACAAAACGTATTGATTAAGATCTGTTTAAGAATGATAGGACATAAAAGAAA
>NZ_DATJCY010000132.1:0-5981 GCF_035577925.1 Gelidibacter sp. | reverse complement strand
ATCGATTTAAGACAAGTATTCACATTGGTTGAGGGAATTCTGGAACAAGTATCCTGGGTAATAAACTTCATGGCTTTTTTCAGTATCATTACAGGAATTATTGTTTTGATCGGTTCTGTCAGAACAAGCAAGTACCAACGTATTAAAGAAAGTGTTTTGCTTAGGACGATAGGTGCAAAAAACTCACAGATCTTACAAATTACGGCGTTTGAATACATGTTTTTGGGACTGCTAGGAAGTTTGGTTGGCGTAGTATTGGCATTAGTTAGTAGTTTCAGTTTGGCATTGTTTGTATTTAAAGAACCGTTTGTGCCCTCACTGATTCCATTTGTGGTGTTTTTGCCAGTTATCACTTTATTGGTTTTGGTTATTGGATTGAGTAATGTCCGAGGTGTTCTAAAGAGCTCACCTTTGGAAGTTTTGCGGAGAGAAGCTTAAATAACTAAGTTTATAGAGACAATGACCTGTTAATTCATTAAATTGTAGCATCTTATTTTTATATCGAAATCATGTTAAATATCCTATTTATATTACTCGTTCAAAAACCTTCAGCCACACCAAATCCTGGAAGTGATAGTTCTATTAATCTATCCACACCATTCGATTGGATTATGTTTGTCATCCTTCCTATCGCTATTGTTATTCTATATTTTATTTGGAAAAAAACTAAGAATCAATAAGATTTGAAACAGCTTAAAACTTTAGATTGAAAATTGATAAATAAAATAAGTCTTTTCGTGCTTAAAAGTTTTAAGGTTCCATTTGCTAAACAAAAATAATGAAGCTAAAAGAACATTATGACCAACTTTATAAGGTATCGATAAAAGAAATTTCTTCAGATAATTATGAAGTTGATCCGTTGATTAATTCTGATACTGATGACCGTTTTGGATTATCGCTTATTATTCGGCCGACTGCTGAAGTCAAAAATAAAATCCAGAATTTTTTGACAGAATTACAAAGCGTTGAGCCACATCAATATTATTATCCCAATTCGGATATCCATATCACGGTCATTTCTATAATTTCATGTTATAGCGGTCTTAAACTGTCTCAACTCGATATACCCAAATATGTTAGGGTTATAGAAAACAGTTTAGCAGATTTAGAGAATATTGTCATTAGTTGCGAAGGCGTTACCGCATCGCCATCTTGTCTTATGATCAAAGGATTTATGAATGACAATAGCTTAAATGAACTAAGAAATCAATTAAGAAGCAATTTTAAAAATTGTGGATTGCAAGAAAGTATGGACGAACGTTATCTTATAAAAACAGCTCATGCCACGGTTTTTCGTTTTAAAGAAAATTTACAGCATAAGGAAGAATTTCTAAAAATCATTGATAATTATAAAGACTATGATTTCGGAACTTTTGAAGTGGGTAATATCGAACTTGTTTTTAATGATTGGTACCATCAAGAACGATTGGTAAACAAACTCCATCAATTTAATCTTTAAAATAGTTTATCTTAAATTGGAGATCCAATGTCATATGGAAAAATAAAAAACACTGAAAACCCGAAGATTGACAGTGTTTTAAAATTGATTTAGTGTTTATTTCTTATTTGAAAATCAGTCAAATTTAGTTGACCAAAGTATAAGCCTGTTTTGCAATTTCCAATTCTTCATTGGTAGGAACGACTAAGACTTTTACTTTGGAAGAATTCATACTGATTTCTCGTAGACCTGGAGTTCTCAGTTCATTTTCAGCTTGGTTTAATTCAATTCCGAAGAAATCCATGTCTTCACAAACCATCTTACGAATTAAACTCGAATTTTCACCAATACCTGCGGTAAACACAATGGCATCCAAACCATTCATTGCAGCAACATAAGATCCAATATATTTTTTAATGCGATACGTATTCATTTCCAGGGCCAAAATACAGTCTTTATTTCCGCTTTTGGCAGCAGCTTCAATATCACGTAAATCCATGTGACCGGTAAGTCCCAACATGCCACTCTTATTGGTAACAAGCGTTTTGACTTCATCTAAAGTGTAATCCAAATTATTGACCAAATGGAATATTAAACCATGATCGATATCACCACTTCTTGAACCCATAATCAATCCGTTGGAAGGTGTAAAGCCCAAACTATGATCGATACTTTTACCATCCATAACCGCAGTCATGCTACAACCATTTCCTAAATGGATAGTGATAATTTTAGAAGACGCTAGCTTTAAATACTCATTTGTTTTTTCGGAAACATATTGATGACTTGTGCCATGGAAACCATAAACTTGAATGCCATATTTTTCGTAAAGTTCATTTGGAATAGCATATTTTTTAGCTTTTTCAGGAATGGTTTGATGGAAAGCTGTATCAAAAACAACGACTTGTTTGGCATTGGGAAAAATATCTTCGGCCACAAGAATACCTTCAAGATTTCCGGGATTGTGTAAAGGTGCCAAAGCGATATATTCTTCAACTTTATCTTTAACCTCAGGTGTTATAAAGGTGGTATCAGAAAAAGAATTTCCTCCATGAACCACCCGATGGCCTACAATTTCTACTTCATCAGTATTAGAAATAACACCATGTTCAGGATCCATTAGCAAATCAACAACGCGGCCCAATCCATCTTTGTGATTTGCAATGTTATGGGTTTGCTTTATGGTATCAACATCGGTTTTATAAGTTATGGTGGCAGTTTCATAGCCAATGCGTTCAACAAGTCCCGTACAAATCAATACTTCGGAAGGCATAGCCATTAATTGAAATTTGATGGAAGAGCTCCCCGAATTAATAATTAATATTTTCATATTTTTTAATTTTAAATGCCTTGTGCCTGAATTGCTGTCACAATAATGGTGTTATAAATATCGTCGATGGTGCAGCCACGGCTCAAGTCGTTTACAGGTTTATTCAAACCTTGGATGATTGGTCCTATAGCCAACGAATTTGTTTCTCTTTGAACTGCTTTATAGGTATTGTTTCCTGTGTTTAAATCGGGAAAAATAAAAACGTTTGCTTGTCCTGCTACCTCAGAATCCGGAAGTTTTAATTTGCCAACATTCATATCCACTGCAGCATCGTATTGAATTGGGCCTTCAACTTTAAGATCTGGACGTTTTTGTTTAACAATAGCGGTGGCTTCTCTTACGCGTTCTACATCGGCACCAACTCCTGAGGTTCCCGAAGAATAGGACAACATTGCAATTTTTGGTTGAATTCCAAAAACCAAACTTGTTGCTGCAGATGAAATGGCAATATCGGCCAATTGTATAGCCGTTGGATTTGGATTAATGGCACAATCCCCATAAACCGAAACACGATCGTCTAAAAGCATGAAAAATACTGAAGATACAATAGGGGCTTCGGGTTTGGTCTTAATAAATTGAAGCGCAGGAAGAATGGTATGTTGTGTGGTATGTGCTGCCCCCGAAACCATGCCGTCTGCATCACCTTTATAAACCATCATGGTACCAAAATAAGAAACATCTTCCATCAAATCCTTGGCCATGGCAAGATTGACATTTTTATGTTTACGAAGCTCAAAAAGCGTTTCGGCATACGATTCAAAATAAGAAGATTGAATTGGGTTTATGATATTAACCTTATTAAGATCTAAGCCAATATCAAAACTTGTGATTTTTTCTTCAATTTCTTTAATATCTCCAAGCAAGGTAATATCCACGACATCCAAATCAACCAAACGTTTGGTAGCTCTCAATATGCGTTCATCCATTCCTTCCGGAAGCACAATGTGTTTTTTGTTGGCTTTCGCTTTCTGAAATAAATTATATTGGAACATTCTTGGTGTAACGCCTTTACTTTTAAAGGTGATAAGACGCTCAACCAGGGCATCGACGTTTACATGTTTTTCAAATTCATTAATTGAGGTTGTGATTTTCTCTGTATTTTCAGCATAAATCTGCGATTTAATACTTCCAATACAGTTGGTAACCGAAAACGTTCCGCCTTTAACTAAAATAATAGGAACAATATCTGTTTGGCCTTCAATAAGTTTTAAAATTGATTCTTCGGGCATAATATTTCCCGTTAGCACAATACCAGATATAGTAGGATAATTGTCGGACATATTAGCTTGAAGCGCACCCAAAATAATATCCGCCCT
Organism: Gelidibacter sp.; assembly: GCF_035577925.1. Taxonomy (GTDB): domain Bacteria; phylum Bacteroidota; class Bacteroidia; order Flavobacteriales; family Flavobacteriaceae; genus Gelidibacter. Next base: position 1,897 of record NZ_DATJCY010000132.1, on the reverse strand, counting down.
GTCGCCCGGAGTTATGACCAGTGAATTATCCTTTAAATGATTGAGGTAATTAGGCAATTGCATTGCTCCAACGCTAAAATGACCTGCTTGATTATTGATAAAAGCCTCACCAAAAAGCACTTTTGCATCTAGGGTATCCACAATTTCCTTTATCGACGGATTTGCTAAAGTACTGTTCAATGGAATAGCACTAACAATAACGTTTGAAGGAAGGTACTTTCCTAATTCGGTAGTAACAAGATTCAAATTTTCTGGTTGAATTTTATTGGCGATTACGGCAATAACCTCAACGCCTTTATCTGTAAATGAGTCAAAAGCCATTTGAAGGCTACCAACAAATTCTTCCAAGGTTTTCCCAACGCCACCACCGACGATAATTGCCGGCACTCCAAGGTTTTTTGCAATAAGGACATTCATATCAAACTCCATAATGGAGCCTTCACCAATAAAACTGGTGCCTTCTACTAAAATAAAATCAAAGCGCGTTTCAAGGGCTTTATATTTTTCGATAATTTTTCCGATGATTTCATCATCCTTATCTTCATTTTTTTTCCGAATAAGCTCGCTACGCGTAAAAGCATACGACTCCTCAAACCTAATATCCAGATTAAAATATGTAGATATGGTATTGATATGATTATCTATTTTCCCAGGTTTGAAATCATCAACAATGGGCCTAAAATAACCCACTTTGGCAGCTTTGCCCAAAAGTGATTGCATCAATCCGAGTGAGATAATAGATTTGCCGATATTGGGCTCTGTAGTAGCAATATAAATTCCTTTGTTGGTTGGTTTTTTTGACATCTTTTATGCAATTTATATTTTAATAACTTCTGAATAAATGTTGTGCAAAAGTAGGTATTTTGAACCGTAAAGCAAAGGTTGTTTGTACTATAAAATGGGTGCTTTTAATTGAATTTATTAGGAGAATATTATTGTGTCAATCCGTTAAATATTTATAGGTGACGTAAAGAATTTATGGACATTGGAACATCTTAAAAAAGTAGGGAGTTTTATGTGAAATTTTTTGATTAATAAAATTGCTTACATTCTGGTTTTTAGGTAGTTTTAAAATCTCATTTTGAAAAAGTAAATCTTTATGTTATTTTTTTTCAATTTAGTTATGATTTTTTAATAGATATTGTATATTTGCCGACCGTAAGACGAATTAATCATTATTAATTATACTTACAGCCAATTTCAGAACATCTTGTTCTTGATTGGGCTCGTAGCTCAGCTGGATAGAGCACCTCCCTTCTAAGGAGGCGGTCAAAGGTTCGAATCCTTTCGGGCTCACTTTCAAGCCTCAACTTCAGTTGGGGCTTTTTTTTTATTCCATAATCAACTGTTCAGTAGATACTTTTAGATTTTCTTGTATTTTCCCTATTTGCGCCACCGAATTGGGTTTAATTGAGATCGACCACTTTTATTACCACACAAAACCAAACACAAATACCTCTTTTGTAGCCTATTGCAACTCGCTTCGTTATATTTTTAGGGTTTGTTCGTTTTTGTACCAGCGAGCCGACTTCTTGGAGCTCGAACCCCAATAATATGAATATCAAAGTCTATTTTGTTAATGATATGTGTAGCTCTCCCTCCGACCTTATCAGCAGTATTACCTATAAATTAGACTTTACTAATACGTATTTAAAAAGAACTTCATAACAAATAGTATAAAAATATACATTTTATTAAAAATGATAGTATATTTACATTCTAAATTGAATATATGAAATATGATATTTTAAAAAATGTTATCAATCTGCTTGAAGAATTCGAGGCTGATATTTTTTTAGGAAGAACATATCCTAATGATATCGAAGGCTTTAAAAGATGGATAGTTGCCAATTATAAAAGTGATGAAGTAAATAATGAACCTAATTGGGAAGGAAAA
>NZ_DATJCY010000131.1:0-14444 GCF_035577925.1 Gelidibacter sp. | reverse complement strand
AATTAAAAAACTTGTATTAAAGTTTGAGCAACTAATGTTACACAGTAATTTGGTGTATTATAATTTTTGTTTAAGTGATTAAAATTTTTATTAAGAGATTGTTTAAATTTTAACGAAATATTTATTTTGAAAGTGCTTATTTTTCTTAGTTGTATTTTTATGCTCTTTTTAGCATCTTTTAGCCGTTGATTACTTGCTTTAGCCCGCTAAATATGCATGGTCAAAGATTAAAATCTATCTGAAAACAACTACAAAAATTTAAACTATAATTTTTAAACAGGCTCTAAAGATAATCATTGAAAGGTTTATTCTACAATAATTAGCAATATCATCCAACATTCTCGATTCCTTATAATTTCGATCATCTATCTGGTAAAACAAATTAAATAAAGTTAGTAAAAGATTAAAATTTGTTTAGTGGTTTTATGCTTACTAATATATGGGTTTAAATTTTAATTTTTGTATTAATAGCTTCATTTTTTTGTCTTAAAACAAGATTTAATTGGACTTATTTTTTAAGCATATTTTTCATCATTTTAAAAAGTCTCGTATCAATTTTCACCATTAATAAAAGTTTTATTTGTGAAATAGGTTCTTTCTGAATATTAAATTCCAATGAAATCATTGATTTTTTTAAAAATGAAGTTTTGTGATATCGATAAATTACCACGATGTAAATTTATGATTTGTCAAATTTTTAAATCTATTTTTTATTATTGAAAAAAGAATGCCCTTGTTTCATGTTTTCGTAATATAATCTTGAAATGATTTAGAGGGCACAAAATAAAATTCTGCTAAATTGCCTATTATGGAATGAATTTTATTTATTAATTTTAACAACTTATTTGGATTTAATTACAACAAAACTGCTCACGTCTTTATATTAAATCATTGATAATTAACGAATAAGTATCTTCGAAGATTGTTTTAATGTATGTTTTATTGACGGATTTGTTTTTGATGTTCAGAAACTGCAAACTATCTTAAAAAATGATAAAACATAATAGTGCCAAAACCAGGAGGGAAGAAGATTTATTGGGCGAATTAGAAATCGACAATGACGTTTACTATGGGATCCATACCCAACGTGCCATAAATAATTTTGAAATTTCAAAATCGAAAATTCGAGATTATCCGTTGTTCATAAAAGGGTTGATCATCACAAAAAAAGCATGTGCTTTTGCAAATAGGGACATTGGGACGGTTTCTCCAGAAAGAGCAGATATGATTATCAATGCATGCGACGAAATCCTGAACAATTTGAATCGGTATGCCGAATATTTCCCTACCGATGTGTTTCAGGGTGGTGCAGGAACATCTATTAATATGAATGCGAATGAAGTGATCGCTAATGTGGCCTTGGTAATGAATGGTTATGAAAAAGGGCAATATGATATTATAAATCCTAATGATCATGTTAATAAATCGCAATCTACAAATGATGTTTATCCTACTGCATTTAGAGTGTCTATTTATTATTATATGAATTATCTGTTAGAGCAAATTAATGTGCTGACAACGGCAATGGATATCAAAGGTGCTGAGTTCAAAAAAATCTTAAAAATGGGCAGAACACAACTTCAAGATGCTGTGCCCATGTCGTTGGGTGATGAGTTTTCTGCTTGGTCTACAAACTTGAAAGAGGAAACTAAAATCCTGAAAATGTGTAGAGACTTGATTTTGCCAATCAATCTTGGGGGTACGGCTATTGGCACGCGTGTAAATGCACCTAACGGATTTACGGAACTTTCAATTGGCTATTTGCAGAAATTGACGAGAGCGAGTTTTGTTGAAGCAGAAGATTTGATTGAGGCCACCTCCGATTGTGGCGATTATGTTATGATTTCTGGCGCTTTAAAACGAACGGCAGTCAAACTTTCAAAAATATGCAACGACTTGAGATTGTTGTCGTCCGGACCTCGATGTGGTTTTAACGAAATTAATCTGCCAGAATTGCAGGCAGGATCATCTATTATGCCGGCAAAGATTAATCCTGTTATTCCAGAAGTGGTCAATCAGGTGTGTTTTAAGGTTATCGGTAATGATGTGACGATATCTTTTGCTTCGGAAGCAGGACAATTGCAATTAAATGTCATGGAACCGGTGATTGCACAATGTATTTTTGAATCGATTGAGTTGCTTTCAAACGCATTGCTTTCATTGGCAAACAAATGTGTTTTGGGGATTACCGCCAACGAAAAAACCACTAAGGATATGGTGTATAATTCCGTAGCATTGATTACATTTTTGAGTCCATTTATTGGGCATCACATGTGTGATGTTCTTGGTAAGGAAGCCATTAAAACAGGTAAGACTATTCCAGAACTTGTCTTAGATAAAAAACTGCTTTCTAAAGAAGAACTAGATCGTATTCTGAGTCCAGAAAATTTAATGCGCCCGGAATATATAGCGGCAATCCATAAGTAATTTTAGAAATTGATTTGATATAACAAATTAACTTTTCAAAGTATTGAAAATAAAATAATAGGGTTCGGAATTCCGAACCCTATTGCTGTTTTATTATAGCTGTAGCAAATTATTTTTCAAATTCTTCTTTCACTTCAATAGGAATATAATCTGCTTTCATCTCAGCATCATAATCCACTTTGCCCTTGTTTTTGGTCACTCTTCTAACAAGACCGTCAAAAATGGAGTATACTACTGGTACAATAACAAGCGTAAGAAATAATGATGATAAGAGTCCACCAATAATAACCCAGGCCAATCCGTTGTTCATTTCCGCAGCGGCACCCTTAGCCAAGGCAATAGGAATCATCCCAAAAACCATGGCAATGGTGGTCATCAAAATTGGGCGTAATCGGGCATGGTTGGCTTGGATTAGGGCATTAAAGGTCGATTCACCCGCATCTTTTCTGTGATTGGCGAAATCCACCAATAAAATAGCGTTTTTACAGACCAGTCCAATAAGCATGATCATTCCTAAGATCGTAAAAATGTTTAAGGTGTTATTGGTCAGAGCTAATATGACAAGAACCCCAATTAAGGATAGCGGAATGGAAAACAGAACCACAAAAGGGTGGATATAACTGTTATACAATCCTACCATGACTAAATATACCAAGATAATAGCAGCTAAAAGTGCAATCCCCAAGGTGCCAAAACCTTCACCCTGCATTTCCATATCACCGCCCCAAACGTAAGAAACACCAGTTGGTCTTTCAATGGTTGAGAATACTTTTTCCCACTCGTTGGCCACATCTCCCACAGGGCGTCCTACCACTTGGGCATTGACGTTAACTGACGGACTTTTATCGCGTCGTTCCAATACACTCGGGCCAGAACCTTGGTTGACTTCGGCAAATTGGTCCAGTCGGATTTGTTGGCCTTTATCATTAATGAAAATCAAGTTGGCCACATCCGTAATATTCGCTCGGTCAAACGCATCGTATTTAATGTTGATATCGTATTCGTATTCGCCTGCTCTAAATTTGGCATCAGTATTACCGCTAAACGCAGTTTGCATAGTTAGTCCAACGGTAGACAGATTTAATCCCAAACTTGACATTTTATCCCGATCTACTTGTACTGTAATTTCAGGATTTCCATCTTCAACAGAAAGTTCCACTTCAGAGGTTCCAGCTATTTCTAGCAATGCGGCTTCTGCTTTTCGAGCAAATTCCATAGCACTGTCTAGATCAGAACCAACTACCACGAGTTGTAAAGGCGCTTGTTCAGCACCCATAAGGCCTACAGGAATAGTGGATATCTTGGCATTGACCAATTCATATTGCAATTCGCGTTTAATTTTGGCTGCATATATAAAGGTATTGTCTTCCCTTAAGCTTTTATCGTTGAGAATTACACTAATTTCCGATTTATAGGACGTTGCTTGAGTGGCGCCAAAACCAGAGCTGGTTTGTCCAACAGTAGTGATCAGATCTACAACTTCGGGCTTGCTCCTGAGATAGTTTTCTGCTTTTTGGGTCAGTAAATTGGTTTGCTCAATCGATGCATCTTTAGGAAGTTCTAATTGTACCAAGAATTCACCACGGTCAATCCCTGGGAAAAATTCGCCACCAATAAATCCTGCAACGACCAAAGTAAACGAGCCGATAAGAAGTGCTACAGCAATTCCGAGAGTTGCTACTTTTGTTTTCCAACTTCTAAGACACCATTTCAGTAAATTGGAAATCCAATGGGTGAATGCAGAAAGTCTTAATTCAAAAGCTAAAATAATTCTTCCAAAAAATGTGGCATTGGAAACGACTTCCAATTTTCCAAATCGGGAAGAAAGCCATGGCACAATGGTAAATGATGCCAAAAACGAAAATCCAGTGGCGATCATCACTGTGACACAGAATTGCTTGATGATATTAGATACCAGGTCATTACCCATCGAAATTGGCAAAAACACAACAATAATCACCAAAGTGATCGCTACAACGGTAAATCCAATTTCTGAGGCACCATCATACGAAGCACGGATTCTGCTTTTTCCCATTTCCATATGCCTATGTATATTTTCCAATACCACAATGGCGTCATCCACTAATATCCCTACCACTAATGAAAGGGCTACTAAACTCATAAGATTTAAGGTATAACCCATAAAATAAATGCCGATGAACGTCGCGATAAGTGAAACCGGGATGGCTACCATGACGATGAGCGCATTTCGGAAACTGTGCAAGAATAATAACATAACAGCCGCTACCAAAAATATCGCGAGAAACAAGTCGAAAATCACGTTGTCGGCAGCAGTAAGGGTAAACTGGCTACTGTCATTAGCAATGGATAATTTGACGTTGTCGGCAGCGTAATCTTTTTCGATGTCAGCAATGGATTTTCTGACCAGCTCGCTCACTGAAACAGCATTGGCATCAGATTGTTTCATCACTTGAATCAAAATGGCGCTTTCTTGGTTGTACCTTGCAATTTTTTCGACATCTTTTTGTGTGTCTCTAACTTCTGCAACATCTCTCAAACGGACTTGAATGCCATTTTGATCAGAAATTACCAGGTTTTTAAGTTCTTCAACATTTTTATATTTTCCAGACAAACGGATCAGTGTAGAGCTTTCTTTTGTTTTGATGTTTCCTGTTGGAAAATCGAGGTTAGAGGCTAAGATAATCTGTCGGATCTGAGGAACCGAAAGTCCGTAACCTTCTAATTTTGATTGGTGGATATTGACTTGGATTTCACGTTCTTCACCGCCAATAAGATTCACTTGTGCAACACCTGGGACACGAGATAAAATAGGTTGCAGTTTTTTATCCAAAAGATCATAAAATGATACTTCGTCCATATTGGAAGTTGCTGCTGCGGTAATGATTGGCAGATCGTCCATTGAAAATTTTACTAAAGATGGAGGATCGGCATCATCAGGTAAATCTGCTAAAATGGCATTTACCTTTCGCTGTGCATCGTTCAGAGCAAAATCAGTATCTGTTCCTGGATTTAACTGGATCATTACCATGGAAAGACTTTCGTAAGATTTGGCATCGATTTTTTTAATATTTTCAAGAGAGGAAATCGCATCCTCTATTTTTTTGGTCACCGTGTTTTCTATTTCCGAAGGAGATGCTCCAGGATATACCGTAGTAATGGTTACCACGTTGACCTCAAATTTAGGAACCAGCTCATAGCCTAAATTCATATAGGAAAAAAGCCCACCTAGGGTAAGTATCGTGAACAATACCACCACCATCGTGGGGCGTTTTATGGATATTTCTGCTAATTTCATCTGTTTAAATTCTGTTTTTTGTTTAAAGTAATCTGTTGTAATCTATGGTGGTTTTGTGATGTTTATGCTGTCGGTATTGAATTGCCAATTTGTATCAAATCACCACCACCTTAAATAAGCATGATATTGATTTCTATCTATTCGATTACTGAAATTTTTGATCCATCTGTTAAATTGATAATACCACTGACAACCACAATATCTCCTTTTTGTAACCCATCAAGGACTTCAACCGTGTTTCCAAAATTTCTTCCAGATGTTATTTTTGTCAAATGTGCTGTGCCGTCTTTTACCACAAATACTTCATTATTGCTGACACTTCCTACAAAAGCATCTCTAGGTACAATGATCGATGGAGTCTGATCGCTATTTTTTGAGCTGAAAATGACTGAGCCGTACATACCCGCTCTAAGTTCGTTGTTGGGGTTGTTGGTCACTTCTATTTCTACCGGAAAGTTCAAGGATACGTCGGCCATTGCAGCAATAAAGGTTACTTTTCCTGTAAAATCTTTATTAGGATAAACACTGGCTTTAATAGTAACGGTATCACCAATTTTTATGGTCGCTACTTGATTTTCGGTAACATTCACTTTTAATTTTAGTTTAGATACATTCACAATATCAAAAAGTGGGGCTCCGGGTGCTACCACTGTTCCGGGCTCAATATGTCGTTTGTTGACTATGCCGTTGATAGTAGATCGGATATGGCTGTCACCCACATTTATTTTGGCTTGGTTCAATCGGGCCAAAGCAGATTGCAATTGGAGTCGTACCTGTTCGAGTTGTTGTTGCGTAACGCCGCCGGTAGTAAAGGCACTTTCAAAGCGTTCGGCATCTTTTTGTGCGGTTAAATATGATGCTTCGGCATTTTGAAGTTCAACCGATTGTAAATCGGCTTTTATTATGGCCAAAGTTTGCCCAACAGATACTTTAGCGCCTTCTTGTGCCAAAACTTGGGTAATTTGCCCACCCCGTTCCGAAGCTAATTTTAAATCTTGATAAGGTGCAAAGTTGCCATTCGATCTATATTCGGTATTGATAATATCGGTGGTAACTTCATCTACGCGTACTGCAACTGTTGCGTTTTTTTGGGCCACAATTGCGGTTTCATCTTCTTGTTTCTGTTTGTTGGCTACTAGTTTAAAGCCTGCGAATACCAAAAGGATTACGGCGATAACTATATAAAGTATTTTTTTCATTGGAATGCTAATTTATTTTTATGTTGAAGGTTAATTTGTCAGGGAACGCAATTCTCCCTTTGATTTGATCATTTCAATTTCTGCTATTTTATACTCCAAGAGTGCTTGTGAGTAATTGTTTTTGGCATCGGTAAGCGCATTTTCAGCCTCTAACAGATCGGTGAGTGTGGCCAAGCCATTGGCATAATTGTTTTGAGTATTATCCAAAACCTCCTGCGCCAAACCTACGTTCTCTTTTTGGCTTTCAATGGTAATAATGCTGTTGGTAATTTGGGTTTTGGCATTTTCAAAAGAGAAGTTCAGGGCCAGTTCTGTTTCTTTCATATCTTCTTCTAATACATCCAATTGGTTTTGTGCTTGGCGCACTCTAGATCGGGTGGCGAATCCATTAAAAATCGGAATGTTCAAATTCAGGCTAATCGAGGCATAATCGGTCCAAAAAAGCCCGTCGGCAGGTTTAGCATTACTTAACGGGAATTTTTCGCCCAAACCTTGATAACTATAGTTGGCACCTAAGCTAAGTGTTGGGTAATAGCCAGCTACGATAGATTGCTTGTTGTATTGCAATAATTGATTTTGGGTTTCCAAAAGTTGGAATTGCGTGAGTTGCTTCACATCCAGGGTTTCAGGAAAAGTAGGGTTTATCGCAATTGTTTCCTCTTGAAGTGTAATGGGTGTGTTTATTGGCATTCCAATAAGGAATTTAAGTGTGTTTTCTTGAAGTTTATAAGCGTTTTCGAGTTGTTGTTTGGTCGAGTTGAGATTCACCAAAGTCACTTTAATTCGGTCCAAGTCCACCTTTTTTGCCAATCCGTTGTCAAACAATCCTTGTATGGTGTGTTGCACTTTGGCCGTATTGGCAGAGGTTTGTTCAATGGTTTTGAGTTTTTGCTTGGTAATAAAAACCTGATAATAGTTTTTGGCAACCGCTTCTATCACTTGTTCTTGAGTGAGTTGCTCATTGACCTTGTAAAACTCTCGTGTTGTTTTTGCAGCTTTTAATCCGGTAAAAACTGAATAGTCAAATAAATTTTGAGTAAGATGTACGCCGCCAATAGCCATCCATTTTTGTCCAAAAGGCACTAAAATGGTGGTTCCAGGAAGTCCAAAAATATCGCCAGGCAAGGCACTTTCCTGTAAAATGGTGTTATTTATCAAGTTTCCGGAAGCATTGATTTGAGGCAAAGCTCTTGAACGGACTTCTGCAATTTGATGTTCACTGTTTTCAACACCCAATCTTGCTTTTCTGGCATCCGATTTGTTTTCTAAGGCATATTGTATGGCATCTTTTAAGGATAACGTTTGTTGCGCGTGTGCAATACCGTTGCTTGCCATTAGTGCAATAACACTAAAATAAAGGATGTGTTTCTTTAATTTATGGGTTTTCATGTAAATGGATTGAGATTGTCTTCTATATTAATGTTAAGGTCAGTTTTTGAAAATAGATTTTAGGATGACCTGTTTTCTATCGGATAATATTTTTTCGTATTCTTCATTGGATAATTCCATGCTTTCCTGAATTAATGGACGCATGCAGACAGGAAATGAAAGCATCGAAATGAAATTGAGGATAAATTGAATGGGCTCCATCTTTTCAATATTTCCTGATGCCATTTCAACCTCCAAAGCGACATAAAATTTGTCCAACATTCTTTTTATATGATCATTATCCTTAAAACTAAGCATACCGGTTTGGTTCATTTGGGTCACAATATAGATTTCCATATAGGGGTATTCTTTGGCCATCTCAAAAAAATGATCCATGAAAAGCTCCAGCTTTTCACGAACGGGTAAGTCTGACAAAACAATGATCTCTTGTTTTTTGATTTCCTCTTCTTTGGCTTCTTTAAGAATGAGTTCGAAAAGTGTATTGCGCGAACGAAAATAATAATTAATCAGCGTTCTGTTTACACCTGCAGCATCGGCAATCTCTTGAGTGGTAGCATTAAACTTACCTTCTTTAAAAAATAATTGCTTGGCAGTGTTTATAATCAATTCATACGTTGCATCTTCCTTTTTTGATATTGACATAGTTGTTTGACTTTAATGTTTGACTAAATTGTCAATACGCAAAGGTAAAATAAAAAATGTAATAGGAATAAATTTTTTTTATTTTTTTGGACGCTTGATTGGGGCTGATCAAGGCGTTATTGTTTTTATGGTATTGTGATGGTGTTTATAACAATAATGTTAATTGATGGAGGAAGATAAAATATAAATTCCTCATTTTTAGAGGGATTTTCATGCATTATTTGTTAAAGTTGTCAATCGTTCTTGTTATATATGGTTTTTTAGTATAAATTTATGCCACCTAAAATAGTAAGCCTATTCATGAAATCTACCTAATTATTAATAACCTAAACTAAAAACAATCATGGCAAGAGCAATGTTTGAGTACACTAAAACCGTACTTAGCAAAGTCAGTTTTGATACTGCATTGTTCTGTAGAGAAGTTCAAAAAGCGATTCAACGTTTATTACCCTATGAAATTGAAGAGCTGAGAATCTTTATTAAATCATTGATCCTACAGAATCCAGAATTAAATCAGTGTTTAATTTATTTAAAACCATAATGGAAAGCGACCGAAAGGTCGCTTTTTTTATTTAGCAATAGGACTAATGATCTTGACATTTTGAAACGCAATCGCCCCGCGAATAATCCCTGAGATGACGTCGTATAAGGCATCTATAATTTGCATTTTAAGTTCGCTTTTATGGTAAATAATGCTCACTTCTCTTGCAGGAGAAGGTGCTACAAAATAGCGAAGATTATGTTTTAGTTTATCATTAAGTTCAAGCGTGTGCAAATAGGGTAGCAGTGTCATTCCCAAACCTTCATTTGAAAGTCTAACCAAGGTTTCGATGCTGCCACTTTCCAGTTGAAAACTGTCTTCCGTTTGCGACTTAAGGGTTTTGCACAAATTGATTATGCCATCCCTAAAACAATGGCCATCTTCAAGAAGCAACATGTCATCAATTTCAAGATCGGCGGTTTCTATTTTAGATTTTTTATAAAGTCGATGGTGCTCAGGAATATAACCTACAAAAGGTTCAAAATATAATACGCGTTCTTTAATGCTTTCGTTTTCCAATGGGGTTGCCGCAATAGCAGCGTCCAGATGACCATCTTTAATTTTTACAATAATCTCATCGGTAGTCATTTCTTCTATCTTCAGTTTTACCTTAGGATGCCTTTTGATAAATGTTTTTAAGAACATAGGAAGCAGGGTTGGCATCACCGTTGGGATGACACCAATACGAAATTCACCACCTATAAATCCTTTTTGTTGATCAACAATGTCTTGGATACGATCTGATTCATTGACAATATTTCGGGCTTGTTTTACAATTTTTCGACCAACTTCGGTAAGTTCAATCGGTTTTTTGCTCCGATCAAAAATAAGTACGTCCAATTCTTCTTCAAGTTTTTGAATTTGAGTACTTAAGGTGGGTTGGGTCACAAAGCAATGTTCGGCAGCTTTGGTAAAGTTTTTATGTTCGGCAATTGCCAAAACGTATGTTAATTGTGTAATGGTCATGATTATTCATTTAAACTATAAAAATATAAAAACTATCAATAAAAACTATTATAAATCCACTTAATAAAAGCTTAAATTGTAGAGAATTAAAAAACAATTGACATGACATTAAATACAATTGGCTTAGATACCAAAAAGACTAAGGATATTGCAAATGATTTGAATGAATTATTAGCTGATTTTCAGGTATATTATCAAAATTTGAGAGGCATCCACTGGAATATTAAAGGAAAACGTTTTTTTGATTTGCACCTTAAATTTGAAGAACTTTATACCGACGCCAATATCAAAGTGGATCAAATTGCGGAACGTATTTTGACATTGGGCGAAACACCTTTACATACGTTTGATGACTATATTAAACAAGCAAAAGTAAAAGTTGGAAAAAACATCTCTCAGGATGAGAAGGCGGTCGAATTGATTATCGATTCATTATCTGAATTATTAAAAATTGAACGCCAAATTTTGGATAAAACTGGTGATGCCGGTGATGAAGGAACCAACTCAATGATGAGCGATTTTATTACCGAACAGGAAAAAACCGTGTGGATGATGAAAGCTTGGTTGGGAGAAACGGTATAAGGTTTAATACCAAAAGCAACTTTTAGACTGATAAAATGGAGGATTCAAAGTTTGGGTTCTCCATTTTTTTTATGATGAATTTTAGTTTTTAAATTCAATATTGAAATCATAGTCTTTGCTCAATGATTTTATGAAATCAACTTATAACCCAATGAATATTGCTGATGTTTTACAAATTCATTTTAATTGTAAAAGTCTTTTAGAGGTTTGAAAAGAGAAGCTTTAGTTTCTAGTTTCTTATGTCACTTTCAATAATTCCATCGCGCAAACGGATAATGCGTGCTGCACGCGCTGCCACATCTTCTTCGTGGGTGACTACAATTACCGTATTTCCAGCTTTATGAATGTCGTCAAATAATTGAAGAATTTCAAGTGAAGTCTTGGAATCTAAATTTCCGGTAGGCTCATCCGCTAATATAATGGATGGTTTGTTTACCAATGCACGGCCAACAGCCACCCGCTGGCGTTGTCCTCCCGAAAGTTCGTTGGGTTTATGGTGAATTCGGTCGGCTAAGCCAACATCGTGTAAAACCGAGGTGGCTCTCGCCTCACGATCGGCTTTTGAAGCGCCGGCATAAATCATAGGCAACGCCACATTGTCTAATGCTGTAGTTCTTGGCAATAAGTTAAACGTTTGGAAAACAAACCCAATTTCCTTGTTTCGGATTTCGGCCAATTGATCGTCGCTTAATTGGCTAACATCCTTACCATTCAAAATATATTGCCCTGAAGTAGGGGTATCCAAACACCCCAAAAGATTCATTAATGTCGATTTCCCAGATCCTGAAGGTCCCATAATAGCTACATAATCACCACGTTCAATATCTAGGTCGATGCCTTTTAGCACATATACGGTTTCTGAACCTAATTTGAAGTTTCTAACGATATTTCTTATGTGGATGACGTTGTCCATAATGTGGTTTAAAAGTGTGGTTTATAGTTTTGATTTCAAAATTTCCTTTTCTTTAAGGTCAACAAAGTTACAAATTTCAATGCTGGAATTTTAAAACTTTAAACTCGGAAGTTTTTTTGATTTCTGATGTATATGACGTTCAAATCATAAAGTTGTTACACTCTAATTTTAAAATGTTCCTTGCCTTGCTCTTTTCTAAAAAAAACAAATCCCCAATTAAAGGTATCTATCGTCACTGTTACTCGCGGATGTGCTTTAATAATTTCCCAAGCCGAACTCATGTCTTTGGACCAGTAAATATCATCAAAAATAAATACCGAATTATTATGGACCCATGGTAAAAGCATTTCAAAATAGGCCAAAGTACTTGCTTGGGAATGGTCGCCATCAAAAAAAACCAAATCCCAGTGTTGCGTGTTAAGTTTTGGGATTTCAGTTTTAAAATCGCCTAGAATGGCTGTGATATTTGTAATTTGATTGGTTGCAAATGTTTTGGTAGCAACTTTTAAAAGTTCATCGCATCCTTCAATGGTAACAATCGATGTTTTGGGATTTCCCAATGCCAACGCATAGGTGGCAATCCCGAGATTTGTGCCTAATTCCAAAACAGAAGTTGGCTGAAAATACCGCGCTATCCTGAATAAAAGCTTGGCGTTTTTTAATGTCGATCCCGATGTTTTGGCAATAGCATTTATAGGGCGATTATTGGAGCTGAAAACTTTAGAGCCAGAGCCAAAATCTGTGATTTTGACAATGTGTTTATTTTGAAGTAATTCTGAACGGTAATTTTTTAAGGCTTTATATTCTGGATAATTAGTTTGGTCATAAAAACATTTGGTCACTAAATCATAGACAAAAGGTGAGTGTACCCCATGTTGATTACTTGATGCAATGAGAAATTTTATATACGAGATAATTTGGTGCACTATTTTTAATTTTCTAGTTTTTCTGAAATCTCAAACCATCGCGCTTCTTTTTCTTCCAATTCGTTGATAATTTTCTCCAATTCCAACGACATTTTAGTGATGTCATCCTGGCTTAAACTGGTGTCGTGAAATTTGGCTTCAAAAGCAATTTTGTCCAATTCCAAGGCTCTAATTTTACTTTCCAACGATTTTAATTCTTTTTGCTCGTTATACGATAGTTTGTTGTGGTCATTGATTTTTGGATTTACAGGTCCAGATTCTTGTTTTACAACATCTTCAACGGGCGTAGAGGCTTCATATTCTCGATAATCGGTATAGTTTCCAGGGAAATTTTCAACTTCGCCTTGACCTTTAAAGACAAATAAATGATCGACAATTTTGTCCATAAAATAACGGTCGTGCGATACGACCAGTAAACAGCCAGGAAAATCCAATAAAAAATCCTCAAGCACATTCAGCGTTACAATATCCAAATCGTTGGTAGGTTCATCCAGAATCAAAAAATTTGGATTTTGGATCAAAACGGTGCACAGATAAAGTCGTTTTTGTTCGCCACCACTTAATTTTTCAACAAAGTCATATTGCTTTTTTCGGTCAAATAAAAAACGTTCCAACAATTGCGAAGCACTGATTTGACGGCCTTTGGTCAACGGAATATATTCGCCAAATTCCTTGATGACCTCAATTACTTTCTGGCCTTCTTTGACGTTGATGCCACTTTGGGTGTAATAACCAAATTTTACGGTATCTCCAATAATTATTTTTCCTGCATCTGGAGAAGCTACGTTGGTCAACATATTTAAAAATGTCGATTTTCCAGTGCCATTTTTTCCAATGATGCCAATGCGTTCGCCTTTTTTAAACACATATTCAAAACTTTTCAAAATAATTTTGTCGCCAAAGGATTTGGAAACTTTATGGAATTCCACAATTTTACTTCCCAGGCGTTCCATGTTGATTTCCAATTGCACTTGGTGGTCATTTCGGCGTTTATGCGCTTTGGCCTTGATATCCTGAAAATCGTCAATACGCGATTTGGATTTTGTGGTTCTGGCTTTGGGTTGGCGGCGCATCCAGTCCAATTCCTTTTTGAAGAGTTGTTTGGCTTTGCCGGTTTCAATGGTTTCATTGGTAATACGGGCTTCTTTTTGTTCCAAATAATAGGAGTAGTTGCCCTTGTAGGTATAGAGTTTGCCTTGGTCCAATTCGATAATCTCGTTGCACACACGCTCTAAAAAATAACGGTCGTGCGTGACCATAAATAAGGTCATCTGGGCTTTGGCAAAATATTGCTCCAGCCATTCAATCATTTCAAGATCAAGATGGTTGGTAGGTTCGTCCAAAATTAAAAGATCCGGTTCATTGATGAGAGCTGTGGCCAATGCCAAACGTTTTTTTTGTCCGCCCGACAGTGTTTTTATTTTCTGGCTCAAATCATCCAATTTCAATTGGGATAGGATCTGTTTAAATCGCAGTTCAAATTCCCAAGCATTATGCCGCTCCATGCCTTCAAACGCTTTTTGGTAAGCATCGGCATCTTCCAGATTTAAAAGTGCTTTTTCGTAATTTTCAATAATTTTTA
>NZ_DATJCY010000130.1:0-30027 GCF_035577925.1 Gelidibacter sp. | reverse complement strand
TCTCCAAAACCTATTTTAGCACCAGAATTGGATGTCGAAACTATTGGCGTTGTTGGCGATGTTGTGTTTCCTACAGGAATTGATCGTCGTGACGATATCGGGCAACCCAATCGCATTGATGTGTATTATGGCATGGCTGATGATCGAATTGGCGTTGCAAAAATGGAAATCCCAGACCAATTACCAAACGCGTTTTGAATTCTATAATTTTTGTAAAGTTTAGAATTAGAGTTATGGTGTAATCCTGATTTTATTTGTTTTCAAATCTTCATTCAATCATTTTTTAAAATCATTAACCCGATATATGTTGTTGTTCTTTTAGATGCATAAAGGGAAAAATAAAATCACGAGAAATTAAGATTTTGAAGATACTTAAACTCGTGATTTTATTAACTTAACCATAATGGTTACTATTTAATTATTAGAGTTACGCCATTGTTTATAAGCATTGATTAATCCATTTGTCGAACCGTCGTGAGATTTAATTTCGGCATCGTTTTCTAATTCGGGCAATACTTTTTGGGCCAATTGTTTTCCGAGTTCCACGCCCCATTGATCAAAACTAAAAACATTCCATATAACACCTTGTGCAAATATTTTGTGTTCATATAAGGCAATGAGCGCTCCGAGTGTAAAAGGTGTAATTTTTTTGATTAAGAATGAGTTTGTAGGTTTATTGCCTTCAAAAACTTTAAAAGGAATGAGTTTTTTCCTTTCGGATTCGTCCAAGTTTTTCAGTTCAGCAGCTACTTGTTCAGAGGTTTTGCCATTCATTAATGCCTCTGTTTGTGCAAAGAAATTAGAAATCAAAATAGGATGATGTTTGCCAATCGGATTATGGCTGATGGCAGGCGCAATAAAATCGCACGGAATTAAATGGGTGCCTTGATGTATCAATTGATAAAACGCATGCTGACCATTAGTTCCAGGTTCTCCCCAAACTACTGGGCCGGTGCTGTAGGTTACATTCGTGCCATTTCTATCGGTATGTTTGCCATTACTTTCCATATTACCTTGCTGAAAATAAGCTGGAAAGCGATGCATATATTGATCATAAGGTAAAATAGCTTCGGTTTCGGCACCAAAAAAATTGGTGTACCAAATACCAATAAGCGCCATAATTACTGGGATATTTTCTTGAAAATTAGAAGTTTTAAAGTGGTTGTCGGTAGCTTCCGCACCTTTTAGTAAATTCTCAAAATTTTCATAGCCAATAGTGAGTGCAATAGAAAGCCCGATACTGCTCCAAAGGCTATAACGACCACCAACCCAATCCCAAAAAACAAACATGTTTTCGGGAGCAATTCCAAATTCTGTAACACCTTTTTCATTGGTAGAAAGTGCCACAAAATGTTTGGCAACGTGGTTTTCATCTATCGCCGATTTTAAAAACCAATCGCGTGCCGTATGGGCATTGGTCATGGTTTCTTGCGTTGTAAATGTTTTGGAAGCAATGGTAAAAAGTGTTTCATCAGGATTAAGGTGTTTTAATGTTTCAGCAATTTGCGTACCGTCAACATTAGAAACAAAATAGGCGTTCATCCCTTCAATCCAATAAGGACGTAAGGCTTCGGTGACCATTACTGGACCAAGATCACTGCCGCCAATACCAATGTTGACGATGTTTTTTATTTTTTTTCCGTTATAACCTCGCCATTCGCCACTGTGGATTTTTTCACAAAAGGACTTCATCTTTTGACGTGTTTCACGTATCTCGGGCATGATATCATCGCCATCAAGACGAATCGGTTGGTCAGAAAAACTTCGTAATGCCGTATGCATCACCGCACGATTTTCGGTTTGATTGATTTTTTCTCCGGCAAACATCATTTCAATCGCTTTCTTTAGGTGGCAATCTTCAGCAAGCTGAAACAACTTTTTTAAGGTGTCGGCAGTAGCAATATTCTTTGAATAGTCAAAAAGGATATCTTCAAATATAATCGACATTTTTTCAAATCGGTTATCATCGTTTTCAAAAAGTGTCTTCATCTGAATGTTTTCCATTTCAGACTTATGGGAAATTAAGGCCTTCCAAGCGGGTGTTGTGGTAGGGTTTATAGTTGGAAACATATTTATATTTTTTTAAAGTTCAAAGAAAGGTCTTTTTGTTCAATTATCTTAAAAGCTTTGGTGTCTAAATACCAATGCAATGTTCCTTTTTTAGGGTGAATGAGTTTTGCTGGATATTGTTCTGTTGATGTTTTGGGCTCATTAAAAACATGATGCACGGCTTCTGATTTTTCTTCGCCAAAAACCAAAAAAGCAACATGTCGTGCCTGATTGATCAATGGTGCGGTCATTGTAATACGATACATGTGCGCTTCTTTTACAAATACCGATTTGACTGTTGCACTGGTTTCACCAAGTATTGCCGAATAGGGGAAAAGCGAAGCTGTATGCGCATCATCACCTAAACCTAAAAGCACAAAATCAAATATAATTGGTTTTTTTTTGAAATGCGTTGCAATCGATTTCATATAGTTTTCGGCAGCATCTTCTGGAGAACCTGATGTATTTACTTCAAAAATATGCGATTCTTGAATTTTTAAAGGTCTGAACAAGGTTTCTTCTGCCATTACTGAATTTCTCTTCGGGTCATGTTTAGGAACATTGCGTTCATCGCCAAAGAAAAAATAAGTTTTATCCCAATCAATTTGATCTTTAAATGAATTGGACGCTAAAAGTTTATAAAGTCGTCGTGGTGAACTTCCGCCTGAAAGCACAAAATTAAACTCGCCTCTTTCGGCAATGGCTTCTTTTGAAACCTCACAAATGAGTTTGGCTAAAGCGGTCATTAAATCTTTGGTGTCGTTGTATATTTCTAAATCTTTCATTAATCGTTTTTATTTTTTTCAGGGAGGTTAAACCAATGATAACCATCTTTGGCAATAAGTGCTTCTGCATTTTCGGGTCCCCAGGAATCGGCTGCATAATTAGGAAAATCCTGAGCTTTATTTTTCTCCCAATAATTCAGTATGGGCATGATCAATTCCCAAGCAGCTTCCACTTGATCGGCACGCATAAACAGGGTTTGATCGCCAGTAATGGCATCCAGCAATAGTGTTTCGTAAGCTTCTGGTGATTCTGATTTTTTATTTCCAAAATAATCAAAAACAATATCTACCGTGTTTAAATTCATTTCGAGACCCGCAACTTTGCTCTGCAATTGAAATTTGATGGCCATATCTGGCTGAATATTAATGACCAATCTGTTTTTTTGAGGTGGACCAGATTCTTCCGGAGCAAAAATATTATGGGGCACTTCCTTAAATTGGATGATAATGCTGGACGCTGTTTTAGAAAGACGTTTGCCGGTTCGTAAATAAAACGGAACGCCTTGCCAGCGCCAATTGTCCACATGCAATTTTAAAGCGGCATAAGTATCGGTATTAGATTCTGGAGCGATGTTTTTTTCCTTGCGATAGCCAACAACTTCTTTGCCTTCAATCCATCCCGAACTGTATTGGCCGCGTGCCGACATGGCATCAATTTTTCCGGGTGCAATACGTCGCATCGCTTTAAGGACATCAACTTTCCGATCGCGCACTTCATCGGCATCTAAATTAATTGGCGGTTCCATGGCAATGATACAAACCAGTTGCAAAAGATGATTTTGGATCATATCGCGTAATACGCCGGCCGATTCAAAATATTTTCCGCGGTTGCCAACACCAATTTGCTCGGTTACCGAAATCTGAATGTGTTCTACATGATTTCGGTTCCACAATGGTTCCATAATAGCATTTGCAAAGCGCAAAGCCATGATATTCTGAACAACTTCTTTGCCCAAATAATGATCTATGCGATAAATTTGCGTTTCGTCAAAAATGCATAACAATTTTTTGTTCAGCTCTTTTGCCGATTCCAAATCACTTCCAAACGGTTTTTCTATAATAATCCGAGTGGTTTTGAGATCGTTTTCAAGTTTGGCTTTGGCAATATTTTCTGCAATAATGCTGAAAAATTGTGGCGCCACAGCACAATAATAAATTATGGAAGGTGTTTCATTCCATTCCTTTTTAATTTTTTCAATTTGCGAACCAAAACAATCAAAAGCTGAACTATCAGTAATATCTGCCGATTGAAAGGAAATATGTGATGAAAATTTTGCCCAATCTTCCTTTTTTGTTTTGCCTTTTCGTGAAAATTGGTTGACGGCTGTCAGTAATTCATTGCGGTATTTATCGTCACTCATTTCAGAAGAGGATGAACCAATAATCGCAAAATTTTCGGGCAACCAATTGTCCAAAAAAAGATTATAAAGTGCTGGCATAATTTTTCGTTTGGTCAAATCGCCCGTACCTCCAAAAATCAGGAAAATAGTGGATTGCGTTTTTTTATTTGAGATTTTAGCCATAAGTTTTATTTTTATGAATCTTAAGTTTTCTGTTAAAATGCAGTTTTACGAGTTTATATTTTTCCATTCGGTATGAAAAACACCTTCTTCACCTATTAATTCGTAAGTATGCGAGCCAAAATAATCACGTTGTGCCTGAATAAGATTAGATGGCATATTTTTAGTTCTAAAATTATCAAAATAACCCAAAGCTGCTGAATAAGCAGGCAAAGCAACACCATGACAAACGGCATCTGAAACCACGGTTCGGATTCCAGAAGTACTTTCGATAAGATTTTTGTGAATGGCATCATCTAAAAACAAGTGCTCCAATTCATGGTCTTTTTTATAGGCTCTGTAAATATCTTCCAAAAATTCAGATCGGATAATACAGCCACCACGCCAGATTTTTGCAATCAAATCGAGATTTAATTTATAGTCATATTCAATATTGGCACAGTACAACAAATGCATGCCTTGCGCATACGCCGATACCATTGCAAAATAAAAAGCCTGTTCGAGCTTGTTGATATAATCATCTTTATCCACCTCATATTTCAAATTATTGGCATGGGGATAAAGTGTGGCGGCTTGTGTTCGTAAATCTTTATATTTTGACAAATCGCGCATGGACACAGCAATATCAATAATTGGTACGGGAACACTAAGATCCATTGCCGCTTGTGACGTCCATTTTCCGGTGCCTTTCGCTTTGGCTTCATCCTTGATATCATTGAGTAGAAGATGGTTTTCTCCAGGTTTTTTATATTTGAAAATATCGGTTGTAATTTCTATGAGATAAGATTGCAATCGGCCTTGGTTCCAAGTATCAAAAACATCATGAATGTCTTCATCATTTAATTCGAGACCTTTTTTTAAAACCTGATAAGTTTCAGATAATAATTGCATAATGGCGTATTCGATACCATTGTGGACCATTTTGACAAAATGCCCCGCCGACCGATTTCCCATATACGCCACAGTAGGTTCGCCATTATCTTTGGCTGCAATTTTTTCGAGAATGGGTTGTATGGTTTTATAAGCTTGTGCATCACCGCCAGGCATCATACTTGGGCCTTTTCGTGCACCTTCTTCACCGCCAGAAACACCCATTCCGATAAAGTGGAAACCTTTGCGTTCCAGATCTTTACTTCGGCGTTCGGTATCGATAAAGTGCGAATTACCACCATCAATAATGATATCACCTTTATTGATGACACCAAGCAGTTCATTGATGACGATATCCACAATTTTACCTGCCGGAACCAATAACATGATGGTTTTTGGGCTTTTTAAACTATTTACAAAATCATTAATAGTGGCAAAGCCTTTAATGTTTTGCCGGTTTAAATTATTGAGTTGTTCTACTTTGTTAATGTCATTGTCATATCCGGAACAATTGTAGCCTTGATCGGCTATGTTTTGCAACAGATTGGAGCCCATTGTTCCGAGGCCAATCATTCCAAATGTACTTTGATAATTGTTTTCCATGGTATTTTATTCTTAAATAAAATTTTCAAGAATTGCTTTTGTGATTTCAAATTCTTGATGTTGGATGCTATTGATGCCAACTTTTTTGGCGGCATTAACCAGCATCTGTCTATCGTCAAAATATACGCATTCTTTTGCTTTTACATGTGCTATTTCCAAAGCCTTTTCAAAAATCCGTGGATCGGGTTTACGGACTTTCATATAACACGACGAGAAAAATCCGTCGAAAACCTGATGCAAAGCAAAGGTGTCAATTCTATAATCATTCAATTCTCGGCTTTCGTTATTTACAGCAAATACCGGGAGTTGGATTTGTCTTTTCCAATTTTTTAACCATGATAAAAATTTTGGCAATTCAGTAGATTGTGCGAACATGAATTTTTTGAAATCGTCTTTTGAAAAATTTCTGGATCGATCAAAAACTACGGTATTAAGATAATCGTCTAAGGAAATACTTCCAATTTCAAAAACATTATAAATAAAGTTGTGCTTGGCTTCCATATCAATGTAATCCAAATCGAATTTTTTTGCAGCTTCTTGACGTGATTCATGATCCCATCCGTTGGTCAATAAAACGCCGCCAACATCCATAAAAACAACTTTTATTCTTGAAACCTCAAAAAAATCGATCATGCTTCCAATCTTTTTTTGTATTTCTGTTTATCAATGCTTTTTAAAAGTTTTTCATAGGCACTGTTGAATTTTTCTATGCCTTCGTTTTCCAGATCTTGGGTTATTTGGTCAATATTTATATGATTATTTTTCAATGCATCCAGTACTTTTTCGGCATGATCCAGATCTTTACTTATGGTATTGGCCACTTTACCGTGATTTCTGAAGGCATCAATAGTTTCCAGAGGAAGAGTGTTGATGGTATCTTTTCCTATTAAGTTTTCAACATATTTTACATCACTGAATGATGGGTCTTTTGTACTTGTACTTGCCCAAAGCACGCGTTGTGTTTGTGCACCGTTGGCTTTGAGTTTTTTAAATCGGTCGCTGTTTATCATTTCCAAATAAATTTGATAAGCTTTTTTGGCCGAGGCAATGGCTACTTCGCCAACAAGATCATTGGCATTGTTTTTTTTGAGCATCGGATCTACCATAACATCAATTCGGCTCAAGAAAAAACTCGCCACAGAAGCCACTTCATTTATTGGCAGACCTTCTTTTAGTCGGTCTTCAAGTCCGCCCATAAAAGCTTCGGTGATTTCACGATAACGTGGCAAACCAAAAAGTAAAGTCACGTTAATATTGATGCCTTCGCTGAGGCATTCACGGATGGCACCTAAACCTTCTGTGGTGCCTGGAATTTTGATCATTACATTTTTTCGATTTACTTTTTTCCAAAGTTCCCGAGCCTGTTTTATGGTACCAACCGTGTTTCGTGCAAGAAGTGGTGAAACTTCCAAACTTACAAAACCGTCTTTTCCATGGGTTTTATCAAAAACAGGTTTGAAAATATCTGCCGCTCTTTGAATATCTTTTATGGCCAAATCAAAGAAAATAGTGGAATTGTCGTCTTCGTGTTTTGAAAGTTCAGCAATGTCATCATTGTAATCAGAACTTCCACTGATAGCTTTTTCAAAAATAGATGGATTGGAAGTAAGTCCGCCCAGATCATCCACATCGATGAGGTTTTGTAGTTGGCCTGAGTTCATAATGTCGCGGTCAAGTAAATCGAGCCAAATACTTTGACCTTCTTTGCGTATTTGATTTAATGGATTCATTGTGTTTGATTTAAATTGTTGTTTTTGATTAAAAACGTTGTAATTGATTTTGGATAAAGAACTTAAAATGTGTTTTTACTGTTCCAAATCTTTAATTTTCTGCAAGCGTCGCACATGCCTTTCTGCACCAATAAATTTAGCATTCAAAAAGCTCAATACCAATTCTTCAGCACTAGTATATCCAGTAACTCGACCACCAAGGCAGATTAAATTCATATCGTCATCTTCAACACCTTGATGTGCCGAAAAATGATCGGTAATTAGCGCTGCTCTAACTCCCGAAACTTTATTGGCAGCAATGCAAGCACCAACGCCACTGCCACAGATGGCAATGGCTCTATAAACCTCTTTTACTGCAACCGCTTTTGCCAAGGGAATTACAAAATCTGGATAATCATCGGCATTGTTTAATGTTTTGGCACCAAAATCTATGGGTTCAAAATGATTATTTTTTAAAAACGTTATCATTTTTTCTTTCAGTTCAAAGCCACCATGATCAGCGCAAATCCCTATTTTTTTGATACGTTCTTTTTGCATTTCTATAGTATTTAAGAGTAGGTGAGTGTCTGTTTCTTAAATTAAGGAGCAGAAAATTTTAGTAAATAGGTTATACTATTTCTTAATCTTTTTTTGAAAGAAGTGCTTTTGCTTTTTGGACAATATTTTCTACTGAAAAACCATATTCATTCATAATCTCTTCTCCTGGAGCCGATTCGCCAAATTTATCAATCCCAATAATAGCACCTGAATCGGTTACATAATTGATCCATCCGATGGAAGAACCTGCTTCAACGGCAAGTCGTTTTTTAATGTTTTTAGGTAAAACTTTTTCGTGATAAGCAGCACTTTGTTTATCAAATAATTCCCAGGACGGCATGCTGATCACTCGGGCATTAATATGATCTGTTTTTAATACCTCTTGCGCTTCCAAAATAAGATGCACTTCCGATCCTGTTGCCATGAGAAGGATATCTGGATGTCCTTCACAATCAGAAAGAATATAAGCGCCTTTTTCAAGATTTTTGGCTTTTGCGTATTTCTTTTGATCGATTACAGGAATTCCTTGACGGGTTAAAACAATGGCAACCGGACCGTTGGTGTGCTCGATGGCTACGCGCCATGCTTGTGCCGTTTCATTGGCATCTGCAGGCCGGATGACCGTCAGGTTTGGAACCGAACGCAAACCTATCAATTGCTCAACAGGTTGATGAGTTGTACCATCTTCGCCAAGACCAATAGTATCGTGGGTATAAACCATTATTGGGCGGATGTTCATAATCGCGGCCAGTCGGAGTGGAGGGCGCATATAATCGGAGAAAATCAAAAATGTAGCCCCATAAGGAATCAAATATTTACTCAGTGCCATACCGTTAATTACAGCACCCATGGCATGTTCACGAATTCCGAAATGAAAGTTTCGTCCTTCATAATGGGTTGAAGAAAACGATTTGTACGCATCGAGATTGGTATCAGTAGATGGCGCCAAATCAGCAGAGCCGCCAATAAGTTGCGGAAAATATTTTGCAATGGCATTTAAGGTTTTTCCAGAAGCTTTTCGGGTTGCCAATTTAGTGTTGGCGTCAAAGGTTGGCAAACTTTTTTCCCAGCCGTCCGGAAGTTGTCCTGAAGTGATGCGTTCATATTCATTGGCCAGTTCGGGATATTGTTTTTTATAGTTTTTATATAATATATTCCAATCGTCTTCATGTTTAGCGGCCTTTTTGCCAGCTTTTCGATAAAAATCGAGAACTTCATCAGGGATGATAAAATTTTTGTCGGGATCAAAACCAAAATGCTCTTTTACCAAACGCAATTCATCCAATCCTAAAGGTGAGCCATGTGCCGCTGCGGAATCCTGTTTATTGGGACTTCCATAACCGATATGGCTACGAATTTTAATGAGCGACGGTCGATTGGTTTCCTCTTGTGCATTTTTTATGGCTTTTGAAAGTGCGTGTAAATCATTGATGTCCGATAAATTTTGGACATGCCAGCCATAGGCTTCAAACCGTTTGGAAACATCTTCATTAAATGCCAGATTGGTATCGCCTTCAATGGTAATGTGGTTATTGTCATAAAAGTAAATGATGTTTCCCAATCCAAGACGGCCGGCGAGCGATGCTGCTTCTGCCGAAATACCTTCCATAAGGTCGCCATCACTACAGATTGCATATATTTTGTAATCAAATATTTTAAAATCGGGTTGGTTATACCGTTCGGCCATATAGCATTCGGCAATGGCCATGCCGATACCATTTGCAAAACCTTGTCCCAATGGACCCGTGGTGACTTCAATTCCTGGTGTAAGTCCATATTCTGGATGACCAGGCGTGATGCTATGTAATTGGCGAAAATTTTTAATATCATCGAGGGTGATTTTATAACCCGTTAAATACAAATAACTGTATTGAAGCATACACGCATGTCCGCACGATAGGATAAACCGATCACGATTAGCCCATTCAGGGTTTTTGGGATTGTAATGCATAATTTCTGACCATAATATATGGCCTAATGGTGAAAGTGCCATTGGAGTTCCAGGATGCCCGGAATTGGCATGTTGTACGGCATCGGCAGATAGGATTCTTACGGTGTCAATAGCTTTTTGAATTAAATTTTGAGCATTCATGACGGTTGTGCTTTTTCTTTTGTTTTTTCAATTTTCGATATTCGAGCTTCTACTTCAGCAGAGTTTAAAATCAGACCTAAAGGGCGATCGTAGTTGAGGTAATTAGCTGCCCATTCGATTAAAGTTACCACTTTGTTGCGGAAACCAACCAGTGAGAAAATATGGATGAACATCCACACAAACCATGCAAAAACCCCTTGGAATTGGTAGTGCGGCAAATCAACAACCGCTCTGTTTCTTCCTATGGTTGCCATGACACCTCTATTATGATATTCAAAAGGTTCCATCGGCAGATTCTTTATTTTTTTTAAAATATTTTTACCTAAGGTTTTGCCCTGATGTTTGGCCACAGGTGCCATCATCGGTAATCCTCTTGGATCGTTTGGTGTGACGCAGGCTGCTACATCTCCAATTGCAAACAGATTATCAAAACCTGATATTTGGTTGAATTCATTCACGGCAATTCGGTTGCCACTCAAAATAACGTCATCAGGAAGACCTTTAATAACAGAGCCTTTTACACCAGCCGTCCATATAACGGTATTGGTGCTAAACTCACTGCCATCTTCGAGCGTTATAATATCGCCATCATAAGTTTTAACCCTTGAATTAAGAAAAATATTAACGCCCAAATCCTTGAGGTATTCATAGCTTTTTTTTGAAGCTTCGGCAGACATGGCTTTTAATAATAATCCGTTGGATTCATAAAGATTGATGCTCATTTTATCAAGTTCCAACTCGGGAAACTCCTTCGGAATTACAAATCTTTTCATTTCGGCCAGAGCACCTGCCAATTCCAGACCAGCTGGTCCGCCACCAACAATGGCAATATTCATAATTTCATGAAGCGGTTCTTTTCTGTTGAGTGCCAAAGCTTGTTCAAGGTTTCTGAAAATTCCGTTTCTCAACGTCAACGCATCTGGAACAGATTTTAAAGTGAACAATTTTTCTTTGACACTTTCAAAATTATAAAAGTTGTTTTCACTTCCCGAAGCAATGACCAAATAGTCATAATCAATTTCGCCAATTGAAGTGACAACTTGTTTATTGATAATATTAATGGATAATACTTCTGCCATTCTGAAACTCACATTATTGTATTTTCTAAAAATACGGCGTACAGGATAAGCGATACTCGCCGGTTCAAGGCCACCCGTAGCTACTTGATACATTAAAGGTTGAAAGTTGTGGTAGTTGTTTCTATCAATTAGGAGCACTTCAACAGGCTTTTTATGAAATTTTTTGGCAAGCTGTACCCCGCCAAAACCAGCACCAATAATAACTACTTTAGGATTTTTTGACATGTTTTGATTCGCTGTTCTTAGTTTTTATGTTGATCTTGTTCTTCATGATCTTTCTATATAGTAAAAATGGAAGGACCGACTTAAAGGTAATATTTAGTTTTTAGAACAGCTTATAAAACCCGAATCATAATTTATATTATTCACACTTGGCTAATTTTAAGAAGGCATACCAAGTTGTTATTATTTTAAAAAAATATATTATATGTTTAATTCATTGTCAATATTGCCTTTGATGTCCTTCAATTTCCATTTCCGATAGGTATTTTCCTTGGCAGGCATTCGCATTAAGTTGAACACGATGGTAAAGGGCATTTTGCGCAGCTATAGAGTTTTCGTCCAAACCTTTCCAAATTTCTAATGCCGGATATTGTAGTGCTCGGCTAAACGAAAAGGTGAGCGCCCAAGGTATTTCAGATTTATATTGGGCATTCATGGCATTCAGTCGTGCCGTTGCTAATGATGAGGTCTGTCCACCTGATAAAAAAGCGATGCCCGGAACTGAGGCAGGCACCGTTCGTAATAAACATTTTACGGTCATTTCGGCAATTTCTTCGGTATTACTTTGATCTGGGCAATTGGTACCTGGCAATATCATATTGGGTTTTAAGATAATGCCTTCGTTAATTACACGTTGTTTGTACAATTGTTCAAAAACCTCATGTAAAACACGTTCGGTAACTGAAAAACAAGTTTTCAAATCGTGATTTCCATCCATTAACACTTCAGGTTCAACAATAGGTACCATGTTGGCTTCTTGACAAAGTGCTGCGTATTGAGCTAATCCCATCGCATTATTAACAATACAACGTGGCGTTGGGATGCCATTGCCAATAGTAATCACCGCGCGCCATTTGGCAAACCGAATTCCCATTTTGCTGTATTCTGTCAGTCTGCTGCGCAGATTGTCTAATCCTTCGGTGATTTTTTCATTGGGAAACCCTGCCAAATCTTTGGCACCCATATCTACTTTGATACCGGGAATTATGCTAGCATCTTCAACGGCTTTTACAAATGATGTATCATCAGATAGGCGTTGTCTAACGGTTTCATCATATAGTATAGCAGCATTAATACCTTTGTTGAGTCCGGGAGTTGTAATGATCATTTCTCGGTAACGCCTGCGCATTTCGGGTGTTTGTAATATGCCTAAATCGGCAAACCGTTTGTTGCAGGTTGGGTTGCTCTCATCCATAGCAATTAATCCTTTGTTATGGGCAACCATAGCTTGTGCTGTTTGATTTAATATATTGATATCCATCTGATAATGAGTTGTCTTGAAAATATTTTAAATAAAATATTCTAAATCAATAATATATTACTGAAGTGGTCTATAAAGATAAGTGTCTGAAGCCAAGAAAGTTTATATGGAATTTTTTTAAAATTATAATATTCCCACATGACGCTGATAACGAATGTTTATAAAATTTAAAAGCAGGAAAAGAAAACATCATAAACGACCTCTGTTTTTTGTATATAAAGTGTATTTATTTTGAAATCTCTTCGATAAATTATTAAATAATTGGAAAATTTAATTTTTATTTTGGTAATTTTATAGGTGTTAACCACGTCTTTCAGTTTGTAGCGATTCGAAATCATTTACAACAAAACACAATGGATATTAAAGGTTTACAACATATACCTTTGGCATATCGGTTATTATTAAATGAAAATTCATCATAAATTAATTACCATGAAAAAAATATGCATTGCTTTGGATACGAGTTCGTCAGCTGAAAAAATTGCGGCTATAGGCTATGAATATGGAAAGGCCTTAAATGCGGAAGTTATTTTGATTCATGTGATATATGATTCGTCAATCTATGTTTCAGATTTTGATCCAGCTATGGATTATGCTGGCTTTATGGTAAAAAACAATGCCGAGTTTACTAAAAGTATTTTTGAGCAAGCCGAATCTTTTTTGGAGGCAATAGCTAAATATCTTGGAGAACCAGATCTAGAAACTAAAGTCTTGGAGGGTGATCCCTACGATGAAATATTGAATTTTGCTGATCGGTGGGAAGCCGATTTGTTGGTTCTTGGCACCCATAGCCAAAGTAGTTGGGAAGATTTACTGTTGGGAAATATTGCTTCCAAAATTGTTAAACATTCCAAAATACCATTGTTGGTGGTTCCAATAAAGGACTAATGGGTTATTTAAATATGGATTGAAAAACCCATAATCGTTGTGGATGTTTTTTGCACTACTTAGGTAGCAGAATAAATAAAACCGTCGTTGTATTTTTATAGGATAAAATTTTAAAAAACAATAATATGTCTGAATTAGCAGTATCCGAATACGAAATTCTGTTGTTTTACGATCCAAATGCTCCAATTGGGGCAGAGTCTTTAGGCTACGCCAAAGGCGAAGGCTATGCGTTACGTGATGTTGATATTTTGAAAAACAAGTTTACAGGAATGCAATTGGAAGAGCTCGCCGATAGGCTCCATGTTCCTATTGATGGTTTGGTAAACAAAGATCATCCAGATTTTGAACGTTATAAAGACGACAGTTTTTCGGATGATGATTGGATCAAAATTTTGCAAAAAAATCCACAGCTGATTAAGCAGCCGATTGCCATTCGTGGGCATCAAGCCATATTTGTGAAAACACCCAGCGATTTGTCACGACTTTAAAAAAGCTCAGAGCTTGTTTGAAAATCAATTTATCAAGACAGACATTAAAAAAATCACTCTATTCTTATAAGTTGTAAGGCATCTAGCCGTACACGTGCGTTTTTTATGAGTGTTGCTAATTGGTCGCGTTCTTCAATCGCGGATTGGATTTCGTCAGCTCTAATATGTCCATTGTTTTTCTGCAATGCCACAAGCCGATCAATTTCATGATCTAATTTGAGTGCCATTCTTTTTACACCTTTTTCTATCTTATTTGCTCCTATTTTTTTTGCAATCTCAGTGGCTGAAGAAATCATATTGGGCAATATACTTTCAACTAAAGTGTCGTTTTCTAAAAGCCTATTGACATTTCCTGTTTTTAAATTTTTATTAAAAAATTCAACCGAATAGTTTTCTGTCACCTCTTTTCCAGAATGATCCACAACAATCCTTATCGGCGCTTGAGGGAGGTATCGATCAATGGAATTGTTTTGTTTCCCAGCAGTTTCAAGCACAAAAATAAATTCGATCACTAGGGCAGGAGTGCCCATTCCTTTTATAATTGCATAACTCGCATTTCCTAGCGTTGACCCCAAAACCATGTCTATGGCACCTGTGACCATGGGATGGTCCCAACTTAAAAAGCTCATATCCTCTCGGCTGAGCGCACGTTTTCTATCAAAACTTACTTGAATGCCTTCTAAAGGTATGGAAGGAAAAACTTCTGAATTATGAGAAGTGGGATGTAAAAGATAAGTCCTAGGTGCCAGATCTTCCATTTCTACGTTAAAATGATGAAAAACTTTGGTCAGATAATTCTCAAGCGTAGCATCTTTGTCTTCAGATTTAATTTTCTGAATCAGTTGTTGTGCAATTTTAGGTCTAAATGAATTCATCTCCAGCAACCTATCTCGACCTTCAGTAAGGTTTTTTTTCAGTTTTTCGTGAAAACTTACAGTTTCAGCAATGAGTTGATCAAGTTCAAAACTTATATTTTTAGATTTTTTTAGAAGGATAATTTCTGTTAATCGTTCCTTAAAAACCTTTGAAATGAGATTGCCACCTTCAAGATTGGTAGTAAAGGCATTTAAACCTTCATGATACCATCTGACAAGAATTTCCTGTGGACTTTCCACAAGATAGGGCACATGAATATGAATGTCATTTTTCTGTCCAATCCGATCCAAACGGCCTATGCGTTGCTCCAATAATTCGGGATGGAACGGAACATCAAAAAGGATCAGATGATGTACAAATTGAAAATTGCGGCCTTCACTTCCTATTTCAGAGCATAGCAGGATTTGCGCTCTGTCATGTTCAGCAAACCAAGCTGCATTTCTATCGCGTTGTACAAGAGTGAGGTCTTCATGAAAAACACTCACGTTAAGATTAATAGCTCTTACAATCGCAGCTTCCAAAGCTTGGACTTTTTCTTTGGATGTGCAAATGAGCACTATTTTTTCAGGATAAACAGCTTTCATTTTCTGTAAAACCCATTTGACGCGCGGATCATTATCAAACCAAAATTCTTGTTCCTTGGTTGTTTTAAGATGTGGATCTCTATCAAACTCAAATTCTTGAGAGGCACGTTCAAGCCATTGTTCACGATTTTCTTCAACCTCAATTGGAGCTAAATGCGTGATGCGTTTAGGGAAACCGCTCATGGCCAAACGTGTGTTTCTAAAAATAACGCGGCCCGGTCCATGTTGGTCTAATAAATCTTCAATAAGATTATGAGTTGTAGTAGCATCGTTTTTAGCTAAAGCGCTAATCCGTTCTTTAGGAAATAAAGTTTCTAATAATTGGTAATCTTTTTGATTTAATGTGGTTTTGTTGAACAATTTCTCAACTACGGCAGCTATGTTTTTTTGATCTTTGGCTTCGTTTAAAAAATCTTCAAGATTATTATATCTATTGGGATCAAGTAATCTAAGACGTGCAAAATGACTTTCTACGCCTAATTGTTCGGGAGTTGCCGTAAGCAAAAGCAATCCTTTTGCCGCATGGCACAATAATTCTACAATAGCATATTCAGGACTTATATCATTAACGGACCATTCTAAATGATGGGCTTCATCTACAATTAATAAATCCCAATTGGCAGAAATAGCTTGTTGACTTCTCTTTTGTGAATTGGCTAAAAAATCAATACTGCAAATAACAAGTTGATCGTCCAAAAACGGATTTCCATCGGGGGCACTTTCTTCAAGAGAAATGCAACGTTCTTCATCAAAAATGTTAAACCATAAACCAAATTTTCGAAGTAATTCTACAAACCATTGGTGCACGAGCGAATCTGGCACAAGTATAAGTGCTCGTGATGCCCGACCGGTTATTAGCATACGATGCAGAATTAAGCACGCTTCGATAGTTTTTCCCAATCCAACTTGGTCCGACAATAGTACACGCGGTGCAAATCGTGAGCTTACTTCATGTGCAATATAAAGTTGATGGGGAATGAGGTCTATTTTAGCACCAACAAATCCGTGTACAGGAGAAATTCTTCGGTTATAATTATGGTAAAGTGTATCTCTTCGAAGTGCAAATAGTTCTGGTGAATCTACATCGCCCATAAAAAGTCGGTCGTCAACACTATGGGTTACTGAACCATCGGCAATTTCTGATTCCAGAAGTTTTTTGCCATTACCATAATAATTGTAAAGTTGATCTTCAAACTGTATTTTTTCAATGACAATGGATTGTCCTTTATTGTCCACAATGGTATTTCCAACTTTAAAAACAACACGGTTTAAAGGTGCATTCTCTGAAGCGTACAATCGCGTTTCATCAGCTAATGGAAAATAAATCTGAACCCTTCCTTTGCTGACGTCTGTAACGATGCCCAAGCCAAGTTCAGGTTCTCCAGTACTTGTATATCTCTGATTAGGAAAAAAATCCCCCATAGTTGATGCTCTTATTTTTTAATCACAAATACCGTCGGTGGTACATGATTGCCCTTCAGTAATGTCTAATTTGGTTATGGAATTCCGTGTTTGCCAATTGTCAAAACTTTTTTCTAAACTTTCCAGAAAAAGCTGGGATGGCTGAGCGCCAGAAACTGCATATTTCCTATTGAGTACAAAAAAAGGAACACCTTGAACACCAATTTGCTGACCTTCTTGGATATCTTGATTTACTAAATTTGCATATTTTTCATCATTCAAAGCGGTTTTTAGTTCATTGACATCTAGACCTATTTTTTTACCTAAATCAAGAAGCGTATCTAAATTATTGATATTTTTTCCTTCGATAAAAAATGCCTTAAACAGTTGTTCTTCTGCTTCATCACCCAAGTTTTTTGTTTTGGCAAATTGTATGAGTTTATGGGCATTAAAAGAATTGGCAACGACAGATTTATCCAAATCATAGTCCAATCCAACATTTTTGGCCGTTTGCGTCACGTTATCCAGCATACTTTTTACTTGTGCTGCCGACAAACCTATGCGTTTTTCAAGATATTCCTGATGACTTTCATTAACATCGTCAGGAATGGTGGGGTCTAATTGAAAACTTTTCCAGATTATTTCAATATTGTTTTTGTGCTCAAATTGCTCAAGTGCAGCTTCAAGGTTTCTTTTTCCTATATAGCAAAACGGACACATGACGTCACTCCAAATTTCTATTTTCATTTTGTTTTCCATGAGTGTTATATTTTATTTGTTGATATAATATCTTCGAATTTCCAAAACGGATTGTTGGGCATTTTTGCTTCAAAAACTGTTAATTCATCAGAATCTTGAATTTTATAAGCTATTTTCAAGGCATGTAAACCAATTGAAAGTGGAAAATATTCTTGTTCTGATCCATATTTTTTGTCACCAATAATTGGAAGTCCCAAATGCGATAATTGTGCTCTAATTTGATGAAAACGGCCAGTGGTAGGATTGATCTTTAAGAGGTAACCAAATTTATTTTGGCCAATAACTTCATAAGTCAACCGGCAGTCTTGCGAGTTTTTTGTTTTTGTAGGAACAATTTCGGCTTTCTTCTCAAGATTATTTTTTACCAAAAAATTTATTAAAGTGCCTTTGTTTTTTGGTGGTTTGCTTGATACAATGGCCAAATAGGTTTTTTGTACTTTTCGACTACTAAAAAGAAGATTTAATTCCGCTAAGATACTTTTTTTCTTAGCAAAAATCAATACGCCGCTGGTTACACGATCTAAGCGATGAACGACGCCGACATAAGGTTTTTTGATGTTTTTTAGAAGATATTGAAAAACCTGATCTTCGACTGTGTTCGATTCATAAGGACTTTTTTCGCTGATACGTCCGGCTTTTTTGTTGACAACAATATAATTGTTGGTTTCATGTATTATTTCGAGTTCGGTCATTAACTGGTGGCGTGTTTGAATCTTAAAATTCTAATTTAATTACAAAGATATTCCAGTTTATTGAGTTTATCGAATTTATGAAGTTAACTGTTACTAATTTAAAACTTCATCCAGAAAAAGTAAGGTGTGTTGCCATGCCCGTTTTGCCATAATTGGGTTATAATCTTTAGATTCAGGATTTGTAAATGTATGTTTGCTATCGGCATAATAAATAAATTGCCAATCGGCTTCGCCTTTTCGCATTTCGGCCATTAAAAGATCAATATCTTGCTCAGAAACGGATTGATCTTCGGCTGGATGTACGACCAATATTTTTGGATTGATTTTATTATAAGTCGAGTCCACTTTTTTCAATCCGCCGTGAATGGAAACAACGCCTGTAAAAGGGAGGTTGGCACGTGCCGCTTCCAAAGTGCCAGTGCCGCCAAAACAATAACCTATTACGGCGATTTTATCTTTATTAGCTCCTAATTTGATGAATTCCTGAAGCGCGATTTCTATTTTATGACGGTAGTTTTGATAGTTTTCCTTGTAGAAAGATGAATTCCTTTTTGCATCTTCAGGTGTTTTTGGAGTTGCAGCTTGTCCGTAAATATCGGCAATAAATACATTATAACCTTTTTGTGACAAGTCCTTTGCAGCGGTTCGGGCTTCATTGTCAATGCCCATCCAAGCAGGAAGAATTAAAACTCCTGCATTTCCTGGTTTCACTATAATCGCTTCGCCTTGATGTTGAATTTGACCGTCTTGATATGAAATGACCTGTAAGTTTTGAGCCATAGTTATTAAGGTAACAAAAAATGTTGATAATAAGATTAAGTTTTTTTTCATGGCTGTGTGTTTATAAAGTTAAAAGTTGGTATGGAAAAAGAGTATTCTGTTTATTGAGATGATGTGAAAAAACTAAATGGACTTTGTTGCTTTTAGATTATTAAATTTTTAGTATCAGAAAGTTGAATGTCCTTTTTAAAAAAAAATTATAAAAAACTGGATGTACTTTAATTTATAGATACTCAGTTTTTTCTTCTATTTCTAGCATGAATTGTAAACGTGGTTCCTACATTAACCTCGCTATCTACCGTAATTTCACCTCCAAAATTTTCAATTTGATTTTTAATTAAATACAATCCAATACCTTCAGCATCTTTATTTTTATGGAACGTTTTGTACAGTCCAAAAATATCTTTTCCATATTTATTGAGATCAATTCCTATTCCATTATCAGAAACCATAAGTTTAAAATCTTTCTTATCATATACGCAATCAATAGAAATGACAGGATTTCTATCAGGATGTTTGTATTTCACGGCATTTGAAAGCAGATTTTGAATGATGCTTTCAAAATAGGAGTAATTAAAATATAGAAATAATTTTTCGTTTATATTATTTTTAATGACAGCATTGTTCTCAATAATCACACTATGAAGAGTACGCAAAATATGATCGATCTCCTTGGCAAGATAAATCTTTTTTACTTTATTGGTTTTAATGTTTTGTACGCTTACTATGTCATGAAGGTTGGCAATGGTCTTTGTTAATGAAAGTGAAAGATCACGCAAATGTTTCATGATTTCTTTTTTCTCTTCTTCCGAATCGCTATCCTCATAAAAGTCCAATAAACTCTCAAAATTTCCTGTATGTTGTTTAAGGTTATGGCTGACAATGTGCGCAAAGTTTTTGAGCTTGTTATTGTGTTCAGTAACAATTAATAATGAGTCGTTTATGGTGTTTTCATGCTGTTTTTGAGCGGTAATATCGGTATGTGTGCCAATTACTCGCTTTACTTTGTTGTTTTTGTCCCATTCTACAATTTTACCTCTATCACGAATCCATTTATAGGTGCCATTTTCACAACGTATTCGATGTTGATTTTCATACATGCATGTCAAGCCATTCAAATGATCTTGAAAGTCTTGATAATATTTTTCCAAATCGTCGGGATGCACACGTTTGTTCCAGTCCTGTGGGTCGACTCCAAAATTAGGATCGGTAACTCCAATAATTTTTCTTGAACCTTCAGAAAAGTAAACACGGTTTAACGCAGCATCAAATTCCCACATGCCAATGTCTGAATATTGGAGTGCAAGCTGCCATTTGCGATTGTCAACGAATGTCGAATTGGAATTGTGTTTGTGTAATCCTGATTGAGATGAAGCCATATATATAGTATAAATTAAAAACAATGTACTAAATAAGATGATGGTCTATTTAGTCAAAATTTTAAAAACTATTAAAAAGTTTAATCAGGGGAAATCATAATAAAGTTAAGATTTTTTTTACAAATTCAAAATTTTATTTTCAAATGAATTTAATTTGAAATCAATAAATTAGAAATTTAAAAACGCCTAGTTCATATAAAATTAAAAAGCACAAGAGTTTTTAACTTGAATTTTAAATGTGAAGAAAGATTAGGATGCAACGACCTATTACATATAATAATGAATGATTGAATGTTGTATTTTTGAAAACAAACATCCGCTACGTCTTGTTTGAATATTCAAAACAGCGCATTGTTTTTATCGATAACAAGAGCTCGATAAAAATATGTTATAATTAATCAAACTTTGATAAAATGAGCTATTCAGTGGGTTCTGAATCATTTTTTTTCTTATCGCTCATCATAAAATTAACGACAATAGCTACCAATGAGACACAAACGATAGCGAAAATGACGATCATAAAAACGCCGTTATTCCAATTGGCATTCAAAAGTAGTGGTTTGTACATGATTGTTTTATTTTTGGTTGTTGGGAGTAAAACTAGCACATCATCTAGTCATAATACATGATTTTTATCATTAAAAGTTAAGTTTTAATAGAATTGGTGAGTATAGCGCAGATATTCGTATTTTTCAAGTTTAAAATTTACTGGGAATCACATTTTTAAACATGAAAAATGTATAATTTTGCAGCGTTTTAAATAACTGATAGTATGAGACTATATATCTTATTGATTGTATTGTTATTTTCTATAGAATTAACCGCCCAAACGGATTATAAAAAACAACTGGATAGTTTGCTCACTGTACACAAAGTCTGTGTTATCGAAAATGATATCCGTAACCATCGTGTAAAGATGGATCAGTTAAAAAAACAAAGACAAGGCTTAAATGCAAAACTTGCCGAAATTCAGAGTTTTAAGTTTTTCCGCTCAGATGCTGAAAAAGAAGAACAATTAAACGAAATCAACAAACAGATTGAAACCAACGGCATTGCAAATACCACTGCAACTGTTTTTTTGACCTCTTTAATTAATGATTTAGTGTTGGCCAATGAAGAAGTTAAAAAGCTTCAAAACGAATAAGTATTTTGTAGATTCTTTACTACTATTGTTTTAAAATAATACAACAAGCTTATGCGCTGTAGTTTCCGATGGATATTTTTTTCAATATTATTGAGTGCGCAGCTTGTTGAGACTTTGTTTAAGTACACACAACGTGGTCCTCATTTTAGGAATCCCAGTAAAGAAGTTATTCAAAGCTTAAGTTACTTCAATTGGGTTTTTAAAATCTTAAGGGTGAAAGTCCTAGAGATTTAAGGTCCAGTTTTTTAGCAACTTAAGCTGTGTTTGTTGGTAAGCGGTGTTTTCTATAAACCAGTTTATATACCAGGTTTTGGAGGCAGGTCAAAAGCTACAGCGTCATGTTCAAAATGATTTCTATGTGAACCATCACAAAACGGTTTATTGGCTGAAAGTCCGCATCTACATAGCGAAATAACATCACGACCACCAAGGTCATAGACATTTCCATCTTTATCGACAATTTCAAAATCGCCACTTATTCTTAGTGAACCGTTGTTATTTACTTTTAAGGTTGTTTTGCTCATCGTTGTTATTTTTTAGTGATTATTATTTATTGAAATTTGAATAGACTTTATGAATATTCAGATCATATCAGTTTAATAAAAAAACTTCTTAATTGCTTTCTGAAAATAATTCGGCAACATACCTAAAAACGGTCACTATCATAGCAAATATTTCAATTATTGTAAAGGTTGATATATTCTTTAGAATTTTATAACCATTTAAACTATTAAAATAACACTATATTTTCATTTCTAAATTATAACTGATATCCATAGAAGTTAGATCATAGGAAGCTCATGATCTCTTAATCGGATTAACATTGCCCTAACAGTAAAACAGGAATTAATGCTGTAATTTCGTGGTTTAGGATAAAAATCATTAAATTTTAATATCCCATAACTTAACAATATATGAATCTTTCAAAATCAGCATATTCCATTTTAGAACTCGCCTTAGTTTCTGAAGGGCATAGCCTTAAAGAAACATTTAGCAATTCGTTGAAACTGGCACAACACGCCGAAAAATTTAATTACACACGTTTTTGGTTGGCCGAGCATCACAATGCTGTTAATATTGGTAGTAGTGCTACTTCAATTCTTATCGGATATATTGCCGAAGGAACCAATTCCATTCGTGTTGGATCTGGTGGAATTATGTTGCCCAACCATTCGCCATTAATTGTAGCCGAACAGTTTGGAACTTTGGGATCTTTATATCCTAACCGCATCGATTTAGGGCTTGGCAGAGCACCAGGAACCGATAGGGAAACGGCTCACGCAATTCGTCCTGATTTTATGCAGGCTGCCCATTCGTTTCCTGAGAATATGGCAGAAATACAAAAATATTTTTCTTTGGACAATGTGCATTCTAAAGTGCGGGCAACAGTTGCAGAAGGAGTTAACGTTCCTATTTATATTCTGGGTTCAAGTACAGACAGTGCACATTTGGCAGCAAAAAAAGGAATGCCTTATGCGTTTGCCAGTCACTTTGCTACAAAATATTTAGATGAAGCGATTACCATCTACAGAAATAATTTTCAGCCTTCGGAATTTCTCCAAAAACCTTATGTTATGGCGGGAGTCAATATTATTATTGCAGAAACTGATGAAGAAGCCCAGAGTTTTGCAACTTCATTAATACGAATGTTTTTGGGGATTTTTACAGGAAAAAGAGAATATCTACAACCGCCAGCACCAATGACTCAGGATCTTATGGACGTTATGCAACATCCGCAAATTCACCAAATGTTGAAGTATTCATTCATTGGCACAAAAGCTACAGTAAAGGAGCAGGTGAGAGCGTTTTTAAACCAAACCAAAGCCGATGAACTCATTGCCGTTACTAATATTTATGATGTGATGGATAGAATCAAGTCTTATGAATTATTTGCCGAAATTATGGATGAGCTAAATGCAGAAAAGTAACTTAAATAATTTTTAGAGCCAGATTTTATATCGTATATAATTCTAATCATTGTCCTACCTTCTCTGAAAAACTGTCGTTATCTTTGTCAAAAATTAAGGGTATGTCAAGACAATTTTCCGACTTAGGAATTAATGATCAATTACAGAAAAGTTTAACCAGTTTGCACATTTCTGTTCCTACCGATATTCAGGAAAAAACAATTCCTGTAATTCTAAAACAAAAAGAAGATGTTGTTGTTTTGGCTAAAACGGGTACCGGTAAAACGGCTGTTTTTGGCCTGCCTTTGCTCCAATTGATTGATATAAATAACGAAAATATTCAGGCTGTAATTTTAACGCCAACACGCGAATTGGGTCAGCAAGTTTATAATAACTTATTGGCATTTGCAGCCCATAGTCCCAATATTTCTATTGCGGGTTTATTTGGTGGTATTCCCTTAAAACCTCAGATAGAACGTTTGGAATCAACAACACATATTTTGGTTGCAACACCTGGTCGTTTGGTGGATTTGATAAAACGTGAGGTTATAAATATTAAAACCACTAAATATTTTGTCTTGGATGAAGCTGATGAAATGATCAGTGCTTTAAAAGAGGATATTGACCATATTGTTAAGGAAATTCCTAGATCAAAACGGACGTTTCTTTTTACTGCTACCATGCCAGGAGCATTAAAACAATTAGTTCAGAACTATATGTCCAAAAATGTAATTCATATTGAAACCGATATGGAAACCGTGGGACATTTAGGTATCGATCACCAATATGTTGTGGTAGAGCCAATTGAAAAACTCGACGTTTTGCTTCATTTTTTGAACAGTAGAGAAGGACAACAGGGCATTATTTTTTGTAAGACCAAAGCAGCTGTAAATAAACTTGCAAAAAATCTGGCGATCAACAAATTTTCATCAGGTGCGTTGCACGGCAGTTTAACGCAAGGCATTCGCGATCGGGTGATGGGCCAATTTAGGGATGGCCATCTTAATCTGCTTGTTGCTACCGATTTGGCAGCGCGTGGCATTGACGTTAAAAATGTTTCATTTGTAATCAATTACCATCTTCCCGATACTTATGAAGCTTATGTGCATCGGAGTGGCAGAACGGCACGGGCAGGAGCCAACGGATTGTCACTAACTATTTTACAAGAGGATGAAGTTGAAGATATAGCTGATTTTGAAAATGAGTTAGGTATTGTTTTTACAGAATTTCAAAAAGCAGATGCGCAAAGTATCGAAGAAAATAATGCGCTTTTATGGGCTAGAAAAGTATTTAAAACCAAACCCAATCGCGAGGTTTCGAATGATTTTAGAGCACAGATTAAAACCATATTCCATCATTTGACAAAAGAAGAATTGATAGACAAACTTTTGGCCAATTATTTAATAGAATCTGGCGGTGTTGATTCAAAACCAGAAGTTTCCAAAAAAACAAGAAGAACACATCCCAATGGCAAATAATCCAAAAGAATGCTAGGATATCGGAAGATACTTGTTATTCATTTGGTTCAATGTGGATCAGCACATTTCCAAGATTGGGTATTTTAGCTACTAAATGATCTTTGACGTGGTGTGCAATGTCGTGTCCGGCAATGACTGAGATTTCACCATCTACAATAACATGTAAATCGACGTGGAATTTCATTCCCGATTTTCTTACAAAACATTTTTCGGTGGCTAAAACCCCAGAAACTTCCAATGATCGTTTTCTAATTTGCATAATGAGACCATCGTAAAGTTGTTCGTCCATCACTTCGCCCAAAGCCGGTCTTAAGATCAAATAACTGTTATACAAAATAAAAGCTGAAGCAAATAATGCGGCCCAGTCATCGGCATTTTCATAACCTTCGCCAAATATCAAAGCTATTGAAATTCCTATAAAAGCCATAACAGAAGTGATGGCATCACTCCGATGGTGCCAAGCATCGGCTTTAAGTGAACTGCTATTGGTGAGTTTACTTTTCCGGATGACAATTTGATAAGAAATTTCTTTCCAGATTATAATAATTCCCAACACAATCAATGTCCAAGATTCAGGTAGATGATGCGGTGTCGAAATATTTTGAATGCTTGTATAGGCAATAATAGTAGCTGAAACAACTAAAAAAGCAACCACACCAAAGGTAATTATTGGTTCAATTTTACCATG
Organism: Gelidibacter sp.; assembly: GCF_035577925.1. Classification (GTDB taxonomy): domain Bacteria; phylum Bacteroidota; class Bacteroidia; order Flavobacteriales; family Flavobacteriaceae; genus Gelidibacter. The sequence goes on along the minus strand of NZ_DATJCY010000130.1, from coordinate 4,215 downwards.
TCCGTACGGGTGGTTTTCATCTGCAGGACGTTCGGCATATTTAAATCCTATTAATATTAAAAAGGAAGCAAAAATATCAGATGTAGATTCTATACCATCGGCAATTAAAGCGTACGAATTGCCAAAAACTCCTGCAACTACTTTAATAATAGCTAAAATGGTATTACTAATAATACTAAAATAGGTGGTTTTAATTGCAGATTTCTCAAGAGTCATTTGGGTTGGATTAAGTTGCGCAAATCCTTTTAAAAGCGATTAAATACTTGCGCCATCATCTACGAATTTAGTAAATATAAGTCTAAAGAAAAGGCGATATCAAGTTTTAATACACGCAGACCCAATAATATATTATTTAAGTTAAATCCTTGTGGTTTTAGAGCCAGTTTAAAAAATTAGAGGATGTTAACAAGAGCATAAAAAGTCAACTAGGAAAAATAAACCCCTACAAAATAAATATTTCGTTAAAATTTAAACAGGCTCTTAGTAAATTCAACATAAAAAAGCATAGAAATTTTAGCGTACTTTGCTCTTAGAAACTACATTATGTATCATTCTTGGGAAAAATCGTTTGATATAAATTCCCAAAACCTCTTTTTTACCGATATAGGCTTCAAATTTTTCTTTGGTTATTGCTTTGAGCATCCGTTTTGCAAAAACATCAACATGCAACCCATTTTCAGTTGATGCATCTTGCGTTTGCTGCAAACTACCATCTCCGGTAATCGCATTTCGAGCTACTTGCGTGTTCACAAATCCTGGACAGATCAAGGTTACCTTAATATGATCGTTTTCGTGTTCTAATCTTAAAGCATCAAAAAAACCATGTAAAGCATGTTTGGCACCGCAATATCCGGACCGGTACGGACTACTAAATTTACCCATTAAACTGGTGACCGTTACAAAATGGCCACTTTTGCGCTTTACAAAATGCGGTAATAATGCTTTGGACAAGGCTATCGTTCCTAAATAATCAACATCCATCAAGGTTTTATATACCGAAATATCCGTATCCATGATTAATGACCTTTGACTGATGCCGCCATTATTTATAAGAATATCAACGTGTCCAAAGCTGTTGATGGCTTTTAAGCTAACAGGCTCCATTTTTTCATAATCGGCTAAATCAAAAGGTAATACAGCCACGTGCTCCGTGTTTTTACATTGCGTTTTGACATCTTCAAGAATTTCTGTACGACGTGCAGATAAAATCAATTTACAATCATATTGCGATAGCGCTAGTGCCAACGCCTTGCCAATACCGCTGGAAGCACCAGTAATCCAAATAACCTTATTGTCGAAATACATGTTGATGAATTTAAGTATAAAATTGAAAAATGATTATTTTGTAATTATTACTCTATTTTGATTGACGATTGTTCCTGCCATTCCATGCGCAGATCATCGCTCATTTTTCCGGTGCCGTCGTGTTTCCATCCAGGTGGTTTTACAATATATTTTGCCCGATCTTGGAGTGATTTTTTTCCTAAAAAGACATCTTTGCCCATTCCAATCCATTCATGAAAAGCAACTTTTAATGGATTATGAGTTTTGATGTTGGATACCAAACCATAAACTACCTTTTCATCTTTAAGTTCTGGTTGGAAAGTGCCAAAGAGTTTGTCCCAGACAATTAAAATACCGGCATGATTTCTATCTAAATATATGGGATTGCTCCCATGATGCACCCTGTGGTGCGATGGTGTGTTCATGACCGCTTCAAACCATTTGGGCATTTTATCTATGGCTTCGGTATGAATCCAAAATTGATACAATAAACTAACGGACATCTGTAATAAAATCATTCCAGGATGAAACCCGATCAAAGGTAGCCACAACCAAAATACAAATGAAAAAAAACCGCCAGACCAAGTTTGGCGCAATGCTGTACTTAAATTATAATGTTCAGAAGAGTGGTGCACGACATGCGAGGCCCAAAAAAAACGATTTTCGTGCGAAATGCGATGAAACCAATAATACGAGAAGTCATCAGCAAAAAAAAGCAAAACAAAACTCCACCAAGCCAAAGGAATGGTAAAAATTCTTAAGTTTTCATAAATAACCATGAATGCACCAATAACAATAGCTTTACTGATAAAACCTAAAAAAACATTGCCCAATCCCATAGTTATGGAAGTAAAAGCATCTTTAACTTCATAGGTTTTTCGGTGTTGTTTGATGCTAACATAAAGTTCCAACAACATCGAAATGATAAAAAATGGAATGGCATAAAGAATGATATTTGGAAATTCTGGCATATGTGAAATGTAGTTTAGTGGTTTGGTTTAATTAGGATTATGATTTTGTTGAATGAATTACAATTGATAGTTGTCTTTCCATTCCTAAAAATACAAAATTATTTGACTATTTTTGGTCATAATTATGACAGCAACATTTCAGAAATACACACTGCAGTTTAAACAACCTAGCGGTACATCGCGGGGCATTCTCAAAACTAAAGATACTTGGTTTATAATCATTGATTCCGAAGGAAAAAAGGGAATCGGTGAATGTGGCATGTTCAAAGGTTTGTCCATTGATGATCGTGCAGATTTTGAAGCAATTTTAAGTTGGACCTGTAAAAATATTTTCTTGGGAAAAGAAGTATTGCTGGACAAATTAAAAGCCTTTCCAAGCATTCAGTTTGGTGTAGAAATGGCATTTCTGGATTTGGAAAATGGCAAACCTTTTGAATTATTTCCTTCCAAATTTACGGAATCCCAAGATCAGATCCCGATTAATGGATTGATCTGGATGGGAACGGAAAGTTTTATGAAAGATCAAATAAAAACTAAAATTGAAGAAGGTTTTTCTTGTATTAAACTCAAAATTGGAGCCATCGATTTTCAAACGGAATTAGACCTTTTGAAATCCATCAGGACTCACTTTTCAGCAGAAGATATAGAATTGCGAGTGGATGCCAACGGCGCGTTTTCGCCGGCTGATGCCTTGGAGAAATTGAAACGTTTGTCAGATTACCAATTACATTCTATTGAACAGCCTATCAAACAAGGGCAAGTGGAGGAAATGGCAAAATTGTGCCAAACGACACCTCTTGATATTGCGTTGGATGAGGAATTAATTGGCGTTTTTGATGTAACAAATAAGCACGATTTACTACAAATCATTCAACCGCAATATATTATTTTAAAACCAACTTTGGTAGGCGGATTTTCGGGTAGTGCGGCTTGGATAGAAGCTGCTGAAAATGCAAAAACAGGTTATTGGATAACAAGTGCTTTGGAAAGTAATATTGGCCTAAATGCCATTGCACAATGGACCTACACTTTACAAAGCAATAAACCTCAAGGTCTTGGCACGAGTGGCTTATATACCAACAATTTTGACAGTCCGCTAGAAGTGAAAAATGGTAAATTGCAGTACCGTAAAACAGCACATTGGAATTTTAATTTATAAATAAATATGTATATAGCTCAAGCATTTAAAGGATTGCATGAAGGATGGCGCTATGTGGTCGGGTTGATAATTGCCATAGCAGGAGTTTTTGTTTTTTCAATACCTCATGCCATTGGCGTGCTCTTAAAAACTATGCAAGGAGGAACAATTGACCAATCCCGAATGAACGACACCATGTATTTAATGGGATTGTTTGAGCCTAATGTCAACTTGGTATTTATCTTACTTCCTTTTGCAGGTGGTTTATTATTTTTATTAGCAGCCGTAAAATGGTTACATAATCAATCAATTACAGCTTTGACCACAGCACGACCAAAAATAGATTGGAAACGTTTTTGGTTTATTTTTTTCTGTTGGGGTGCCGTATCTTCCGGTATGATTTTAATAGGCTGTTTTATGTCGCCAGAAGATTATGTTTTGAACTTTAATTTAAAGCCATTCCTTATTTTATGTGTGATTGCAATTCTTTTGGTCCCTTTGCAAACTAGTTTTGAAGAATATTTATTCAGAGGCTATTTGATGCAAGGTATTGGCGTAGCTACAAAATCAAAATGGATTCCTTTGCTCATCACTTCTGTGGTTTTTGGAATGTTGCATATTGCAAATCCTGAAGTTGATAAACTTGGTCCCATCATCATGGTTTATTATATAGGTACTGGTCTGATGCTTGGCATTATGACGTTAATGGATGAAGGTCTGGAGTTGGCATTGGGTTTTCATGCGGCAAATAATTTGTTCACCGCTTTATTGGTTACTGCCGATTGGACGGCGTTCCAGACGCACTCCGTTTTAAAGGACATG